>JAPLXF010000042.1 GCA_026396205.1 Candidatus Moraniibacteriota bacterium | reverse complement strand
CGAATTTTTCCATCATTTCCGAAGGAATAATAATATTGCCTAGGCTCTTGCTCATCTTTTGGCCGTTGACATTAATGAAGCCGTCAATAAAAATTCGTTTGGAGTTGGCAATTCCGGCTGACATCAGCATCGCCTGCCACATAGCCGATTGCTGGCGCAAATTATCTTTGCCTGCTACTTGAATCCCCGGCCAGAATTTTTTATAATTACATTTATCTTTTTTGCAAAGCGCCATATCCGAAGATTCTTTTGCCCCGAACTTATTGACTCTTTCACAATGGCACGGCCATCCTAAACAAGAAATATAACTCACTAAGGCGTCAAACCAGACATACATTATATGTTCCGAATCACCTGGCACTTCCACACCCCATGGCATTTTGCTTTTCAGGCGCGAAACGCTGAAATCTTCCGGGCCTTTTTCAATAAATTTCATGATTTCGTTCAGGCGCTTTTTTGGATAGACAAAATCCGGATTATTTTTATAGAGCTCCAGAAGTTTCTCCTGATACTTGGAAAAGCGGAAGAAATAATTTTCTTCCTCAATAATTTCCAGTTCCTGGTCGGGATGGTAGGGGCATCTGCCGTTTTCCAGTTCCGATTCGGTTTTTTCCAGCTCGCAGCCGACGCAATATTTTATCTTATATAATTTTTTATAGATATCGCCATTGGTATCGCATTTTTTCCAAAATTCCTGCGCCGCCCGGATATGTTTTTCATCGGTCGTGCGGATGAAATTGTCATAGCTAAGATTTAAAGTTTCTTTTAATTTTTTAAATTCCAAAGATTTATCGTCGCAATATATCTGCGTTCCCTTCCCCAGTTCTTCGGCTTTCCGGCAAACCTTGAGGCCGTGTTCATCGGTGCCGGTATTGAAAAATACTTCTTCGTCCAATTCCCTATGCATCCTGGCCTGGACATCTGCTAGAATAATTTCCATAGCAAAACCGATATGCGGATCGGCATTGACATAAGGCAGGGTGGTAGTTATGTAAAACTTTTTCATAAGTTTATGCGAATAAAGCGGATTGAGCAGATATTGCGGATTTTTTCGCCTTATCATTAACTTTTCTTATTATTTCTAATTTCTTTGCTCCAAAATTTACAAGGAAGGCTAATTTATATTTTGAACCGGAAAGATATGATTGAATTTGTCTTTCTGAAATTATTGGTAAAAATTCCAGTGCTTTTAATTCAATAATCATTTTATCCCAAATTACAAAATCCACCCTGAATGTTCCCAAAATTTCTTTATTTCTAATAATTTTTAAATGCTTTTCACTCTCAAATGGTACTTTACTTTCTTTAAATTCTTGAACTAGAGCTTTGGAATAAACCGATTCTTTGTGCCCCGGACCCAACTCATTATATATTTTAAAAAATAATCCTCTAACAAAATATGATTCTTTTTCATACAATAATATTTCGCCTTTCTTCGTAAAAATCGTCATTTTTTATTTATAAATTATAACCGTGAATTCTCCTAAATTTTTTTGCTTATTTTCCAAAAAATATTTTATTACAGTTTCCACATCGCCTTTAATTATTTCCTCATACATCTTTGTTAATTCCCGACCAATTATTAAATTTATCCGCTTTTCTCCGCTATATCCGCTCAATTCTTTCAATAGTTTTAAGATTCTATATTTAGACTCATAAATAATTACTGGGTAGTTACTTTTGAAAATATCCGCAATGAAAGTCATTCTTCCTTTTTTGTGCGGCGGGAAACCCAGAAAAACAAATTTGGATAAATCAATTCCGGAAACGCTAGCCAGCGCCGTCAGAGCCGAAGCGCCCGGAATGGGAATGACCGGAATCTGGTTTTCAATCGCTTTTTCTACCAAAAGATTCCCTGGATCGGAAATGCCCGGCGTGCCGGCATCAGTTACCAAAGCTACATTTTTTCCATTTCGCAAATTGGCTATGACAAATTCGGAAGCTAACCCCGGCTTAATGGCGCCTTTCCCGCCCTTTTTATAGAAGCAAGCTAACGGCGTTGCAATGGCATATTTATCCAAAAGTTTTTTGGTGTTGCGCGTATCTTCGCAAACGATCAAATCGGCCTTTTTCAAAGTTTCCAGCGCCCGGAAAGTCAAGTCGCCCAGGTTGCCAATGGGGGTCGCCACAATGTATAATATACCAGTACTCATATAGTTAGTTTAACCTATAATAAAGGGTTTTTCAAGTAAAAAAGACTTGTAATTTTAAAGTCTAAATTTAAAATTAGCATATGATATTAGCTACTCATGCCCTTGTCGGCGCGGCTATCGGAAAAAATATAAATAATCCTTGGTTGATTGGCCTCTCGGCCATTATTATTCATTTTATTCTGGATACTTTCCGTCATGGCGAATATCTGGACAGCCGGGTTGATAAGCTCAAAAATACTTGGTGGAAAATTTTAATCGATCTTTCGACAGCCGGCTTGATAATTTTGGCGGCGCTTTATCATTACGGTTTTAATAAAGAAATTACAATAAATATTTTAGTGGGAGCTTTTTTTTCGCTTCTACCGGATTCAGTCAATCTTTTTTACTGGCTTTTCCGGTGGAAATTTTTGAAGCCTCTGTATAATTTTCATGTCTGGGTTCATCTTTCCATAAATAAAATTCAAAAATTTGCTCCCGAGCGTCAGTGGAATTTACGGAATGCGGCCAATGACATTATTTTTTCGATAATCGCCATTATTTTGCTTTTTATATAAAATATAAAAAAACTCCCCGTTTAGATAGGGAGTTTTTATTTTTTCGCTAAGCCTTATCTTTAAACAAGTCTTCGATAAAAACACTGGCTGCGGTAGCTATCGGAACGGAAAGCACTATCCCCAAAACTCCGCCTAATTTGGCGCCAATCATCAAAACCAAAATCACCGCAATTGGATTCAGCCCCACCACTTTTTTCATTATCTGCGGCACCAAAATATTGCCTTCAACCTGGTGGATTATTATATAAACAATCGCCGCTGAAATCCCAACTACCGGAGAAACTGTGAAGCCCAGAATAATGCCGATAACGGAAGAAACGATGGCTCCGATAAAAGGAACGATTTCCAAAAGACCGGCTATAATAGCCAAAAATAAAGCGTAAGGGACGCCCACCGCCCAAAGCCCGATAAAAACCAGCATGGCCACAATAATCATAACGGCCAGCTGGCCTTGCACCCATTTTCCAATTTTGTCCTCAATTTTAGAAGTTAGGTTTCCTGCATACTCTTTATATTTTTCCGGAGTGACAAAGACCACAAAATGCCTGATGCCATTTTCTTTGACCAGCATGTAGAAAGCCAGAACTAAAACTACAATCGTTGAAACAAAACCGGAAAATACGCCGACGGTTGTGGAAAAAATTCCGCCGGAAATGCTGGAGGTTTTGCTGCTTAATTCACCGAATATCTGCTCGCTACCGAAATTTATATGCTGGGTTTGGAAAAAGCCGGTAATCTTGCCGAAAAAATTGGAAACATTTTCGGCGAATACTGGCCAATTTTGCGAAAAGTCCCTGGCTTGATTCATAGCTGGAAAAATAAGGGAAGAAACTAAAATGCTGATAATTAAGAAAAGGATTACATAAATAATCGCTACTCCAATTGAACGCGGAATATGTTTTCTTTTAAGGAAATTAACCATCGGATTAAGCACTGAAACAATAATAACCGCGATGAAAAGAAGCGCCAGAACATCCCTGATTAAATAGAGAAACCAGAGCATCAATAAAACCAGAATTGTTTTCAGAATGATGCCGACGGAAATTTCAACATTGAATTTTTTCTCCATATTTTTAAACTAAATGATTATTTAATAAGCTTCTGCAGTTCTTTTTCATTTTTATGCGGGCCAATGACTGCCAGATTTAGACGGTTTTTCCGGAAAATATCCTTGGCTACCCTTAGTATATCACTAATGGAAACTTTATCTACTTTTCTAAAAATCTCTTCCATGGTCATAATCCGGCCGCGCCGGGCTTCCTGGTCAATGAGAAACATGGCCACTTCATCGGAAGCTTCCAGTCCCATCACGCTTTTGCCTTTCACGAAATCCTTAGCTTTCTGGAGCTCTTTCGGGCTGACTTTATTTTTGGCGATTTTTTCATATTCTTCCAGAATTGTTTTGACGGTGATTTCCAAATTTTTATGTTCCACTCCGGCTTTGGTGGCCAGATAACCGCAGTCGGCAAAATCTTCCACACTGGTGCTGACATGATAAGCCAGCCCCCGTTTTTCCCTGATTTCGATGAAAAGCCGGCTGGACATATTGCCGCCTAAAATTATAGCCAGCAAGGCCAGCGCAAAGCGATCCGGGTGGTTTTCGTTATAAGCGCGGACGCCTAAAACCAGATGGGTCTGGTCAGTTTTTTTAAATTTCAGCCTGACTGCCGGTTTTTTCTGTTTTTCAGAAATTTTCAAAAATTTCGGTTTTTGGCCTTTAGCCATTTGGGAGAAATACTTTTTTATTTCCGAAATAACTTTTTGCTCGTCAAATTTTCCGGCTACGCAGATTATCGTGTCGTTGGCCACATAAAAGCGGCGCATATATTCCACAAATTTTTCCCGCTTGACCGAGGTGATAGTTTTTTTACTGCCGACAATTTCCCGGCCTAAAGGATTCTGGCTATATAGCAGCTGCTCGTAAATATCGCCGACATTCATAACCGGCGTGTCTTCGTACATATTCAGTTCCTGAATAATGGTTCCCCGCTCTTTTTCTATTTCCTTCTCGTCCAGTTTGGAATTGAGAAAAATATCGGAAACTACATCCAAGGCGATATTCAGATGTTTGATATCCACTTTGGCAAAATAACCAGTTTTATCCTTGCCGGTAAAAGCGTTATATTCCCCGCCGATTGAATCCAATTCTCCGGAAATATCCAAAGTTGTCGGCCGTTTCTGGGTGCCTTTGAAAAACATATGTTCGATGAAATGGGAAAGTCCGGCTTCTCTTTCCGTTTCGTAGCGTGAGCCGACACCGACCACAATCACTACTGTTACCGTTTGCGTATCTTTCATCGGGCAAGTAATAATCCGGAGACCGTTTTTGAGAGTGGTTTTTTTATATTTCATAGTTTATTTTCTCTTTATTCTTATAAGTCCCGAACACGGAATGATTTCAATGCCTTTTTTCTCCAGTTCATCCAAAAATAAATTCATGCCGATGGAATCAGAGGAAATATGTCCGGCAATAACGATATTGATATGCGCTTTTTCGGCGGCTTTTTTATGCTCTTCGCTCTGGTGCATGGAAATGACCGTGCCAATGCCGGCATTAGCTATTTTTTCATATATTTTCGGGCTGCCATCCGTACCTCCGGTAATTTCAGTAAAAGCGATCCGGCCGCAGCGATTATCTTCCTCGCCGGTAAAAAGCGTCGGGCCGAAGCCTTTCTGCGCCGCAATTTTGTATTCCGGAATTTCCAGAAGCGATTTCAAAATATCTCCGACATATTCCGGCTGGTCTTCCTTGATTTTTTTCTCCACGAATTTAGCCACCAGATTATCCGCCGGGGTATGCACATTCATCAAGCTTAAATTTAAAAGTTTGGCCGAATCTACCACCTTGAAATGATTGGCCGGATTGACGCCTCGGCTGACTTCGCTGATCCGGATTTTCATTAGGCTTTCTGCCACATTGATGGGCACGCCGTATTGCGCCAGAATATCTGCTTGCAGATGCATGACATCAGAAAGATCCGCCAGCGCTTTGCCAAGTGGATGATGGTTAATTGCCAAATTAATGGGTTTTTTGGGGTTTTCATCATTCAAATATTTCATTATCATCAAATCGCCGCTATCAATATCGATGCCGGCTAAAACTTTCTTCACATTTTTGACGCCGGCATCATAATGGATGCGCGTGTCTGAAAAAGGATTGGAAAATTTATCCTTGTCAAAAACGGCTTTCTCGTCCGCAGAAAGCTTTTGGTATTTTTCTTTGAGCCTTTTCAGCTGTTTGGCAATTTGGGCTTTAGGACGGAAATCATTATCAATTCCTATTTTGATGGCTAACTGATAAATTTGATTTACATTCATAGAATAGAAATAAATTACAAAAAATAAAAATTAATTATGAGTAATTAGTAATTGGTAATTAGTAATTTGGTAAATTTAAAAAATCATAATTACAAATTACATATTACAAATTACTTTTAAAATATGCTTCCAGCTTATCTATTTTAATTCTTTCCTGCTTCATCGTATCTCTATCTCTCACCGTTACTGCCTGATCGTTCAAGGTTTCAAAATCAACAGTGACACAATAGGGCGTGCCGATTTCGTCCTGCCGGCGGTATCTTTTGCCGATAGAACCGGTAATGTCGTATTCTGCCATAAACTTTTTGGAAAGTCCAGCCCAAATTTCTTGGGCTACTTTTTCCAGTTCCGGCTTTTTGGAAAGCGGCAAAACCGCTACTTTTATCGGCGCGATATCTTTGGTAAATTTCATAACTACCCGTTTTTCGCTTTTTACTTCTTCTTCTGAATAAGCCGAAAGTAAGATTGCTAAAAGTCCTCTTTCGACGCCCAAACTCGGTTCGATGACATGGGGAACGTATTTTTCGTTGGTTTCCGGATCAGCATATTCGATTTTGTGCTTGGCCAGATCATAGTCCTTCCGATAAGCCAGCCCGAAAAGCTCTTTTTGCCCGAAGGGAAATTCAAATTCAATGTCAATTGTCCGCTGGGAATAATGCGCCCGTTCGCCATCGGGAATTTCACGGAAATTTAATTTGGATTTATCAATGCCGACTTTTTCCATCCATTGTTTCAAATCTTCCAGCCACTGGTCAAAATATTTCTGCCAGCCGTCTTTAGGATTGAAAAAATATTCGATTTCCATCTGTTCGAATTCGCGAGTCCGGAAAACAAAATTGCCCGGCGTGATTTCGTTGCGGAAAGCTTTGCCTATTTGCGCTACGCCGAAAGGCAGTTTTTTGCGCGAAACCTGAACGATGGTCGGAAAATCCACAAAAATAGCTTGGGCTGTTTCGGGACGCAGATAGGCCACAGAGGATTTTTCTTCGGTCGGACCAATATTGGTCTTGAACATGGTGTTGAATTTGGTCGGTTCGGTCCAACTATTCTTTCCGCAAGCAGGACATTTTTTAATATCTATTTCATCGGCGCGAAACCGGTTGTGGCAATTTTTGCATTCTATAAGTTCGTCGCTAAATCCCGCCACATGTCCACTGGCTTCCCAGACTTTCGGATTTAAAATTATCCCACCGTCCTGCCCGACTATATCCATCCGTTCCTGCACGAAAGTTTTCCACCAATGTTTTTTCAAATTATTTTTGAGTTCCACGCCCAGCGGCCCGAAATCCCAGGCATTGGCCAGCCCGCCGTAAATTTCCGAACCGGGAAAGATAAAACCTCGTTGTTTGCAAAGCGAAACTATTTTATCCATAAGCTCGCTATTTTTTTCTGCCATATTTATAAAATTAAGTATTTTACGCTGTTTTTATTATAATAAATTCCTTTTATTTAAGCAATTTTTTCAAAATATTAAAAGAGCATCGGCTAAGATGCTCTTTTTAAATAGGTACTAAATAATTTTATTTTTCTTGGACAATCCACCAGTTCACATTAACCTTATTTTCCGCTTCCGTATTCAGTTTAATATAAAATCCGGTATATTCACCATCAGAATCTTTAATTTTTTCTGTCCAAAGATAGCTGCCTGGGTCAGATTCGGGAGAAACAAATATTTTGGATTTTTCTCCCACAGCCGTAGTTTTGATTTCTTTGCTTTTGCCCCCTGCGGAAATTTCCGCCGTTCCAATCGTCGGATCTTCTTCGCCAATTACACAAATCGTCAGTTTCCCCGTTTCCACCCCTTCGGCTTTGAGATTGCCCAGCAGCGTGACATCGCCATTGGGATTAGAACCGCTTATTCCCAGAAGAGTCTTAAGATATTCAATGTCAGTAGTATTGGCTTCTATCTGGGCCACATTCAAATCCTGGCTAGTGAGTTTTTTGAGTTCGTCAATCTGCGTTTGGAGCAGAGCGACGATGTCTTCCTGGGCGCTAAGCCTTAAATCCAGGCTGTTAAGGCTGGAGTTCATTTCTTCCGTCAGGGCTTTTTGGGCCTGGGCAATCAAATTGGCCACTTGGTCTTGGACATCCATTTCAGCGATGCGGTTGGTGACGGCCTCTTCCACTTTTTCCACGGTCAGGCTTTTGTTTCTCCTGGAAATGAGGACTGGGATGGTGCCTTGATTCTGGTCAAAGTTCTGCATAGCCACGCCGACGGTGGATTCGCCGGCCTCGGCTTTGCGCATATAGCCGGGAGTAGCAGAGGAAGTTAGGCTGTCGCCAATTTTGATAGCTCCGTTTTCATCGGTGACTTTGCCCTGGACTTGGCCGAGCATACCCACGATTTTGTAATGGTCTCTGTCTTTGGCAATATTATCGCTATTGTTGCCGACTACCGAAGGATTGGAAGAAATGATGCCCATGACATCGTTATCGCCGGTATTAGCACATCTTTTGACAGCATTGCTGTTCTGGGTATCTACGCAGACGACTTCGCCGGGTTTTAGGTTAGTGTCCTTAGTGTAGAAGTATTCGGCGTAGTCGGCGCCTTCTACGGTTGTGTTGACTGCATAAATTTCTCCGGCAGTGGCAGAACCTCCACCATAAGTACAGGCTCCGTTAGTGTCTACGCACAGCCAGCCGTTGGCGATGTTGACATTGCCTCCGGCGGCGGAAGTGCCAATGTCCAGCATCTGGCCGGGAGTGGTGGTGCCGATACCGACTCTGTCTTCAAACCAGGAATAATTAGTCGCGGCGGTAGAACCGATGCCGGCATAAGTGGAACCAACTCGGATGCCGCCAGCCACGGAA
Organism: Candidatus Moraniibacteriota bacterium; assembly: GCA_026396205.1. Classification (GTDB taxonomy): domain Bacteria; phylum Patescibacteriota; class Minisyncoccia; order Moranbacterales; family UBA2206; genus JAPLXF01. The sequence goes on along the minus strand of JAPLXF010000042.1, from coordinate 4,399 downwards.
AGTTTAGCAGTCGGATTCGTAGTCCCTATGCCCAAATTACCGGCATTAGTCAAGGTCATTACCTGAGAATCGCCGCCATAATCGGTCCAAAATTCGGTATTGCCTCCCTGATAACTCCAGAGTTCAAGATCATTATCTCCCATTCCAAAAGATGCGCCTTTGCCAGCCCCACCGCTATTGAGTATCTCTAAAAAGTTATATGTAGTGTTTGATTGGAGAGAGAGTGAAGTATTACCAGTTGTAGCAATTGGGGCAGTGGTTCCCATGCCAATAATTACACTGCCTAACTTGCCATTATTAGTGCTAGAGCCGGTTATTAAATTGATGTCTCCCCCGTAGCCATTAGTATGGGCATTCTGGGCATAAACATTTATATTAGTTCCCGCTCCTGATGCCGCTGTCCCGCCCCGGATATCTAAAATTCCAGCTGGCGCCGTCGTCCCAATCCCCATTCTGTAGTTGGTATTGTCCCAAAAAAAGTTAGCATTGTTTTGTGTATAAGTGCCGCTAGCTCCGGCAAAAACTATAGAGCCTTGAGTAAAAGCGCCGGCATTAGTCCCGCCGTTGGCTACTAGAAGAGTTCCGGTAATTTCACTTGCAAGATCTACGGAGGTTCCAAGTGTAGAAGCAATACTGATGGAGCCGGTACTGTTTGTTATACTAATTCCCGTACCTTCTGTTAAAGTGGCTTTAGTCAAGGTATTGCCAGTTGTATTTCCTATCAATAACTGACCATTAGTATAGGAGGATTGTCCTGTCCCCCCGTCCGCCACTGCCACATCCGTTCCCCCGGGATAATATTGGGCATAATTGGCAACATTCGGCGCTTTGGCGTCTATCAGCCCCTGGAGCGCCGCAATGGTCGTTCCCCCATCGGCAATAACTTTGCCGTTTACATTGTCAAAGACCGCGATATTATTCAGCGTTGCAGAGGCCGGCCCGGTCACATCTCCGCCGCTGGTGACCACCGCTCCCCAAGTCAATCCGCCCGCCGTTGTGTATTTAAGATAGGTTGCATCAACCGTCGGAGCAGTTAAGGATGTCCAGGCAGAATTTTTGTAATACAAGAGACTGTAGTCGCTAGGGCTGCCGGGTTTCTGAATGGCGTAATTGGTAAGATAGGCCAGGGTAACGGCATCGGTAGTGTCGGTGGGCGTGCCTAGATTAATAATCTTCTGGCTGTTTAAATCCAAGGCTTGGGAGAGGGTCAGGCTACTATCCAAGTAAACCGCTCCGTTGACTTCCAGTTTGCCGGAAATTAAGAAATCATTGGAGGAAGACAGGGAATGGCTGGAAGAGCCGTCCCCGACCGTTAAGACCGAGGAACCGAAAAGGCGGGTGGCGTAGACATTGTTCCAGCCGGTGGAGGCGGTGCCCAGGTCATAAGAATTGTCATCGCTCGGCACGATATCATTGAGATAGGAAGTATCGGTGACGGTAAAAGACTTTACGACGATCAGTTTGCCGTTGATAGTCCCGCCGGTTAAGTCCAGCCGGTCGCTTAAGTCCTTGGTCAGTTTGAGATTCAAATCCTTGTTGGTTCTGGCAATGACGCTGTCCAGCTCATTCTTGGTGTCGGTGATGTTGGTGGTAAATTCATCGTGGGAATTGGCGACGTCATTTTTGAGATTAGAAAGAGTATCGCGTAAAGAGTGGCTGAGATTGCTTAAGGATAAAAGCTGGCTGGGAGTGCCGTCATAGTGGGCGGTCTGAAATTTGCCGAAAGAGAGGGTATAAAGGAAATCGGAAGTAAGGTCCGTGACAGGCGCGTAGGCGGTGGGGAAAGCAAAGATAGAAGCGGACCAGAGGATGAATAAAATTATGAAGATGGTTTCCAGACAATGTTTGAAAAGCAGTTGGGGGGAACCCGGATAAATGCCTTTGGATTTCTGATACAGGCGGATGAAGAAAAAAATCAATATGAAAGATACCACGCCGATGGCTAGGTATGACAGGATGAAGAAGAAAGTATCCATGCCTAAAACCTTGGCGAATCCTTGCAGCCAGTAGTAATAGGGACGGAAGGATTTGGGGGAATAGAGGACGTAGAAAAGCAAGGTTACCAGGAGCAAATAGAAGATTTCGGTGAGGACATGTTTTCTGATAGCCAGGTGGAATTCGGGGTTTTTCCGGTATCTCCGGTAGCCGTAGAGGGACAAGAGCAGGATAATGATAAAAGGCAGGAAAGTGATGACTAATTCCAAGACGCCTTGGAGGAAATTGGGACTCACGAATTTGAGGAAAATCAAAAAAGCAATAGCACAAAGTGAATAGTAGATAGCTATTTTGTGGTTTTGCTGCTTCGGCTCCATGTTTAGTTCTTAACTTTTTGTTTTAGTATCCCTTTTACTATCAATTATAGCATAAAAAGAGGCTTCGGTAAAGGAAAGTGAAAATGTGGATAACTTTTTTATGAACCTAATTGCCTCCGGCGCTAATGCTTCCGACAGCCAGCGCTCCGGAAGTGGTTAAAGTTCCCGTCCCGAAATCCCAATCACCGGACATCACTCCATCAGTGATGGTATTGGTTCCCAAATCCAGAGTAGTCAGATTAAAGTTAGTGGCAGTCAGTCCCGCAAAAGTCGGGCTGTCGGTAGTCAACAGGCTTTGGTTGATGGAAACATTATGGCCTTCAATAATCAGTTGGATGCCATTGCCGCCGGTGACAGTGAAGCCGTTGGAGTTTTTATCCAATTCCAAGCCATTGTAGGTTTTGTCTTCCAATTCTTTGTCCAGCTTGGTATTGCCGATTCTTTTGGCTTTCCATATTCCTTCGGTGACATACCCCAATTTGGTTATCTTGGGGATAATCTGGAAATCCAGCTTGGCTTTGAAATTCAGGACGGGAATATTGCCGGCACTGATGCCGATAGTGGCTTTTTGGAGAGAATCGGCATCTATGGGAATTTTGGTTCCGGTGGCCGTAGTATTTGTAGTTGCAGTTGTACCTGTATTGGCGGTATTGGCAGTTGTGCCTTGGATGGCATCGGCTATGAAACTGCCCAGCTGGGATTCGGTGTAGGTGCCGGAGAGGTTGGAGGAATTGTTGTTGGCATTGTTGCTGGTTTTGTTATTGTTGGTTTTGTTGTTGGAATTATTGTTAGAATTATTATTAGAGTCAGTTATTCCGGCGACAGTTCCGGTATTGGGGTTTTCCATTTCGGCTACTTGGTTCTCGGTTTCAGCGGGAGTATTTTCTGAAAGTCCGGCTGATTCTTTTTGCCATTCATTGGCGAACTGTTTCAGGCGCCTATCGGCATTGGAAGTTTGCCAAAAGATGCCTATGGCTATTAAAAAAACCACACCCATAATTAAAATTAGTGTGGCCTTACTCATTTCGGAGAACAAGAAACCCAAAAGTCTAGAAGCTAAACTTTTCTTTACTTCTTGGTTGGATATTAGATTAAAATCCATCTTGGTTTAATTATACCATTTTTTGGGGTGGAAAGGAACCGAGTTATCCACAGGCCTATAAAACAAAAAACTTACTTGGAAGCGAAGCTTCCAAGTGCTAAGACATTGGATGTCTTAAAACAAAAAAACGCCTTTTTTGGCGTTGAACTGCTCACTTGGAAGCTTCGCTTCCAAGTGCTAATTTTTTAGCTTTTTCATCAAATCTAAGTAAAATTTCAAATTATGGATGGATGCCAAACGCAGAGCCAGAGGCTCATTGACGGCAAAAAGGTGGCGCAAATACGCGCGCGTATATTTTTTACAAAGTATGCACTCGCAATTTTTATCGACCGGTGAAAAATCTGCTTTGTATTTTTTGTTGTTGATGTTGATGGTTTCGTAGACCCCACCTCCATCCTCCCCTCGGCAAGGGGAGGAAGTGAAGGAGGGGTTCCGCAAGAAAAGCCGCCCGTGCCGGCCTTCCCGGGTCGGAATGACGCAATCAAACATATCAACGCCCTGATTCACCGCCAAAACAATTTCCTCCGGCCGGCCCAGCCCCATTAAATATCTGGGTTTGTCTTCCGGCAAAAGCGGGATCACCCATTCCAAAACTTCTTTCATTTTTTCCCGCGGCTCCCCGACCGCCACGCCGCCGATAGCATAGCCGTCCCAGCCAATTTTCACCAGCTCTCTCGCGCATTTTTCTCTTAAATCTTTATAAATACTCCCTTGAACTATGGCAAATAATAAATTCCGCTTTTGTTTCATGTTGCATGTTACATGTTTCATGAAATACTCTTTGCATCGTTTTGCCCAATTGATAGTCCGCTTAATAGCGATTTCCGCTTCTTCATATGTACAAGGAAAGGGCGGGCATTCATCCAAAACCATAATAATGTCGCTGCCTAAATTCAATTGTATTTCTATAGACTTTTCCGGAGACATAAAATATTTCTGGCCATTCACCGGATCGGAAAAATATACGCCTTTTGAAGTTAATTTA
>JAPLXF010000067.1 GCA_026396205.1 Candidatus Moraniibacteriota bacterium | reverse complement strand
AGATCAAGATCGTATTGGCAAAAAATGGGGCGAAGCCAAAAATGGATTCAGCAAAGAATGATGGGGCAGGAAATCAGGAATAAACTAACTGATTATTGGAAAGATAATAAAGTTAAAGAAAAAGATGAATATGCAATACTTACCAATATAATCCATCAAGAATGGAGCGATTTGTCTGTTAAGGGACATAAAAATTTAAAAAAGTTAAAAACACAAAATTTACGCGATCATATGACAGATGCAGAATTGGTTTTTACGGCTTTGGCGGAACTTTCCACGCGCCAAATTGCGGAAACTGTGGAAGCTAAAGGTTTGAAAGAAAATAAAACTCCGGCTATAAAAGGCGGCCGCATCGCTAAAAACGCGCGTAAAGAACTGGAGAATAAGACAGGCAAAAAAGTAGTTAGCGGAGAGAATTTTCTGCAACCTCCAAAAAGCCGCGAAAAATTAAAAGAGAAAAATTAAATCAGATGCTTTTTATTGACTAAATACGCAAGTTTAATAGCGGGGTGTAGCCCTGATAGTAAAGCACAGCTTACTACAGGGTAAACCCCAGCAGAAAAACTGATGTTTTCTGAGGGGTAATATACCGGCAAGAGAGACGGAGTGTAGTATACCGGCAGTACGCATGCATGGGGTGCATGTAGACCGGGTTCAATTCCCGGCACTCCGACGGCTAAAAATGGGTGGATGCTTGCCCCGTAGCGAGCACTGCTCTGCCACTGGGGTAGGCTGGGTTCGACTCCCAGCAGCCCGACCAATTTTGAGGCATTTGTGTTAAATTGAAAAAGGGTGTATAAATAAAGGAGTAAATAAGTAATTAATAATAATATGGCAAAAATGACAAAGTCCCAAATCTTGGGAGCCTTGGCCGAAAAAAGCGGTTTGGCCAAGAAAGATGTCGTCACGCTCATGGATGAGCTGACCAATTTGGCCTACGCAGAGGTCAAAAGCAACGGAGTATTCATCATTCCGGGAATCGGCAAGATGGTGAAAATGGATCGTAAAGAAAGAATGGGAGTTAATCCCGCAACAGGAGAGAAAATCAAGATTGCGGCTAAGACTGTTGTAAAGTTCCGCTTGGCCAAAGCTGCCAAAGAAGCGGTTCTGTAAAAAGTATTTTAGAAAGTACTTATTGCGAAAAACCAGCCGATTTAGAAGCTGGTTTTTTGTTTGCTTTTTTATGGGTTTATTGATAAGATGTATGTAGAATTTAAACAGGCTCATTAATAATAGAATATAAATGGAGGAAATTATGAAGAAAAAAAATATAATCAGAATCAATGAAGATGTATTGGAGTTAAATAGCAGAAGTTGTCTCTGCCGTATACCTTTTGGTATAGCACATAGTTGCTGGGCATATACGCCTCCCTTGGTAAGCCAGTTTCCAAAAATTAGCAGTCAAGTTGCATGGTTTAATGACCAGCTGACAAAAGGCGAAAGGAGGGACAGATGAAAAATATTCCAGGTAAAAAGTCCAAAACGAGATATCGAACCAATGTGAGTTCGCTCATGTCTAATATGCGCCAGCTAGATGGTAGCGTTCAGCTTATGTCGGATGAACGAATAATTGAACTTGAAAGAAGTGCCAAGCGTGCTTATGAAAAAGGGTTAAGAGATATAATAGCCGGTTTCCCAGATAAAAAAAGAAAAAAGACTAAGCCTAAAAAGTCCAAAAGGCCAGCAAAAGGGAATAAGTTTAGGCATGTAAATGTCGATACATTAATGATAGACCAGAGAATAAAAGAAAACATGCCGACGCCCTGCAGCGATCCCGGATTTTTCAGGAAATAAAAGTGATTGAGAAAACCCGCGAAACAAAAATGTTTCCCGGGTTTTTTAATTTTTTCCTTCACCCTATTGAATAAATTTTGCCTGTCTGCCATAGGCAGGCGTAGCAAAATTATTTTTCCAGAGGAAAAATTATTCAATAGGGTAAAAATTATCCAAAAAGTTTACAAGTTGTGCATAACTTTTTAGGCGATGGCTTATTTAAGCCATTTTTATTTTGCATAAAAAGTGTTGACGGATGTTTACTAGTGGATTAAAATAGAGTTAAGATAAATAAAAGTGGGGGCAAGTGGAAAATTAGGAATTAGCTTGTAGCTTTTTAGCTTCTTAAGTTAAACCTAATTTCTTGAAAAGTCCCTTAAATTTTCTAATAAGCTAAAAAGCTAGAGCCTAATAAGCTAGATATGTTCATCGGTGAGTATTCACATTCTATCGACCCGAAAAAAAGATTGGCGGTTCCGTCAAGGTTTAGGTTGGAATTGAAAAATAAAGTGGTGGTAACCAGAGGACTGGACAAATGCTTGTTTGTTTATCCGATGAAAGTCTGGGAAGAAATAGCCGGAAAACTGGGAACCTTACCGGTTGGAGAATCAGCTACCAGAAGCTTTATACGCTTGCAACTCTCCGGAGCAGTGGATGTAGAAATAGACAAACAGGGCAGAATTTTAATTCCGGATTTCTTGAAAATTTATGCCGGGCTCAAACGCAATGTGGTTATCGCCGGCGTCTATAACCGTCTGGAAATCTGGGATGAAATCAGGTGGAAGCAATATAAATCAAGCGCCGAAAAAAACACCGATGCAATCGCGGAACAATTAGGGAAGCTTGGAGTATATTAATAAATTTCTAATTACTAATTTTTAATTTCTAATCAAATCCCAATGAATTAATTTTTTAATAACTAATGTTTAGATAATTATTTCATTAGAGAATTAGAAATTGTTTAGAAATTAGGAATTAGAAATTTGAAATTAAGACAGAATGAGTATTCATAAATCAGTATTGCTGAAGGAGGCGATAGACGGATTAAATCTGAAAAAAGATTCCGTAGTTGTGGACGCCACTTTGGGGGGAGGCGGGCACAGTAAAGAAATTTTTAAAAAAATTGGCATAGGGGGAACGCTGGTCGCCATTGACGCCGACGAGCGGGCTGTTAAAAATTTTCAAAAATATCTTGCGTCGAAAACTGATAACTCTTTTTCCGGACACGCTGTCATAATTCAGGACAATTTTTCCAATCTGGAAAAAATAATCGGGGGCCAGGGATTAAAATCGGTGGATGCAATTTTGGCTGACCTTGGTTGGTCGTCCGATCAAATGGAAGATGCCGAGCGCGGATTAAGTTTTTTGAAAGATGGGCCACTGGACATGCGATACTCTTTACGAACTACGAATACGCTACGCTCTACGAATATACGAAATACGAATATAGATTTGAATGCTGAAAGAGTAGTTAATAAATATTCTCAAGAAAAATTAGAAAAAATTCTGAAAGAATATGGAGAAGAAAAATTTGCCAAAAACATTGCCAGAAAAATAATTATTGCCAGAAAAATAAGACCGCTTAAAACAACACAGGATTTGGTAAAAATTATCGGCAGCGCCGTTCCGGAAAAATACCGACATGGAAAAATACATTTTGCTACCCGAACATTTCAAGCGCTACGCATTGAAGTCAATCAGGAATTGGATAATTTGAAAAAGTTTATTCCGCAAGCTATAGAAATTTTAAAACCGGGAGGAAGATTGGCTGTCATAACATTCCATTCATTAGAAGACAGAATAGTTAAAAATATATTCCGAGAAAATGCAGGGGGATGCATTTGCTCGCCTGCAAAACAACTGCAAATTTTGCAGGAAAAATACATTTCAGCTGTAGAAAAAAACAGCGCTTCAGCCAAGGAGCTGGAAAAAGCATTGCGGACGGGTCCCAAAAACTTTTCCCAATGCGTTTGCGGACGCACGGCGAAAATAAAAATATTAACCAAAAAGCCGATAAGTCCGAGCACCGGTGAAATTGCGGAAAATCCGCGCGCCAGAAGCGCGAAGCTGCGGGTTATAGAAAAATTGTAAAAGGAAAAACCCAGCACTAATTTCAGTATTAATTTAAAAAATGTAAAGACTTTCTCTCGTAGTCGCCTACGGCTTTAAAGGGAGGTAGTCAAAGCTGGAAAAAGAATTAGTGCATGGGTTCTCGATTTTGTAGTCCCGCCTTGGCGGGAACAAAATCGGAAAAATAAATAAAAAAATAAAATTCAGGGGGACTGAATTAAAATGCCGAGCATCCTCTCCAATAAAGATTTCTGTTTGAGCCGGAAAGGCGGAAGGCTTAATGGAAATGCCTTAAACAAAGGCCACGGTTTTGGTTTGGGGAATATCCGGGAAACCAATGAAGGAAAGATTGAAATCGGATTAGCCACCGGAACCTTTTTTCTGATAAGCCTTATTTTGCTTTTGGGAATTTTCTACTTGTATGAAGTAAACAGCATTGCCACCCAGGGTTTTGAAGTCAAAGATATAGAAGGTAAAATTCAGGAACTGGACAAGGAGAGCCAGAAACTTAAAATCCGCGAGGTGGAGCTTAAATCAATGAACAGCATTGAACGGGCTTTGGAAGAATTCAATCTGGTAAGTTCGCAGGAAGTTTCTTATGTGGAAGTGCCCGGTCCTATGGCGATGAAATAGAAAGATTTTTATATTTTTATGCTATCTGGAAGAAAAAGAAAGATCAGAATTGGAAGCCGGTGCGATTCGGCTGAGAATTTTCCGGAAAGCAGCGGCCATTTTCGAATTTGGATGCTGGCATTGGGAATTATTATTGCAACCGGAGCAATAATTTTTCGTTTATATAGCCTGCAAGTGGTAGCTTACGAGGACTACAGATTACTGGCTGAAGGCCAGCATACTTTATTTTCCAAACTTATTCCCAAGCGGGGCGAGATTTTTTTTCAAGACAAAGATAAGCCTTATCCGGCAGCCGTGAATCAAGAAACCAAACTGGCTTACGCAGTTCCCAAAGAAATTGAAAATCGTGAAGAAACCGCCAAATTTATTTCTGCAACTCTAGGTTTGGATGAAAAAATACTGCTGGAAAAATTCAGCAATCCGGAAGACCAATATGAACCCTTGAAACACCGACTGACCGATGAAGAAATACAAAAAATAGAAGACCAAAAATTGGCAGGCATTCATTTGGCCGACGAAACTTACCGCTATTATCCTTCCGGAGAATTGGCTGCCAACCTGTTGGGCTTTGTCGGCTGGAACGGCGATGAATTACTGGGCCGCTACGGCATTGAAGGCTATTTTGATAAAGACTTGAAAGGAGAAATTGGAAATCTGGAAAGTAATCGGGATACGCTGGGTCGCTGGATTTCCGTAGGCAAACGCCTATTGACACCGGCTAAAGACGGAACCGGCGTCGTACTGACCATTGACCATATTATCCAATATGAAGCAGAAAGAATTCTTAAAGGCGCCATGGAAAAATTCCAAGCGGAAAATGGCTTGATTATTGTTATGGAACCGGAAACGGGAAAAATTCTGGCTATGGCGCAGGCTCCCGGTTTTGATCCCAATCAATATGGGGAAGTGGCGGACGCCAGCGTCTTCAGAAATTTATCGGTCAGTTCTCCTTACGAGTGCGGCAGTGTTTTTAAAACCATTACTTTGGCTTCAGCCATAGATGCGGGAAAAATTAATCCGGATACAACCTATAATGACACCGGCCTGGTTCAGGAAGCCGGCTACGGCATTAAAAATTCCGACGAGAAAGCTTATGGCAAGCAGACAATGACTCAAGTATTGGAAAAATCCCTTAATACCGGAGCCATCTTTGCCGAAAAACAGCTGGGCAATCGGGGTTTTTATGATTATGTGACGCGTTTTGGATTCGGCGAAACGACCGGAGTGGAAATTGCCGGGGAAAGCGCCGGTTCAATTGCCAATTTGAAAAATTTGAAAAGTGCGATACAATTCTTCACTGCCTCATTTGGGCAGGGAATTACAATAACGCCAATCCAGCTAGTATCAGCTTTTGCGTCCATTGCCAACGGTGGAGTGCTGATGAAGCCGCAAATAACGGAAAAAGTGATTTATAGCGACGGGCAGGAACAAACTGTCAATCCGCAAGAAATCCGCCGGGTTATTTCCCCGGAAACGGCGGTTAAAATTAGTGAAATGCTGCGTAGCGTGGTGGTCAACGGTCACGGCAAGCGGGCGGATGTGCCGGGTTATCAGGTGGCCGGAAAAACCGGAACTGCTCAAGTCGCCAGCACGACCAGTCAAGGCTACGAAACAGGAAAAAGTATTGGATCATTTGCCGGATTCGCGCCGCTGGACAATCCAAAATTTGCGGTTCTGGTGAAAATGGAAAATCCCAAAACGGTGCAATGGGCAGAATCCAGCGCAGCGCCGACCTTCGGAGAACTGATGAAATTTTTGCTGGAATATGCCGACATCGAGCCGACGGAAAAATATACGCAAAAAGATTTGGAAATTTTCAATCAAACGCACGATCTCAAAGAAATATATTTAAAAAAACAGCAAATCGAAAGGGAGAAGCAGAAAAAATTAGAGGAACAACAGAAAATCAATGAACAAAAATAATTTAAAAAAATGGCTCCAGAAAATGCTGAAAATAATGGCGGTTTTGGTGCTGAAAAAATACAACCCCAAAATTATCAGCGTTACCGGATCAGTGGGCAAAACTTCGACCAAAGAAGCGATTTTTGCCGTGGTGGCCAGCCGGTTTCGAGTGCGCCGGAACGAAAAAAATTACAATAATGAAATCGGCATCCCGCTGACAATTATCGGCGTCTACAGCGGACAAAATTCTGTTTGCCGCTGGTGTTGGGTTTTCCTTAAATGGCTGGCTGTCATCATTTTTCCAACTGAGTATCCTGAAGTTTTAATTCTGGAAATGGGTGCTGACCGGCCGGGGGATATTAAATATCTTACCGGTTTCATAAATTCCAATATTGGAGTAATCACTGATGTTTCCCCAAGTCATATTGAATTTTTTAAAAATATTGAGGCGATTGCTGCTGAAAAAGGAATATTGATTCAGAAACTCGAAGAAGGAAATTTAGCGGTTCTTTGTTCGGATAATCCAAGCGTGATTAAAATGCAGGAGAGTGCGAAAGCCGGAGTAATAACTTACGGCTTTTCGGAAAAAGCGCAAATGCGGGCTACGGATATTTCTTTCATTTATGACGGCGGCCAAGTGCGCGGATTGAGTTTTAAATTGAATTACAACGGAACTTCCCTGCCGGTTCGCCTGGGAAATATTATCGCCAAACACCATATCTATGCGGCCTTGGCTGCGGCTGCTGTCGGTATCGGATTAAAAATTAATTTAGTCGATGCGGCGGCGGCGCTGGAAAATTTCACGCTGCCTCAAGGCCGGATGAATCTGCTCGAAGGAATTAAAAATTCAATGGTCATTGACGATACTTATAATTCTTCTCCGAAAGCGACGGCTTTCGCATTGGAAACATTGAAAGAAATTGAAGCTGTAAGAAAAATTGCGGTGCTGGGCGATATGCTGGAGCTGGGCGAAGAAACGGAAAAAGACCATGAAGAATTAGGGCGTGAATTTTTGGAAAATAAAATTGATATTTTTCTGGCAGTCGGCCGCAGAATGAAATCAGCCGCCGATTATTTGGAGAAACACGGTTTGAGCGGAGAAAATATTTTTTCTTTCGATAATCCGACTGAAGCCGGAAAAAAACTGGCGGAAATTTTAAAAGAGGGGGATTTGATTCTAGTCAAAGGCTCGCAGGGAATGCGAATGGAAAAAACGGTGGAAGAAATTATAGCCGAACCGCAAAAAATTTCGGAACTTCTTTGCCGGCAGAATAAGGAATGGAAAGCAATTCCGTTCAAGGAAGTTTAACATTGATTTTTTTGTAAACCTGTGTATAATTTCAGGTAAGTTCTTTGTTAGTAAAAAAACTTAGGAAGGGAGGTTGGATATTATGAACGAGTTTCTTATTTGTAATATAACTCGGCTATCACTTACAGACGTAAATGAATTTAAGTCAAAGGATATTTACTTTCATGATTTTGATCAAGAAAAATCTTTTAGCGAAGGCGTGGATAATGGTGAGATTTGTGAGCGTGTATTGAATGTCATTGCCGATTGTATAAAAAACAGACCAGACTCGAAGTTCATATTCACTCCGCCGGTAGACGCTTGGGTGGAATTTTTAGATGGCTATTGGGGGAGAAAGCCAATTCCTTCTCAAGTTTGGTATTTAACTCCTCTAAGTAGAAATTTAAGAAAAAAGGTGCGCGCGCATATCAAATCTTGCAGAAAAAACTAGGCCCGATTTTTTGAAAAATAAAACTCGGGCTTTTGATTTTTTGGCTTATTTATGTAGAATAGACATATTGCTTGAATAGATGCCGCGTTCGCCCGAAAGCGTTGCAGGGCAACGCGCGGGTAAATCTAGCGGTTAGCCTACCTGCCGGCAGGGACCCCGTAAAATCCCGCTAAGCGGGATCACTGGGCAGGCGCCAGGTTTTTACCCCGCACCAAAAATATGCCGCTATCGTCTAGTGGTTAGGACACCAGATTCTCATTCTGGTAACCGGGGTTCGACTCCCCGTAGCGGTACGAAAATTTTGGTGCGGGGCGAGTCCTGGAAATCATGGGTTCGAATCCCATACGCGGTACTAAAAGAGATTTATCATCGCCACAAG
>JAPLXF010000045.1 GCA_026396205.1 Candidatus Moraniibacteriota bacterium | reverse complement strand
ACGCTGTGCCGGCACTTGATGGCGCGTTCTGGGTCATCGCAGTATCTCAATTGGGATGTTGCGGCAGACCGGGCCATCTTGCAACGGCAGAGCTGGAATCCCCGTACCACCAACGGGGCTGTGGATAATTTCATGTATAGTTAACATGTGTTACCCCTAACTATACCAAGTGTCACCTTATGATGTTAACTGTACAATGTTGACTTTTGCCTCCAGATAGGCTATAATAGATATATAGTAAGCAAAAGAAAGCGGGTGGATCCCGTTCTTTCTTTTTTTAATTCGCTAAAAAAGGCCTATTTTATCCAATTTTCGGTCGGAATTGGCTAACATCGGCGCAAAAAAATGGAAAATCCAATATGCAAATGCCCCAGATGCGAACAACTGGAAGAGGAGCAAAAACAAAGCGAAGAAATGGGATTAGCCTTTCTGATCGCTCTGATGCCGCTCATGACAGTTATTTTGTTCAATAACATCGGGTTGATAGCATAAAATTAAAACCAAATAAATCCCGCACCTTTCTGCGAAGTATTAAGCTCTGCAGGAAGAACTTGCTTAATTCGTTCACACTCGCGACAAGTTGCGAAGTTGTCTGGAAGGTGCTGGCTAAAAAATTACAAAAAAATCCCCTCGGGGATTTTGGTTATGGACATGTTTTAAGCCCGTGAAACATATTCGCCTTTTTCCGTGTTGACGATAACTTCATCGCCTTCGTTCACAAAAAGGGGAACGCTGATTTTCAGTCCGGTTTCCAGCGTGGCTAATTTTCCGCCAGTGGAAACAGTATTGCCGCGCACTCCCGGTGGCGCCTCTGTTACTTTTAATTTCACTTTAACCGGAATTTCAATGTTGATCGGATTGCCATTGAAATTTAAAACCGTGATTTCTGTTCCTTCTATCAAATAATTTACCGCGTTTTCCAAAACTTCCGCCGGCAGATTGAATTGTTCGTAGGACTCATTATCCATAAAAGCGTAATTTTTTCCTTCCTTATACAAAAACTGGGCTTTGGATTTGGCAATATCCGCTTCTTCAATTTTATCGGCACCTTGGAAAGTTTTTTCCAGAACCGCTCCGGTGGTCAGATTTTTAAGCCGGGTGCGCAGGACTGATCCGGCCCGGCCGGTTTTGGAATGCTCGTGATAAAGCACGGCGTATGGCACGCCGTCTAAAATTATATTTTTGCCGGATTTTATTTCATTAAGTGTTAACATAAAAATTCACATAGCACATAACGCGTAACAGAGAGCAATTTTTTTTGTTCTATGCTATGTGTTCCATGTTCTATGATTATTTGACTACAAACGGCACCAGTGCCATAACACGGGCTTTTTTGATGGCATTGGCCAGAATCCGCTGGTGGCGGGAGCAAGTGCCGTGCCGCTTGGGCGGATAGATTTTCCCCTGCGAATTCATAAAGCGGCGCAAAAGATAAGCGTCTTTATAATCAATCTGGTCCATCTTGTTATCACAGAAAAAACAAGTCTTTTTTTCAATTTTTTGGATATCGTTGCTTTTGTTGTAATTCATAAGAATAAACCACTAATCTACAAATCGGCTACAAATATACAAATAAAAAATATTTAAAGTTTTGTGTTATTTGTAGATTTGTAAAGGATTTGTAAATTTGTAGGAGTTATTAAAAGGGCACATCCTCAATTTTTACTTCATCCGGCTCTTCGTCGAGATTGATGGTTGGAATTTCTTCTTCAACCGGCGCGGGAGCGGCAACAGGACGAACTGGCTGGACGGACGCCGGGCGGTTATAGGATCCGGACGGAGCCGAGCCATCTGCTCTTTGCGGGCGCGAACCAAGCTGCATATTTTCGGCGACTATTTCCGTAAATCTTTTTTCCGTTCCATCTTTGGCGGTGTATTTCCGGGTTTGTAACCGGCCTTCAATAAAAGCCTCTTGCCCTTTAGTCAGATATTGGCCGGCAATTTCGCCTAGTCTGCCCCAAAGCACAACATTATGGAACTCGGTCTGGTCTTGCCTTTGGCCGTTCTTGTCTTTCCAAAAGCGGTTGGTGGCCATACTGATGGAAGTTACGGTCTGGCCGGAATTAGTAGTTCTCACTTCCGGATCGCGGGTTAGTCTTCCGACTAACATTACTTTATTGACATTCATAAATTAGCTTGTAGCTTTTTAGCTTGTAGCTTTTTAGCTAACACGAATAGCTAATAGCTAGAGGCCGAAAGCCTTAGATTAAATATTAAGTATTTCTTCTAATTTTTTATCAATGTCGTCGCCGGATTCTTTCTTCTCCAATCGCTTTTCCGTATTCTCCGGTTTGGTTTTCTTTTCCACGGCGGAGATAATTTCCCGGCGGGCTCCGGCCGCTTTAGTTTCTGCCTGTTTTCTTTCTTCCCGGCTGGTCAATTCCGGCAAATCATCAGTGCGGCTGATTAAAAAGCGCAAAATCCTGCCGTAAAGATTCAGTTGTTTGCGGATGGCTTCGATTTTTTCCGGATCTTCCAAAGAAAAACGCCGGGCGATATAGAGGCCCTGGACTTCCTGCTTGATTTTGTAGGCCAGCCGCCTTTTTTCAATTACTTCTTTTTCTTCAAAAACGCCGCCTTCAGAAACAATGATTTCATTTACTTCTGTTTTAATTGTTGGCAATTCTGCTTCTTGCGACATGCCGACGAGATAAAATAGCTCATAGAGCATACACGAATAATAACTAATATCTTCACGAAATTAACTAATCTTTAGTTGAATTTAGTGTAAATATTCGTTTCTTTAGTGTTTATTTAAAATAAATATCCGCCAAAGAAAGCCCTCCTTTGCGGATTAATATCCTTTTATCTCCGACGTAACGTCGGAGCGAAAGGATTATGGGACTTTCTTATTTGTAGGTTTAGTTTAGCAGGGGATATTATGAAAGTCAAGCAAAGCTTACCTAAATTATTACTATGAAATCTTTATTCAATCCAATGAATAGGAATTCCTTTCTCATGGCATACTTTAATAAAAGCCTTAATACCCGGAATGTTATTTTCATTTTTTACAACATATGCACCAATTATTTCAACCAATTCTCCATTTACCCATAATTCATTGTGGGAGTTTTTTTGTGTATCTTCTATTAGCTCTTCTAAATTTTCTTCGGAATAGCGCTTAAATTTTTTTTGATTCGATTGTTCACTTAAATTCTTTTTAAAGCTGGTATCGCTATATTGACTGGTTACATCTTTATTATAAGCGCTAGTAATAGCGCCCTTATCTAATTTCAATATATATCCATAAGATCGAATCGGTTTTGTAAAATTATCCTTTTGCAATGAACAACTAATTTCAGGAGTTCTAACTCCTATGCTGCTTTCTTTAGACCAATCTTTAACGCCATGAATAAAATAACAATCTTTAGGCGGCTGTATTAATTCTTGAGGTTCTATATTTTCGACCTTTTCTAATTTAGGAATAAAAAATTTTTCGTTTTTCATAGTAAATTTAATTAACTATATTTTAAACTCAATAACATCACCATCCTGAACAATATATTCCTTTCCTTCCGTGCGGAGCAAACCTAAATCTCTGGCCTTGCTCCAAGACCCGGCTTCGAGGAGTTTTTCCCAGTTGATGACTTCGGCGCGGATGAATTTGTCTTTGAAGTCGGTATGGATGGCCAGGCCGGCGATGGGCGCAGTTGAGCCTTTCCGGATAGTCCAGGCGCGGGTTTCATCAGTGCCGGTAGTTAAAAAAGTAATCAAGCCCAGAATTTCATAGGCTTTCAAAATTAAACTATCAATGTTGGATTTGATGCCCAACTCCTCGGCTTCGGTCGGGGACATTTCAATCAATTCTTCTTCAATTTTGATGTCCAAAATAATGAAGTCGTCTTTTTTTAGTAAGTTTTCAGGAATCTTATAATAAACCCCGTTAAATAGCTTCGCGCCGACTTCGTCGGATTTAACGGGGCAGGCATTAAATACATACAAAAACGGTTTCATTGTGAGCAAGGATAATTCCCGCACAATAATTTCCGTATTCTCATCATGCATATCTAAAGCGGTTTCATTGGCTAACTTTCCAGCTTCTAAATTATTTTTTATTTTTTCTAAAATCGCCAATTGTTCGGCGGCGCCCTTTTTATTGCCCCTGGAATCTTTTTCTAACCTGGTTTTTACTTTTTGGACAGTTTCCAAATCGGCTAAAATCAATTCGGAATTGATAATTTCAATATCATTTTCCGGATCAATCTTATTATGCACATGAGTGATATTCTCATTCTCAAATACCCGTACCACTTGGGCGATAGCGTCCACTTCGCGGATATTGGCCAAAAATTTATTGCCCAAACCTTCGCCGACGGAAGCGCCTTTGACGATGCCGGCGATATCCACGAATTCCACGATGGCCGGAATAATTTTTTTGGATTGGGATATTTTTGCCAATTTTTCCAAACGCAAATCCGGCACTTTGACGATGCCGATGTTGGGTTCAATGGTGCAGAAAGGATAATTGCTGATATCCACCGCAACTTTAGTCAGGGCTTTAAATAGTGTTGATTTGCCAACATTAGGAAGGCCGACAATGCCGATCTTCATAATTTCTCTACGAATTACGAATTAATTACGAATATACGAATAGTAGTATATTTTTTTTAAATAATCAATTAAATCTTGGGCAAGCTGGACAAGATAAAATAACTGCTCTATAATGGGTAATTACAAGTAGACTTTTTAGAAACAGCTATGCCAAAGAATCGAGACAATATTATTGTGCGGGGAGCGCGGGTGAACCCCGTAAAATTTCGAGGCGAAATAACGGGGCAAGTAACCTGAAAAATATGAGAGATAAAATTATAATTAGAGGTGCAAGAGTCAACAATCTTAAAAACATAAATGTTGATATCCCCCGCAATAAATTAGTTGTAGTGACCGGACTTTCCGGCTCTGGTAAATCGTCTTTAGCTTTTGACCTTATTTACACCGAAGGCAACCGCCGCTATCTGGAAGGCATGTCTTCTTACGCGCGGCAGTTTTTAGATGTGGGCGCCAAGCCGGATTTCGACAAGGTGGAAAATTTAAGCCCGACTATTTCCATCGATCAGCGGAGCGTTTCCCGCAGTCCGCGGTCAACCGTCGGAACACTGACGGAAATCTATGATTATCTGCGGATTCTTTTCGCCAGATTCGGTTTGCCGCACTGCCCGCAATGCGGAAAAGAAATGGTACGCTTGGAAAAAGGAGAAATTCTGGAAAAAATTATGGCGCTGGCGGAAAATACCCAAGTCGCCATTTTAGCTAAAGTGCGCGAAGAAGGAAAAAATTCCCCGGAAGTGCTGAAAAGCATCCAGCAGATAGGCTACGCCCGCGTGCGCTTCAACGGAAAAATAATGCTGACCGGCGACGCCCTGCTGGTTGCCAGCGAAAAAATTTCCGTTCCCATCGAAGTGGTGATTGACCGGCTGATAATAAAACACAGCCATCCGGATCGGGAAAGGATTATGGATTCCATTGAAACCGCTTTGAAAATCGGTAATGGATCGCTGATGGTTTCTATCGATAACAATAAAGACCAGGTTTATAACCGGGATTTTTTCTGCCATGAATGCCAGATGCGCATCGGGGAAGTGACCCCGCGGCATTTTTCATTTAATAGTCCGGAAGGCGCTTGTCCGCATTGCTCGGGACTGGGCGTGACCATGGAAGTGGATACGGATCTGATTATTCCTAACAAAAAATTGTCGCTGGCCGAAGGAGCGATTCTGCCGTGGAGCAAATCCAGCGGGCGCGCTGGCGGGCAGAACGGTTATCTGGCCATTCTTAAAGCGCTGGCCCGCGAATACAGCTTTTCGGTGGATATGCCCATCAAAAAATTCAGCCAGCGCGCACTAAATATTATTTTCTACGGCCCGCCCAACCGGGAAGTGATCATTGAACAGAAAAACGATATGGGCGGCGTCAAAGAAGTGAAAGTTTCTTTTGACGGCGTGGTTTCCGTCATCAAGCGGAAATACGCCGAAGCCAATTCCGATTATGTGCGCAGCGATCTGGAAAAATATATGCTGGAGAAAGTCTGCCCGGTTTGCCAGGGAAAAAGGCTTAAGGCAGAATACCTTTCCGTGCTGGTGGAAAATAAATCGATTGACGAAGCGGTTAGTTTGGACCTGCTGGGATTTGAAAAATTTCTGGATGAAGTGGAAAAAAATAGCGAAGCCAGCCGAAAAAAAGTTGTGGCTTCTTTGGTCAAAGAGATGCGGGGCAAGACCAGCGCGCTGATTAATGTCGGCTTGGAATATCTGGCTCTTTCCCGGCGGGCCAATTCCATTTCCGGCGGCGAAGCGCAAAGAATCCGCTTAGCCACCCAAATCGGCGCCGATCTGATGGGCATTACCTATATTTTAGACGAGCCGTCCATCGGCCTGCACAACCGAGATACGGAAAAATTAGTGGCTACTATGCAAAAACTCAAGGAAATGGGCAACTCGCTGATCGTGGTGGAGCATGACGCGGACATTATTAAAAAAGCTGACTGGGTTATCGATATGGGTCCGGGAGCCGGCGAAGAAGGCGGGCAGATTATTTATGCCGGGGATTTTCCCAAAATGATCAGGGCTAAAACACTAACCGCCGAATACTTAGTCGGCAAAAGAAAAGTTTCGGAAAAAAAATCATTCCGTAAAGGCGCTCGGAAATCGCTGGAAATTATCGGAGCCGAAGACCATAACCTTAAAAAAATCAATGTTTCCATTCCGCTGGAAAAATTTGTGGCCATTACCGGAGTTTCCGGTTCGGGAAAATCAACGCTGGTCAATGACATTTTGGCCAAAGCCCTTTCCCGGCATTTTTTCCATTCCAAGGATACGCCGGGCAAGCATAAGAAAATCAAAGGGCTGGAAAATATCAACAAAGTCATCAATATCGACCAGGCGCCGATTGGCCGGACACCGCGTTCCAACGCGGCTACTTACACCGGAGTTTTCTCGCTCATCCGTGACTTGTTTTCCCAGACTGAAGAAGCCAAGAAGCGCGGCTATACGCCGAGCCGGTTCAGTTTCAATATGCGCGGGGGACGCTGTGAAGTCTGCCAAGGCGACGGCACCCGGAAAATTGAAATGCATCTGCTGCCGGATATGTATGTCCGCTGTGAAGCCTGCAATGGAACGCGCTACAATATGAAAACTTTGGATATTGAATACCAAGGCGTCAATGTAGCCGAAGTTTTGGATATGAGCGTTTCTTACGCCCTGCGTTTTTTCCGGCGCTCGCCGCTGATTGTGGAAAAACTGCAAACTTTGGAAGAAGTGGGGCTGGGATATTTAAAATTAGGCCAAAGCGCCACCAATCTTTCGGGCGGTGAAGCGCAAAGGATAAAGCTGGCTACCGAACTTTCCCGTAAATCGACCGGCAGCACTTTGTATATTCTGGACGAACCGACCATTGGCCTGCATTTTGAAGATGTAAAAAGACTACTCAAAGTTTTGGATAAGCTTGTAGACAAGGGCAATTCCGTGCTGGTGGTCGAGCACAATATGGACGTTATCCGCAATGCTGACTGGGTGATTGATTTAGGGCCGGAAGGCGGCCACAAAGGCGGCGAGTTGGTTTATGCCGGCACGCCGGACAAACTCAAAAAAGCCAAAAGAAGCTGGACGGGAAAATACTTATAGAATTTCTAATTAAGAATTTCTAATTCCTAATTAATGTCCAATTGAAAAATGAAAATGCCTAAATTTTATTCATTGGAAATTAAGTCATTGGGATTTGATTAGAAATTAGATATTAGAAATTAGGAATTGTTACTACTATTGTGCTTTAATTTTTATATGTCTACTGAGCTCGAAAAAAACATCTTGACAACGGTTACCTATTATGATGTCATGGATTATCCCATGACAGCTTTTGAAATTTGGAAACACCTGACCTTAATCAATGAACAGGGAACAGTGGACAGTAAACAATATAATTTGCAGGATGTTATAAAAGAGCTGGAATCGGAAAATATCCAAAAATTTATTGAGGAATATCAAGGTTTTTATTTCTTAAAAGGCCGGAAAAATCTGGTTTCCGAAAGGCTGAAGAAAAATAAAATTTCCCAAAGCAAATTTAGAAAAGTTCGCTGGGTGCTGTCTTTACTTCGCTTTGTGCCATATGTGCGCATGGCGGCTGTTACCGGCAGTGTGGCGATGAAAAATGCTCTTCCCGAAAGCGACATCGATCTGCTGGTAGTCTTGAAAAAAAACAAAATTTTTACTGGCCGGACTTTAGTAACTTTGCTCCTGCACCTGTTGGGCCGGCGCCGGCACGGGCGGAAAATAACCAACCGGATTTGCCTCAATTATTTCATCACCACCGATTCTTTGGAAATAAATCTCAAGGATATTTTTGCCGCTTCGGAATATTCGTTTATCTTTCCTGCCTACGGGCTGAAAACTTTCCGCAGTTTTATAAGCCAGAATGCTTGGATTAAAAATTACAAACCGAATCGCCAAGAGGAAATTTTGCCCAATCCAAGAATTATAGCTGACAGCCATTTTTCGAAAATAATCAAAAATATCAGGGAATTTCTGCTAAAACCGAAGATAATCGAGAGCTGGCTTAAGCAATGGCAGATTAAGAGAATTATGGCTAACCCCAAAACTCATAAACAGGGAAGTATTGTTATAGCTGACGAAAAAAAGCTGGTGTTTTTGCCGGAGCCGCAAGGCCCGATAATTTATGATAAATTCAAAGCGCGCCTGGCCGATCTCAAGGCTTGACAAGAGCGTCGAGTTTTATAAAATGGAAAACGGATTAGCACTCTTTGTAATTGATTGCTAATCATGGTTGTCATCCTGAGCGAAGCGTAGCGTAGTCGAAGGATCTAATTAGATTCCTCGACAAGCTCGGAATGACAAAGTGGAAAAACAGTATTTTCAAAAATCTTAAAACACTTTCCAGCCTAAAGCCAAAAAATAAAAATATTTCCTCTTTGTTATAAAATCCAAATTACAAATTACAAATTACTAATTACAAATCTATGTCCAAAATAATCAAATTCAAATCCGAAGCCCGGGAAAAAATCAAAGCCGGGATTGACAAAGTCGCCGATGCGGTAAAAATCACGCTGGGACCTCGGGGCCGGAATGTCGTTATGGGCAAAAGTTTCGGCTCGCCGATGATTACCAACGACGGCGTGACGATTGCCAAAGAAATTGAATTGGAAGACAAATTTGAAAGCATCGGCGCCGAACTTATCAAAGAGGTGGCCAACAAGACCAACGATGTGGCGGGAGACGGGACGACCACGGCCATGGTTATCGCCCAAGCCTTGGTGCAGGAAGGCATAAAATATGTGGAAACCGGCATGAATCCGGTGGAAATCCGCCACGGTATGGAAGCGGCGCGCGACGCAGTCATTAAAGAACTGAAAAAGAATTCCAAACCGGTTTCCGGGCGGAATGAAATCGCCCAAGTGGCGACTATTTCGGCGGAAAACAAAGAAATGGGCGAACTGATCGCCGAAGTGATTGAAGAAGTGGGGAAAGACGGCGTCATCACCGTGGAAGAATCGCAGACTTTCGGCTTCGCCAAAGAAATCGTCAAGGGCTTGAATTTTGACAAAGGCTATATTTCTCCCTATATGATAACCAATCCGGAAAGCCTGAAAGCGGAACTCAAAGACCCTTACATTATCATTACCGACAAAAAAATTTCCACCATCGCGGAAATCCTGCCGATTGTGGAAAAAATCGCAGCCACCGGCAAAAAGGATATCGTGATTATTGCCGAAGAAGTGGAGGGTGAAGCGCTGGCGACATTAGTCGTTAACAAATTGCGCGGTAGCATCAATGTGCTGGCGGTCAAGGCGCCGGAATTTGGAGACACCAAAAAAGAAATGCTGGAAGATATCGCCATCGTCACCGGCGGCAAAGTTATCAGCGAAGAAACCGGCATGAAAATGGAAAAAGTAGAAATTTCAGACTTGGGACGGGCCGGCAAAGTCATTGCCACCAAAGACGCGACCACGATTGTCGGCGGCAAAGGCAAAAAAGACAAATTGGAAAATAGAATCAGCCAAATCAAATCCCAGATGGAAAAAAGCGAAAGCAAATGGGACAAGGAAAAATTGCAAAAGCGGATGGCGAAACTCACTGGCGGCGTCGCCGTCATCAAAGTCGGAGCGGCCACCGAAACCGAGCTGACTTATATCAAGCATAAAATGGAAGACGCGCTGTCAGCGACCAAAGCGGCTATTGAAGAGGGCATTGTGGCGGGCGGCGGAGTGGCGCTAGCCAAAGCGGCCAATTCGCTGGCGGAAAATATCAAAGAAGAACGCGCTCTAAGCCATGAATACCGGGCCGGTTATCAAGCTTTGATTGAAGCTCTATCCGATCCGCTGAAACAGATTGTCGCCAATACCGGCAAGGAAAAAGCCGATGTGGCCATCAATAAAGTTCTGGAAAATGAAGGCAAAAATTTCGGCTTTAACGCGGCGACGGGCAAATATGTCGCCGATATGATCAAGACCGGCATTATTGACCCGCTGAAAGTTACCCGCACAGCCTTGGAAAACGCCGTTTCGGTGGCGGCCATGCTCCTCACCACCGAAGTCGCCATCGCCGACAAGCCGGAAGAAAAATCCGGCAGCCATAATCCGGGGATGAGCGGGATGGAAGGGATGATGTAATACTTAACGAGGCGGGGATTAAAAACCCGCCTTTTAAATTTGCTTTTTATCAATAACGTGCTAAGTTATTATTAGATTTTTAAAAATTGCATAGGTATAAAACATTAGTTTTGAATGAATATCCAATTATTAAATAAAGGAGGAATTGTATGAAATCAGAAGAAGCAAAGAAAAATGATGAAACGTCCTATCTTTGTAATTTGGGTTATGCTAAAGAAGAAGCAGTTAAAATTATAGAATTGGCCGGAACTGCTGAAATACTTTTTCTGGCAGTTGCCTGGCTTAGGCACTGGTCAGAGGAATTAAAGATTAAGGCATATGGATCTTCCCTGGCCTATCTTGTTATGCGCCCCAACCATGATATCATTACGACGCTTAGTTGCCTTGTTAACGGCATAAAAGCTCGCAATAAAAAAGGCGGTTCTGTTTATTCGGCCATTTTAAATATTGGCAGAGTTTTGGGACTGCCTGAACCGAGGCATTTTGATGATGCCGAAGGGAAGCGAGTAATTGAAGTGGCATGCTTATTGCTGAATATTAACGAAGAAATTAATTTATTTGAAAATATTCTCAAATAAAAATGCCTCTTATCTTGTATCTAGGCGGTTTAGCTTGTTGAGCTTCACCGCCTTTTTTCTTTCCCCACCCCAACTTTTTTCTTTTTCCTAAATACTACGAAATTTTGCTGCAGCAAAAAACCGTAGTTTTTTATTTTTTACCTCAAAACTAAAAATATTCGCTATCGCAAGAAAATTTAATTTTTATCGATCTTAGTGTCATTCGTCAAATAATTGCATATGCCAAAGTTTGACGAATCTATTTTTATTAGTTTTTAACCCTACTGCCTGATCGGTAAGTAAGTCCTTCGCGGCGGGGTTTTCTTTTTTCCCGGAAAATGCTAGGTTTATCTTATGGATAAATAAAATTTAAAAAATAATATTATGATCTCTCCATGTATAAAAAAATTGATCGAAGCCAATGCTATGGGCTTGGCGACGATTGGAAAAAATGGCAAACCGCATAATATTGCGGTGGCTTGTGTTAAAGTAGAAGGGGATTTAGTCATAATCTCCAACACGCACATCAAGGAATCGGTAAAAAATATCCAGCAGAATAAAAATGTTTCTTTAGTTGTTTGGAATAAAGAATGGGAAAAAGCCTGCGTCGGTTTTGAGCTTATTGGACAAGCTAAAAATTACACTAGCGGTAAATGGTTTGATTATGTCTGCCGGCTACGGGAAAACAAAGGCTATAAACTCAAAAGTGTTATCATCGTTAAAATCACCAAAATCAAAAAACTTTTATCTTAATTTTTTCTTTCCCCACCCCCAAAACCCTCGCCCGGCGAGTTTTAAATTTGACTTTTTTTGTATTCTAATATAGATTAAGAAATCAGTAATTTTAACAAAAATATTTCAACGCAAATATAAACCCATATTTAAAGGAGGTAACATTATGATTTTAAAAAGTTTATTTTCCAGGAAAACAGTAAAGAAGGCAGAACAAATAATAACAAGGAAAACAATACCGGCGCAGATAATCAAAGAGCGGATTAAATTAGGCGCAAGAATTTTTGAAAGTGAAAATATGCGGATAAAAGGGGATCTCAATCTATCCGATATTCCGGTCTTGTGGCTGAATTTCCAGGACGCAATTATAGACGGATCTCTGATTCTTTCGCTTACTGACCAAGGCCGCCGATGGGCAAGCGTAGGTGTTTTTGACAACATAAATTTAATCCGGACCACCATAAATGGAGACTTGATTATCAAGGACAGCATTATGGATGGAGCATTTTATTTTTATGATGCCAAAATTTCCGACAAAGACGGGGAATTCAAACTGCTCTGCGACAGCGCCAAGGAAATCACCAAGCAGGAACTGGAGCATTTCAAAAGAATCCAAAGAACGCATGAAAATAACGGACATTCTAATAACCAGAATAAATTCAAGATTATCATTACCCTGCCGCCCAATTCCAGCCCGGAAATGCTGAAAAAATTATCCCTGCATTTCGACCGCTGTGAAGCCGGCACGGCCAAAGTCTTCGTCAATATCAACGGCGCCAAGCTGGAAACGCCTTATTGCGTCGAAAACACCGCCGACCTGAAAACCCAAATTCTCGCCGCTATTCCGGAAGCATGAATTGACATTTTTTAGGGAGTGTGCTAGATTGAAAAGCTATATAAATAGCAAGAATCTTTAACAATTTAACTAATTGGAGGTGCTTATGTTCGAAATTACTTTGTCAAGAATTTTAACGGTCTCGTATGTTTTAGCTGGCATTATTGCATACCTTTTAATCGGCATCGGCCTTAAAAAATATGTAGATATAAGGAAGCTTAAATTTTTTTGGGGATTTATCGAAAAATATTGTCCTGGCTTCAAAAAAGAAGAAGATGCTCCAAAAAGAGAAGATGCTTTATTTGAAATCTATTTCTGGTGGATTCCTATATTAGAAAAAACGCTAATGACTATAGAATCAGCCATGAATTGTTTTTTTAAGCTTTTTGAGTTCCCAGCAAAAAGATTTTGTAATTTGCTTTTTGATATCCCAATAACAATAAAAAGATTTAATGATTTGTTTCTCAAACTAGCAGGATATACCAACTCTGCTACCAAATAGTAGCATCGATAGTATCCCGCTTGCGCTTCGTCGCAGTCCCCCCCCCCCGCCGCATAACCGCGACGGGGTTTTTATTTTCCAAAAAATTACTTAATTCTTCTTTGAAAAAATTATCTTGTTTTTCTCGCGATAGCCTAAAAAACACAGACATTTTTTTATGAAAAAATACTATGAATTCTTGCATACTTAGACTCTAGATTCTATTGCCCCACTTGCTATGATTAACAGTTAATTATTAGCAAGAGATATGTAATTTTAAGTTTTTCAGATTTTTATTTTTAGCCTCACCGCGGCGGGATTGAAACAGCAAATTTGACGCCTGGAATTGTAGTAGTATAATAAGTCATATGAAAAAGAGGGCAAAAAAAATCAATAATCTAGAACAAACTTTTAAATCAGGAGAAGTTATGTCAATGCTGGAAAATATGAACGATGGAATAAGGGTTATTGGCGAAGATCAGCAAGATATTAAGAAAGATGTAAGATATATCAAGAATGATATGGATGTCATAAAAAGCGATGTTGACGCGATAAAAGGAAATATTAATTTGATGAAAAGCGATATTAATGTTCTAAAAAGCGATGTTGCTGAAATTAAATTTGAACTCAAAAGAAAAGTTTATTATGATGAGTTTGAAAAGCTGGAAAAGAGAGTAGTTAAACTTGAAAAATTTGGTTTTGCCAGATAAAATGTTTTATTGAAAAGACGCAATTTATTTAGCGCCTTTTTTTGTTTTCTTCCCCCACCTCCAAAACCCTTACTGTTTTTATTTTTTCACAAAAACTACGAAATTTTGCTGCAGCAAAAAACCGTAGTTTTTTATTTTTGTCGGCGAGATTTACAGTTTTTTAGAGAATAAAAAAAACAGGATTGAAGATAACTCTGGCACTGGTATTGTCCAGCCATTCTCACCCGTGTTCGTGATGAGTTTGAGGCTGGCAGGGAACCCCCTAGCGGCCGGTGGCGCTCGTTTTGTCTTCAATCCTGTAAAATCAAAGTAGCATATCCGAAATCGCTGTCAAATATTTGGATTTTTTCTTTCCCCGCCCCCAAAACCCTCTCCCGCTAAGCGGGACGAGGCAAGCCCGTCCACGGCGGGTTTTCTTTTTGCCAAAAAAATTCTAATAAGCTAGAATAAAGAAAAATAATTATGGGCAATTCCAAAATTTTAGGTTTGGCATTCATATCCCTCATGTTTATTGGATTTTATCTGGCTTACTTATATGGGCGCAAAACAAAAAAATTCCGCTGGAGCGAATATCTGGCAATTATAATTCTACCGGTAATTTTTATCATTGTCTTTGCCTTGTTTATCGACGCGAAAATCATAAAGCTTTTTATAATTAGTGTCTGTGTTGGTTCTGTTTTTGAATATATCTTCGGCCTGGTTTATCATAGAACCATGAATAAGAGGCTATGGACGTATGATAAATTCAGCATCCAGGGTTATACCAGCCTGCTCAGCATACCGCTTTGGGGTATTGGTGGCGTAGTCTTGTGGTTTGCCATAAAAATAGCAGGACTTTAAACATACTAATTGATGAATAAATTTTCTTTTTAATAAGAAAGAATTTTAAGTTTATCTCCCAAAAAAAACCTCTCGCCTGTAGCGGGGTTTTTCTTTTTTCAAGAAAAATGGTAATTTTGATTTATGGCCGACAGAACTGTAAAAGTATATAAATATTGGAAAGTTATGGTGCACGAAAACCAGGAATATCTGGGCCGGTGCGTCGTTTGGTGTTTGAGAGAAAACGCCCATGATTTGACCGAAGCGACTATGGAGGAAAGGGAAGAGTTATTTTTAGTACTCAAAGAAATAAAAAGGGCGATTGAAAAAAGCTTTAATCCGGACTGGATGAACTATTCCTTTTTAGGAAACA
>JAPLXF010000027.1 GCA_026396205.1 Candidatus Moraniibacteriota bacterium | reverse complement strand
GGCGAAGGCTTGCGCTTTCTGACATTGCTTTGCCGGCAGAAAGGCGACCATTCACTGGCGTAACGGAAACGCTCTCGGAAAGTGAACCTGGGCCGCCTGATTCCACCTTCCCAAACAAAACGGGCTTTGAGTTGCCACTGCCAGAATCTGCCTTCTGCGTCCTGGCCGAGATATTTAATTCCAAGTTGCGGACCGAATCCTTTTTCCACCCACTCGTAGGCGGAACCATTAAAGGATTGGCCTTCGGAATAATATCCGTAGACTCCAACTCCGGGAGCCCAGCCGTTTTCCCAGTATCCCCGGGTGCCAAAGCTTCGTCGGAACCATTCTACATCTTCGCCGTAGCCTCCCCAACCTTCGGCCAGTTTATTTTCCCAGTAGTAGACCCCGATGATTGGTTCGTGTTCCAGATCCCATTTCGCTCTGGGAACTTCCATGGGTTTTTTAATTTCCCCAGGAACTCCAAATGGAGTTATTGGAGCCATTTCCGGTTTTTCCATTGATGCAGGTGCTGGCGCCAGTTCGATTTTACGGTACCAGTTAAAACAGGCAAACATCCAATAGGCATAGCCTAAAAAGTTCCCGTCCTTATCAAGAACTTGGTAACGAAGCGAACGTTCCGGAGTGTCCAAATTAACCTTGTAGTGGTCAACTTTGTTTTTTCCATGTGTCATCCATACCTCGTCGCCTTTTTTTAAGTTGTCGCGACCCTTGTCAGGTGCGCCGCCGTCATATTTCAGAATAGAACCAGCAGGAAAACCTAATAGCATAATGGCTTTCTCTTTAGTTCCAGTGAACATATCAGTTCCCACATCATCCCTATTATATTCTTTAATTTGGGATTCTTCTGCAACTGAAGCCGTTGCTTTTTCACGTCCGATGTTGATTGTATTGATTTTCTCGCGCTTTAAAACTCTTTTTGCGGCGAGATCGGAAGTTTCAGATTTTACTTCCGTATTTTTTATTTTTTCCGGTTCGCAATTTATAACAAGCTTTTGATTCGGGTAAATTGTATACGACGGCGGTTTAATGTTGTTATCCAGAGCAATCTTGTTCCAGTCCGCGTTTAATTTTTTCCCGATTCGGATAAGGCAATTGCCCTTCTTAACAGTGTAGATATACTCCGACGCATATGCCGCGCCAGAGTAAATCAGCGCTAACATAATGATCGAAGCAATTAGTTTTTTCATACTGCACCTCCTTCATTCTTCAAGGTTTGTTATTTGGTGTTATTTAGATAATAGTTTATTAATCTTTGTTTGAGATCTAAAGCAAACTTTATTGTTACGCCGAGTTCTCTTCTGTCCATTGGGGTATCCATAGGAACTATGGATTTGAAATCCACTCCTTTGGAAGGAATGCTGCCATTAACAGAGCGGTAGGTTTCAATCGCAAGTGTTGAAACACTAGCAATTGGATCACTAAGTCTTCCGCGGGTTTCCGCCACCCATTTTTGATAAATGGTGTATTGCGGATTAATTCCGGCAATAATTTCTATCTGGTCGACTTTTTCTTCGTTGCCTTTCTTATTTTTGATTGTTACTTTTCCCAGCGGCGTTGTAATAAAACCGCCTTTTTTTGATTTAAAGTTGTTATTCCAAAGTTTTATGGTTTCCAGCAACTTCACGCTTGGAATCGTTTGCAGTTTTCTAAAATCGGTGCCTTTTTCAAAAGCAAGGCTTTTGCGATAGCTGGCTTGGTTTTGAAGCATTGGGGATTGAATTTCAAATTCATTTCCCTTAAGGTCATAGCCATAATCAGCCAAAGTCGAGAGAAGGAAAATTCCAGCGATGGTTCCCTTAATCAGAACCCCGTCAATTATGCAAATTGCGTAATATCCTCCGCATTCGTCAATTCCTGAAAAAAGAAACTGGCAGAAAAATTCTCGGCCATCTTCAGTTACGCACCATCCGTTCCAGCGGATTCGTCCCGGATAATATTCTCCAAAAAGAATTTCCGGAAAAACCGCCGGCACTATCGTTACCTCCCCTTTCTTGATCGACTCGGTTATTTTTAAGCCAACCGATTCAAAAGGCTCAATAAGAATGTCAATGGATTTGTCAGGGCTCGCGAGTGTCGGTGAATTTACATTCTTCACCATCATCTTTGGCGAGCAGCCAAAAGCAAAAACAACAATTGCCAGAAAAAATATCTTTTTCATCTTTCTTTCTCCTTGTGTATAGGTTTATTTTGTTTTCAAGGTTCAGATAGCCCATTGCTATCCCCAACCTGCCCGCAACGCTTCTAAATTTCAGTTACGAGAAGATTCGGGATAACAATTTTAGTATAATATTATTCCCGCCCAAGGCGGGCGAGCTCGCTGGTCAATAAACTAATATTTACCGTGAAAATAAAGTCCAGAACTTACTCTGAGGTCAATACCATTTAATTTAAATCCTTCAAACTTTCCGTGTATTCTTGGTCTTCGTTTTTCTTGATTTGCGCAAAATATTGCCGGCTTTTCATTTCTTCGCGGTAATAATTCCACATAAAAGAGATTAGCATCCCAATTAAAATTCCGCCAATAGCAGCAAAAATGATTTCGCTGATGCTGGGATTTTTTTCCACAATCGGCCCGCTCATAATTCGAATGTCCAAATCCTGACCGCGTCCTAAAAAAGAAAAGTTTTTGGTAGTTAGGACAGCCAGAATAGCATCGGAAGTTTCTGTTACCTGTTTTTGCGTGTCACCGAAAACTTCAATATGCAAAAGCCCCAGATTGGAAGTCTTGCTGATTTTAACTATTTCCGACCATTTTTCCAAACGGTCTTTTTTATTTACCGGCAAAGTTTCGGTTACTGCCGGATTGATATTTTGGATCTCGTCCAAAAATTTTTCGCTGGGTGGAAACCAGAAAAAGGAAAGACAACGCTCCCAGCAGCATGCCGGTTAGGATTAATGATTTTAGCCTAGTTTTGGCTATATAGAGCACTTTTTCGATAGTCATAGTTTAAATTAAATTTTAACTTGAAATACTAGCATCAATCGCCAATCTTGTCAACTTTTTTCGGTTTATATGCTTACAAATTTTGCGATAGCAAGAATTGTAAGTTTTTTTATTTTTGAGCATAAATCCCGCACCACAGACTTACATCTGTGGCATTGGGATTATTGTCCTGCGGGTTGCTTGTATTCATCTACTGGCTTACGCCAGTGGTTTTCTGTGGTGCGGGATAAAAAAACCGGCATCTTCTATATAAGCAAGATGCCGGTAAGATCCAGACAATTATGCGGAAACTATTTCCGGTAGCTGTCTGGATCGAATGCAAGGTAATCTGTGTTGTAGAAAGTCGATAATTTTGGATCAATCCATTCTTCTATTCCGTCATGCTTTGTTACTCCGAATGAGAACCCGAAGATTCCAGTTCCCTTTGGCCATGTGAATTCGAAGTAATAACACGGAAAAGAATCGGTTACAGCAAAGAAACTCCAGTCAAGTTTCTTTGTTATATCCATGCCCTTGGCAAAAAGTTTTTGGTAATCCCGAATAGGCAGCTTATCAAAATTAATATAGACTCTGAATTTGTCGTTGCCTAAATACCGGATACTTTTTACATAGCAGTCATTAATCTCTGCCATAGGACATGTTTTTTTCGTTCCGGGAATGACCATTAGATGCTGTTTCCCCTTTTCCGCATTCACTGGATATTTGAAAGATGAACAGGCTGGATTAAACCAAGTTTTGCCGGCGCCGTAAGAAAATTCAAATGGTATGCCATTCCACCACTGAAATTTTATATAACCGAGCTCGCTATTCAATTCTTGGAGAATATAGACACTGGCATCATCCCATGGGCCGTTTGGCGCTGCTGGAATATAAGTCATAGTCTGCCCGCTCAAAAATAATGCTCCCTTTGGCAAGCTTTCCAGTCTGACAGTCATTCCAAAATTGCCAGTTAGTCCAAAATCTTCAAACTTTTCCAACTTGGCAATGGAGCAATCCCTACGGCAATTAGCTACAACATATTGATAAATTGTCGATCTGTAGTCAAATTGGCCATTGGCAATCAAGTCAATGCCAAAAAAGAAAACAGCTGATCCGGATTCAACCGCGGGAAAATTCAATCCCGTTGTTGGTATTGAGGTAATTGGCTGGCTTTTCAGATTCCACTGACCCATCGGTTTAACGCCTTTTTCCCATTTCATTGTCAAGCAATTGAGTGACATAAGACCTTCTTCGTCAGACTCATAAAGAAGCCACCAGTCTACATTGTTGGCGGATTCTCCGGCAACATCCAGCTTTATAGTCAGATTGTTTTCCGGATCATCAGGGTTAACAATGGCTATGCTATCCATTCCATTAAGTTTAATCTCCGGAAAGATAGCCGCTTCTGCCAGTGCCGCAAAGAAAAATGCGACGGTTGCAATTAATACGGTAAATCTTACTTTTTTCATACTTCCTTCCTCCTTAATAGGTTGTGATAAGTTGTGAAAAATTTACCTTGCTATTCGGTTCTCAAAGAACTTTAAAACCTAACATATTGTAAAAATTTTGTCAAATAAATCCCGCACCTTCCATAAAACCTCGTGGCTTACTGCAAGGATGAATGGATTGAATAAATTCTTCCTGCGAAGTTTAATACTCCGTAGGAAGGTGCGGGATAAAAATCTGCTTTGGGCAGATTTAATAAAATCCTAAAGATCAGATATTCAAATTACAGTTGGACTTTTTGCTTGATTTCCTGGCCGTCGCGAAGAATAGTCAGTTCGATTTCATTGCCTGAGCGGTATTGATAAAGAATATCCGGCAAACTTTTTTGCAAAGTAACTGCTTCTCCGTTGATAGCGATAATTATGTCGTTGATTTTAAGACCGGCTTTTTGTGCTGGCGATCCGGCAATTATTGCTAACCCTTGCTGGCCGGAAGGAGAAAAAATCAAGGCGCCTTCGCTGACGCTCAATCCGCGCGAAATTTTTTGCGACTGGTCAAGCGGCAAATAGTAAATGCCTAGCTTGGGATTAGCGGTAAAATCTTTTTGTATTGCCCGCTCAATCACCTTTTTAATTTTATTGGAAGGGATTTGAAAAGAAATCTCCTGGTTATTTTGCTCGACAGAACCAACAAGGCCGATAACTCCGCCGGCGTAATCGACAATCGGGCCGCCGGCAAATTTATCCGGAGAATTAAAGTCGGCCTTAAATACTCCTGCCATTTTTTCCGAAGAAGCCACGGCCATTCCGGAAAGATTGAATTCGGGATTGAATTCTTGCAGTAATCCGGAAGCGTATTGATTGGAATAAAAGCCCAGACTATTGCCAATGGCGATAATTTTT
>JAPLXF010000040.1 GCA_026396205.1 Candidatus Moraniibacteriota bacterium | reverse complement strand
ACATCCAGAACAATTTTTAAATAATGGCTGGCTGTGGGGTCGCAGTGCAAATATAGACTTCCGGTCTTTTTGAGAACACGATGCAATTCAATTAATCGCACAGCCATCATAGTCAGATATGCCAGCATATCTGTATGCCCTACCATTTTTTCCAAAGCTTGCATTAAATTAGAGATATCCTGATTGGTTTTTGTAACCAGATAATCAAAAGCGTGTTTAGAATCATCGTTCCAGTGCCATGAATCTTCAAAAGCATGGACTTGCGCCGGACTGTCCTGCAAGCCTTCTTTAAAAAGCACATTATAATTGCGATTGGAATTGAAAGGCGGATCAAGATAAATCAAATCAAAACTCTCGTCCGTAATTTTCTTACGAAGAATTTCCAAATTATCGCCGAAATATAGAGTTCTATTTTTCATTCTTATAAAATTTCTAAATTGGTTAATTTTCCTTTATTTTAGCACTTTTTTAGATTTTTTCAAGAGTTTTTTCTTTTCACTTTTCAATTCTTTGATATGCCTTTCTGCTGGCAAATCTTCCGGCATCGTTCCGCCGATATCTTTAATTGTCTGCCTGACTTTTCCTCCAACCATAAAGTGCGTCTGCGTTGCGTTGTAACTTCCCTTAATATTGTCTTTTTTCAATTTATCGTCAGTTTGCGTTATGCGAAAAAGATTAGCCGCCAGCTCCGTAGCGCCGGACCTGTCCAATAATTCTCCCTTCTTTATTCCCTTTTTATTCTCAATTTCAGTCAGCGACATTCCATATAAGCCCTTATACCCAAAATCATTAAACATTCCGAAGCTGGTTACGCCTGCTCTTTTAGCGGTTTTAAAAAGTTTTTTATTATGCTCTGACACTTGCCCTCTGACAAAAAGCCTCTTGTCCGCTTCCGTTAGCCGTTCAAAAACTTCTTGCCTTCTGGTTTGAATCGCAAAATATGTTTGCGCGACAGCAATTTCCGTTTTTTTGGGATCGCCGTTTTGCGCAATAAGATAACACGCGTAGCGATCTAGCTTCCAATCCCTGACTTCCCGCACTGTATTTGAACCGATTTCAACCATTTTCCTGATATGGTGAAAATGGTTATCCACAGCCTGGCCGCTATTAAGGCAGGCTCTGGCTGCCCTGCCGATGACTTCTTCCGCATTTTCCCATTTCAGATAACCCAAAACAGGCATAAGCTCCCGAGCTTCCCAATATTCAACGCTATTTTCATCAACCTTTTTAATACTTTCAAAATCTTTGTTGAGCGAACTGATAATAATTTCTTTTGGCATATTTTCAGCTTATACCTTATAGTGATATTATATCACTATTGTGAAATTTGGCAATAGTTTGCCTGTGGATAACCCCAGTAGTACAGCAGGACTGACTACGGGGTAAATTTTATTTTCTTCAACCCAATCCGATTTTACGCCAAAAATAGGCTTTAAACAAAAAACAGTAAGAATTTTTTATTCTAATTCTTCCTCAACTATCTTTCTGACCAGATTGCCGTCAGCTTGGCCTTTGAGCTGGCCCATAATCGGTCCCATAACTTTGCCGATTTCGGCTTTGGAAGTCGCACCCAGTTGGCTAATAGTTTCTTTGACAATTTCCCGGACTTTATTCTCGCTCATTTGTTCAGGCAAATAGCCGGATAAAATAGTTATTTCTTTTTTTTCTTTATCGGCTAATTCCGGACGGCCGCCTTTTGCATACTGCTCCACGCTGTCTTTCCTTTGTTTGATGGCTCGGGCTATGACTGTTTGCACTTCTTCATCATTCAAACCTTCCTCTTTTTTCATTTTTTCAATTTCGGTATTTTTAATCATGGCGTCCAGCATCCGCAAAGTTTCGCGCTTCAAAACATCACCGGCCTTCATGGCTGATTTCATATCATCAAATATCTTTTGCTTTAAATTCATATCCTAATTTTTATCCAAATTATACCCGAATTATATTCGAATCAAATTTGGATTTAATTCACATCATAATTCGCATCATTTAACAAGTTTTTTCTTAATATTCTTGAAATTTTCTTCGTCGAATTTGCCCATTTTTTTCAGATGGTCCACTACTTTTTTAACTTTGGCGCGATACATGGCACCTTCGCGCATTTCCCGCCGGCTTTTTTCTTCCGTCCGGAAACGCGACCGCCGAGCCTGAATTAAAACGCCGCTTTGCTGAACTCTGCGGTTAAAACGCCGGATTAAACTCTCGGATGTTTCTCGGTCTTTTTTTTTGACTTCAATCATTAGAAACCTCCCCTCTAAATCATAGAATATGGAACATGGAGCATAGAACATAAAAAAGTATTTTATATCATTATGTGTTCTATGTTATGTGCTATGTGTTCTATGTTACGTGTTATGTGTTAACTGAATCTTCATGATAAACCACCACGTTGTCAGCCTTGAGTTTTTTCTTAATGATATCCACCAACTTATCCGCGCTGACAATTTCCTGAACGCCGCTGGCCATATTTTTAACAATCACCGTTTGATCCAAAGCTTCTTTCTGACCCAGAATCAGAGTAATTTCCACTCCCAAACGGTCCGCCACTCGCAGCTGGGATTTGAGACTACCTCGGCCAAAACTTTCCGCCGTAAAAATTCCATTCTTTTCCAATTCAGAAAAAAGCTTAAGGCTTTTCTTTTTGGCTAAATCTCCCAGTTGCGCCAGAAAAACTCTTGGCCGTGGCGACCGATAGGGGCGCGCCTGCACCCTTTTCATTTCAATAATCAATCTTTCTATGCCTAATCCGAAGCCGACTGCCGGTGTCGGTTCGCCTCCCAAAAGTTTAATCAGATTGTCGTATCTTCCGCCTCCGCCCAACGATTGTTTCCGGCCGTCTTCCTCTCCCGACCAGATTTCAAAAACAGTTTTGGTATAATAATCCAATCCTCGCACCAGCTGGGGATTGATAACATAAGGCAGATCTAATTCGTCCAGATATTCCAAAAGATTTTTGAAGTGAATTCGGCATTCCTCGCACAAGTGATCGATGGATTGCGGAGCACTGGCTGCTACTTGGAAGCATTTATCCTCTTTGCAATCCAGAATACGGAGCGGATTTTTTTCCAGCCTGACTTTACAGTCTTGGCACAATTTAAGCCGTTTGGATTCCAGATAATTGACCAGGAGTTCTTTGTATTCCTTGCGGCAAACCGAACAGCCAATGGAATTCACCTGCACCTGCAAGGATTTAATTCCCAATCCTTGGATGACCCGGGAAGCAATTTGAATCATTTGCGCGTCTAGAATCGCATCCTGCTCGCCAAAAGAATCGAAATTAATCTGATAGTGTTCGCGGTAGCGGCCTTCCTGCGGCCGGTCATAACGGTAAACTGGACCGATGGAAAAAAGCTTGACCGGCTTGGGCAACACCTGCATGCCGTGCTGGATGTAGGAGCGGCAGATGCCAGCTGTCAGTTCCGGACGCAGAGCCACTCTGTCTCCACCCCGAGTCAGAAAGGTATACATTTCTTTATCCACAATATCTGTGCCTTCGCCGACACTGCGCACGAAAAGATTGGCAAATTCAATCAGGGGCGTGTCAATCCGGGAAAATCCAAAATCGCGGGCCAGCCTTTCGGATACTTTCCTCACCTGATCCCAATACAACTGCTCTTCCGGCAGGATATCTTTCATGCCTCTGGGCGGCTGCAGAATAAAATGTTCCTGTTCTTGGAACACCTCCTTGGATTTGGAAATTTTTCTTGGACGCTTCAAAAGCTTCTTTTTGGATTTTTTGGTCCTAGCCTTGTTCTTTGCCATAATGCCTTAGGTTAACATAAAATTAAAAAATTGCCAATTGGTTGAGCGGCCAAGCCCGCAACAGCGTTACTCCGACAATATCCGATTTTTTAATCGGCCCCCAAGAGCGCGAATCGGAACTGAATCGACGATTGTCCCCCATTACGAAATATTCATCATCCTTAAGTGAAATCACCAAATCGCCCATAGTTTTTAGATTGGAAGAAAGATAGCCGCTTTCGTCCAAAACTTGGCCTTCCGGATTATCGGAATTATATATTTTCACCGCGCCGTTTCGCACTTCCACTTTTTCTCCCGGCAAGCCGATAATTCTTTTGATAAAAAACTTTTTCCGGTCCAGCGGATAGTGGAACACAATTACTGTTTCGCGGTTGATATTTCTGAATGATTTTACTGTCGAAAAATTGACGCTGCCAATTCCAATGGGAACGGTTTTGTAGCCGAATTCGCTGATGATGAGATATTGATTGTCTTCAAAATTAGGTTCCATCGACGCTCCCTGCACAAAAAAAGGCTGAAAAAGAAACATCCGGATGGGAACAATCACGATAAAGGCCAGTAAAAATATCTTAACCACCTCAAAAACAAAACCGCCGACGCTGAAATAAAGATCGTCGCTGCTTTTTTCCCGGTGGGGTTCGTGCCGGTTGAATTTGGCCATAAAAATGTTTATATTTTCTCTATATTATCAGAATTTTAAGCGCTTGGCAAGAGCTTTTGAGCTTTTATTTAAGCCTAAATTTGACCCCGCCGGCACAAGCAGGTATCATTTAATTGCTATGGATATCCGCCGAACAAAAAATATAGATGGAATTTCTCACAGATCGCCTTTGGATATTGCCGGCAGAGAAAATTCATATTCCCCGCCGGCAGTGGAAAAAAAACCGGAGTTACCCATCTCGGAAAATATTTATTCTTCTTTTGAATTTTCTCAAAAAGAAAATCACAAGCCGAAATTCCATTGGCTAAGAAATATCCTGCTGGGAATTTTGTTTTTGGGAATAGCCGCTGTTATTACCTACGGAACATTTTTTACGTATAAATTCCACTCCACCAGCCAAAAAATTTATGTTAAAACTGATGCCGAAAATCCCAGCCTTTTAAAAACTCTGAAATCCATGGCTCCCGGAAACGATTTGAAATTAAAAGGCGCTTCAAGCGGAAGGATTAATATCTTACTGCTCGGTATCGCCGGCCCGGGCAAACCCGGCCAGAATCTAACTGACACAATTATGGTGGCCAGTTTGGATACCCGGACCAACCGCGTGGCGCTCATTTCTATCCCCCGCGACCTTTATGTTCCGGTGCCAGACCTTAATTTTTCCACTAAAATAAATTCAGTCTATCAACTCGGCTTAAATCAAAACGGAAATAAAGCAGCGGCTTCGCTAAATTTGCTGACCGGCACAATTAAAGATATCACGGCGCTGGAAATTAATTATTATATCGTCCTTAATTTCGACGGATTCGAAAAAATTATCAACAGCCTTGGCGGCATAAATGTCACCAGCGAAAAAGATATTTTGGATACGCGCTATCCCGGGCCTAACTATTCTTACGAAACTTTTGAAATTTCCAAAGGCTTTCACCACCTCGACGGCCAAACGGCTTTAAAATACGCCCGCGTCCGCCACGGCGATCCCGAAGGCGATTTCGGCCGCGCCAAGCGCCAGCAGCAAGTGATGCAGGCGGCGAAAAACAAGATTTTTTCTTCCGGAACCCTGCTCAATATTTTTGCTTTCAATAATCTGCTGGACGCCTTGGGAAACAATATCATTACCAATATCAGTCCGGATGAAATTGTAGGCTTTATTGAACTGATTAAAAAACTCGATACTAATAACATTAATAATGTGGTAGTGGATGCCTGGAGCAAAGACAGTTTGCTGAAAGTTTCCCATGTTTTTTTCGGAGAAAATTCCGGCGTCCGTGCTTTCATACTGGTTCCGCGCGTCGGCAATTGGAGCGAAATTCGGGAACTGGCGCAAAATGCTTTTGATCTCAATGTTCTGAAACGCCGCCGCGACGAAATCGCCAAAGAAGACGCTTTTATTACCATTCTCAATCGCAGCGGCGACAATCAGCTGGTTAACCGCATTAAAAAGCTTTTAAGCGTTAATTTGGATTATAAAAATGTGCTGACGGTTTCGGAAAATAATGAAGCTGTTTCCGAGAAAACCATAGCTTATGATTTAAATGGAGGCAAAAAGCCGTTCACGCTGGATGAATTGGCCACAAAAATCCCCGCCATTGTTTCCTATGACGTTGATCCCGCCATTCGCGAGCTTACTGCCAACAAAAACCCAGACATTGTGCTGGTTCTTGGAAAAGACATAGTTGACAGGTATAATATGGAAGAAGACACCATTGAGGATTTAAACAAAGATCGCGATAATCAAGATTCTATAAATTTTATTAAAAACTAGTTTAACCACATTTTTTAATTTCCAATTTCTAATTTTTAATTTCTAATCAAATCCTAATTCGTTAATGATTAATGACTAAAAATTTAAACATTCAAACATTAGACATTCGACATTGATTCGAAATTCTTAATTCTTAATTAGAAATTTAAAAAATAATTTTATGAAAATTATTTTTGGTCTCGGCAATCCGGGAGAAAAATACAAAGACACGCGGCACAATGTCGGCTTTATGCTGGTGGATAAGATCCAGCAGAAATTTAATTTCCCCGAGTTTATTTTTGATAAAAAATTTGACTCGGAAATATCTAAAGGAACAATTCCCCTTCTCCCAGCGGGAGAAGGTGCCCGAAGGGCGGATGAGGGAGAAAAAGAAATCTTACTTGTTAAGCCGAATACTTTTATGAACAACTCCGGCCAAGCAGTCCGAAGCATTTTGGATTTCTATAAACTGACTGCGGAAGATATTATTGTCATTCACGACGACCTGGATATAAATTTGGGCGAATATAAAATCGCCGACAATTCTTCTTCCGCCGGCCACAACGGCGTGCAGGATATTATTGATAAACTAGGCACGCAAAAATTTACCCGTATCCGCATCGGCATCGGCCAGAATGAAAATATTCCCGGTGACTTGTCCGCCGAAACTTTAGTGAAGGCGGAAGACTACGTGCTTCAAAACTTTACGCCGGAAGAGAGAGAGAAAATTGAAAGTATTTCGGAAAATATCTTGGAAGAAATAAAAAAACTGACTTCCTAAAGTCATCCCGAGCATAGTCGAGGGATCTACTGTAAATTAAAAAAGGCACTAGCAGCATTCACGCCAGTGCCTTTT
This sequence comes from Candidatus Moraniibacteriota bacterium, assembly GCA_026396205.1. Lineage (GTDB taxonomy): Bacteria > Patescibacteriota > Minisyncoccia > Moranbacterales > UBA2206 > JAPLXF01. Next base: position 18,373 of record JAPLXF010000040.1, on the reverse strand, counting down.
TGTTTTCTATGCCCTACTTAGGGCAGATCAACATGACCTATGCATTTTAACTTTTTTGCGATATCCTTTGATTCCCTGAATCGTTGAAAGAAAAATATCCCTTTGTCGCCTTCCATATAGAAGAACATCTCAAAATGCTTACCTATGGCTCCGACACCGACCGCAACCAGCTTTTTTCCTTCGATATTTCCCTCCATAAACATTGTTAAAACTTTTTTATTTCTACTATATTTATTGTTTTTGCCTTTCACAGTCCCGCCCATAAGTGGCATCATCATTTGAATAATCAAAATCAAATACGCTTATCCAGCACTAACTTTGCATAAGCACTTTTAGTGCTAAGTAGCTTTAGCTAATGCAAAGTTAGTGCGGGACTTACTCTACCGGCAAAACCAAGGAGGAGGTTTTACCCTCGAACTTACGAACGGGGCTGTAAAAGGCAATATTTGGCTTTTTTAAAGAACAGGAAAGTATAGCAAATTGAAGATCTTTTGTCAACCCCGCACTAACTTTTGTTTTTTTAACTATGCTGGTTATATTTTTTAGTAAATCTTTAAGCAAAAGTTAGTGCGGGGTCAAGCGCTATTTTTAGGCTTAAAATAGGCACTTATTCCCTATTTTTCAGGATGTGCTAGAATAGCAAAGTGAAATATCTCAACGCTTTAAATAAAATCAACGGCGTCGGGCCGCAGAAAATGCGCCGGCTTTTGAGCCATTTCGGAGAACCGGAACTTGTCTGGCAGGCTGATTTAGCAGAATTAAAGTCCAGCAAAATCGGAGATGCTATCATAGAAAAAATAATCACCGAAAGAAAAAATATTGATCCGGACCAAGAATGGGAAATTCTGGAAAAAGAAAAAATCCGGATGATTATTTTTGGCAGTCCTGAATATCCAGTACTGCTCAAAGAAATTCCCAACCCGCCTTATATATTATATGTAAAGGGAAATTTTGATTTTAACTGCGCGCCGATGATTTCCATTGTCGGCTCAAGGAAATACACGGCCTACGGCGCCCAAGTGGCCAGCGCTTTTGCCAGAGATTTAGCCCAAGCTGGCATCACGGTAGTCAGCGGAATGGCGCTGGGCATTGACGCTATCGCCCACCGGGGCGCGCTGGACGGCAGTGGAAAAACCGTGGCGGTTTTGGGAAATAGTTTGGAAGATAAAAATATTTATCCACGCGCCAATTTTAATTTGTCGCGGGAAATTATGGAAAACGGGTGTTTGCTTTCTGACTTTCCCAGCGATACCCCGCCTTTGGAATTTAATTTTCCGGCCCGCAATAGAATTATTGCCGGATTGTCTTTGGGTACCTTAGTTATTGAAGCCGGAGAAAAATCCGGAACGCTCATTACTTCCGCACTGGCGCTTGAATTTAACCGCGAAATTTTTGCCGTTCCCGGCTCTATTTTTTCTTTGCAATCCACCGGCACTAACAGCTTAATCAAAAAAGGTGCTAAAATGGTAACTAGCGTCAAAGATATTTTGGAAGAGCTAGATTTGGACCAAAGAAAATCCACCAGCTGGCGGACGGTGGAAAAAATCGCCAAAATTCCCCAGAACAAGGAGGAAGAAATCATTTTGAAAATTTTATCCTCGGATCCGCTCCATATTGACAATCTGGCCAAAATGTCTAGACTGAACCCGTCTTCCGTCTCTGCCACGCTGGTCATGCTGGAAATCAAAGGCTGGGTAAAAAATATCGGAGGACAAAATTACATAATCACGTAACACATAACACGTAACAAATAACATAAAACATAAAGCATGAAACAATCATAGAATTGTTCCATGTTCCATGTTCCATGTTCCATGAAATTAGTTATCGTCGAATCGCCGACTAAGGCTAAAACTATTTCCAAATTTCTGGGCAGAGATTTTAAGGTGAAATCATCCTATGGCCACGTGCGTGATCTGCCGGAAAAAGAAATGGGCATTGACATTAAAAAAAATTTCCAGCCTAAATATGTCATCCCTAAGAAATCGATAGTCCGCGTAATGGAACTCAAAGAAGAAGCGGCCAAAGCCGATCAGGTGATTCTGGCCACTGACGAGGACCGCGAAGGCGAAGCTATTTCCTGGCACTTGGTCAGCGCTTTAGGGCTGAAAATTAATGAAGCCAAAAGAATAGTTTTCCACGAAATTACCGAATTGGCCATTAAAAAAGCGCTGGAAAATCCCAGAGCAATTGATCTTAATTTGGTGGATGCCCAGCAGGCGCGGCGCATTTTAGATCGTTTGGTCGGCTACGAGCTCTCTCCCTTTCTCTGGAAAAAAATCCGCCGCGGGCTTTCGGCCGGACGTGTCCAGTCAGTGGCATTGCGCCTGATTGCGGAACGGGAACGGGAAATTGAAAAATTTACCAAAGAAGAATACTGGATAATCAACGCCCAATTGCAAAAAGACCAACAAGATTTTTTGGCGGGGTTGGAAAAGCAAAATGATAAAAAAATTGAAGAAGCGATAACTCTAAAACTTTTTGCCGGAGATTACAAAACCAGAAAAAGTTTGATAAAAAATAAGGCAGCGGCCGAAGAAATTGCCGCGGATTTGAAAACAGCTGATTACAAAGTTCTGCAAGTTGAAGCCAAAGAAGCGCTGCGTACTCCGCCGCCTCCCTTTACTACTTCCACACTACAGCAGGCAGCCATCAACAAGCTGGGTATTTCTTCCAAACAGACAATGATGATCGCCCAAAAATTATACGAGGAGGGCCACATCACTTATATGCGCACTGACTCCGTTAATCTTTCTTTGGAGTCTATGCTCTCGACTAAAAAAGTCATCGCGGAAAAGTTTGGGAAAGAATACGCTTTGCCCGATCCCCGATTCTATAAAACTAAATCTAAAGGGGCGCAGGAAGCCCACGAAGCTATCCGGCCGGCTTATCCGGAAAAAACACCGGCAGATCTGGAAGGAAAATTAGAAACCAGCCAGTTGAAATTATACAGATTGATCTGGCAAAGAATGCTGGCCTGCCAGATGCAACCGGCCATTTTCAATTCCGTGCGGGCTGATATTTCCGCCAAAACTCCAAAAAACGAGTATCTTCTGAAAGCCACCGGCTCCACCATAAAATTCGACGGTTATTTAAAGGCTTATGGAGACAAGGCCCCGGCCAGCGAAGTAATTTTGCCGGAACTCAAAAAAAGTGACCGGCTCAATCTTTTGGAAGTTTTGCCAGAACAAAAATTCACCTCCGCTCCTCCCCGCTACAGTGAAGCCAGTTTGGTAAAAGTTATGGAAGAAAACGGCATCGGCCGGCCATCCACTTACGCGCCGACAATTTCCACGATTATCGAAAGAAAGTATGTGGATAAAAATGAAGAAAAAAGGCTTTATCCTTTGGAAATCGGGCTTTTAGTCAATGACCTGCTGGTCAAGCATTTTCCGGAAATCGTGGATATTAATTTCACCGCCACCATCGAAAAGGATTTTGACGAAATTGCCGAAGGCCAGAGAAAATGGGTGCCGGTGATCAAGGAATTCTACGAACCTTTCCATAAAAATCTGGTTTCCAAAAACAAGGAAATTAAAAAAACAGATTTTCACGAAAAGATAGACAAAAAATGCCCGGAGTGCGGCGGCGACTTGGTGGCAAAATTCGGCCGTTTCGGAAAATTTATCGCTTGCACCAATTTTCCTTCCTGCCACTATACGGAAAAAACCGACGAGGAAAAAAAAGTGGATGAAGTCCATAAAGACGAAATTTGCGAGGTTTGCGGCGCGCCGATGGCCGTCAAGCGCGGAAAATACGGCGCCTTTCTCGGCTGTTCCAATTATCCGGAATGCAAAAATATCAAAAAAATTGAAAATAAAACCGGGATTAAATGCCCAAAATGCCCGGATGGAGAAATTGTGGAAAAAAAATCCAAGCGGGGAAAACTTTTTTACGCCTGCAATAAATATCCGGCTTGCAAATTTGCCCTGTGGTCAAAGCCTACCGGCGAAAAATGCCCCAAGTGCTCTTCACTTATGGTTTTCGCCGCGCAAGGAAAAACTAAATGCTCCAGTAAGGAATGCCTATCTCTCGCTAAAAATACTTCGGCTGAAAATTAAACGGGAATTTCATAATTTCAGACTCTGGGATAAATACCATAAGTAGCTGTATTAAATAAGTATGGTAACTATTGAAGATGTCATCCAAAATCTAAAAGTTAGGCTTAACCCGGAGCGGGAAAAACGAATGCGCGCCGCGTATGCTTTTGCTTTGAAAGCCCACGTCGGGCAAAAAAGACGTTCTGGGGACGAATATATCCAGCACTCACTGGCTACGGCTTTGAATGTCGCCAAAATCGGCATGCGTTCCAAAACTATCGCGGCGGCGTTGCTCCATGATGTTCCCGAGGATACTGATGTTACTCTGGCAGAAATCGAAAAAGAATTCGGCCAAGAAATCGCTTTTATTGTCGATGGAGTCACTAATTTGGGAAAAATAAAATTTCGGGAATCCAAAGAAGATCTTTATGTGGAGAATCTGCGGAAAATGTTTTTGGCCATGGCACAGGATATCCGCGTGGTAATTATCAAACTGGCCGACCGGTTGCATAATATGGAAACGCTTAATTTCGTATCCCCGGAGAAAAGGCAAAGAATTGCCAAGGAAACTATGGAAATTTATACGCCCATTGCCAATCGGCTGGGAATCGGCGAAATAAAAATCAAATTAGAAGATCTTTCCTTTAAATTTCTTGATCCGGAACATTATGCCCATATAAAACTTATTTCGGAAACGGAGTTTGAAGCCAGGAAAAAAAGCATTCAAAGAGCTATTTATGAACTTAAGAGAGAACTGGCCAAGGAAAAAATAAAGATCCTTAATATCCATGGGCGCACCAAATCCCTTTACCGGCTTTTCAAGAAAATGGAACTGCACGATATGGATATCAATAAAGTTTATGACTTGGCGGGAGTTCGGGTTATCGTCCCTACTATTGCCAGCTGTTATGAAACTTTGGGAATCGTCCATAAAAAATTTCGGCCAATGGTGGGCAGAATCAAAGATTACATTTCCCTGCCCAAACCCAACGGCTATCAATCCATTCATACCACTATTTTCGGACCGGATGGAAAAATTCTGGAAATCCAAATCCGCACCCAAAAAATGCACGATGAGGCCGAGTTCGGTATTGCCTCCCATTGGATTTACAGCGAACAAAAGCAAGGTTGGATAAATTTCCTGACTTTCCGCAAGAAAAAAGAGGAAATTCGCGAGGAATTGGCATGGGTTAAACAATTGCGAGAATGGCAAGTTGATTTGGGCACCGATAATAAAGAATTTATCGAAGGCTTAAAACTGGAATTTTTTAAAAATCATATCCTGGCTTTTACTCCCAAAGGCGACATCATCGACCTTCCGGAAGATGCCACGCCTATCGATTTCGCTTACCGAGTGCATAGCGAAGTGGGCAACCGCGCCACCGGCGCCAAGGCTGACCATAAAATGGTTCCCTTGGATTACAAAATTAAAAACGGCGAGATGATTGAAATAATAACTTCCAAAGAAAAAAAATCCCCTAACCGCGACTGGTTAAGGTTTGTCCGGACTTCCAACGCCAAAAGCACTATCAGAAAACATTTAAAAAAAGAAGGCTTGATATAAGGCTTAGGAATTGTTGCCCAATTTATCCAAAATACTGCCTAGTTCTTCTTGGGAATAATATTCAATGATAATTTTTCCGCCGTCTCCGGATTTGGAAAGCTTGACTTTTGTTCCCAGCAGGCCCACTAATTTATCTTCAATAGCTTTAAGTTCCGGATCCTGATGCGCCAATCTTTTATAAGCCCGCACGGAAATTTCTTGGGTTTTACTCTCTACTTGCCGCACCGTCAGGTGGTTTTTTAATATCAGTTCAAAAAGCGCCCGTTGTTTTTCTGGATTTTCTATGGCCAGAATGGCTTTGGCGTGGCCTTCAGTAATTTTTTCTTCAATCAGCGCCCGCTGGATTTCCACCGGCAAATTGAGCAAACGGATTTTATTGGCAATGGCGCTCCGGCTTTTGCCGACTTTTTGGGAAATTTCTTCCTGGCTCAAATCAAAATCTTCCACTAATTTATTATATGATTTGGCTTCTTCTACCGGATTTAAATCGTGTCGCTGGATATTTTCAATTAGTGCCAATTCCAATTTCTGCCGGCTAGAAGCTTCGCGAACAATTACCGGCACTTTGGTAAGGCCAGCGATTTTAGCCGCCTGCAATCGCCTTTCGCCGGCGATTATTTCGAATCCGCCGTCATTTTTGGTTACCACCAGCGGCTGAATAATTCCATGCTCTTTGACGGAAGCCGCCAACTCTTGCAGTTTTTCCGGATCAAATTTTATTCTCGGCTGATGCGGATTGGGCGTGATGCGGATAATATCTACTTCCTGAATTCCGCTGGGCAGAATCGCAGCCGGATCCAAAATCGGCTGTTGATTGCCAATAGCCGGCTGATTAATATCAGCTTCTTTTTTTTCTTCAGTTTTTTCATCGCGGCGGGGAATCAGCGAAGCCAGTCCCCGGCCCAGGCCATAGTTGTTTGCCATAAATTAAACTGTAAAATTATTTTTATTTTCCATCTCCATTATTTCCCGTGCCAGATTGCGGTAGGCCCGCGCGCCTTTGGAAAGTCCGTCAAAACTTAAAATGGATTTTCCGAAACTCGGCGCTTCCGCCAAACGCACGCTTCGGGGGACTACGCTTTCAAACACATGGCCGGGAAAATGGTCCCGCACTTCTTTGACTACTTGGCGCGCCAGCCGGTTTCTTTTGTCATACATAGTCAGCACCGCTCCCATAACTTTTAAATCTGGTTGCAGATTTTCTTTAACTAAGTTAATAGTATTCAAAAGCTGGCTCAATCCTTCCAGCGCAAAATATTCTGTCTGCACCGGAATTATAACTTCGTCGCTGGCGACCAAACCGTTGATAGTCAGCAAGCCCAGACTCGGCGGCGAATCGATAATTATGTAATCATAATTGGTGCGAATCTCCCTGAGTACATTATACAGCTTAAATTCGCGGTTATCCATATGGACAAGTTCAATCCCCGCGCCGGCTAAATCCTGCGAAGACGGAATGAGGTCATGGCCCAGTGTTTCTGTTTTGTAAATTATCTTGGACGGATGTTCGCCTAAAATCATGGCGTGGTAAAGGTTTTTTTCCAGATTTTTAATATCTACCCCCAGTCCCGACGAGGCGTTGCCCTGCGGATCCAAGTCCACCAACAGCACAAATTTGCCCGCTTCCGCGAGATAAGTGGCCAAATTGATAGCCGAGGTGGTTTTGCCGACACCACCTTTTTGGTTGACTAAAGATATAATTTTCGCCATAATTAAGTATATTATACTATAAATTACGGCTATCTCAAAAAGCGCATATTTATCGGGTGAGTGGCGGAACTGGCAGATTTATCCCGCATAGTTGGTGGGCATGTGGCGGAATTGGCAGACGCACACGACTCAAAATCGTGTGGAAGCAATTCCATGTGGGTTCGATTCCCACCATGCCCACCACTTGTGCGGGACGCGCACGACTTCCCACACCAAAGCACAGCTTGGTACGGGACAGGCAAAATCGTGTGGGAGTAATCCCATGAGAGTTCGACTCTCTCCTCGGGCACCAAATAAACAAAAATTAAGTACTTTTACATAAACCCACATAAAAGCGAGGTAATATTATGAAAGTCGCAGTCATTGGAGCTGGCGGATATGCCGGCGTGGAATTGATGAGATTACTATCTGGCCGGGAGGACATTGAAATTGTTTATATGGCCACTAGCCAGAAATCAGAAGGAAAACTAAAAGAGGCTAAATTTGCTTTTTTAGCATTGCAACCGAAAGAATCCCTTGAAATTGTTCCGGAATTATTGGCAGCAGGAAAAATTATTATTGACTTAAGCGGCGCTTTTCGGCTGCACCGGGTCGAAGATTACCTCAAGTATTATGACAGGCTGGAACATACGCGCCCAGATCTCTTAGCCGAGGCTGTTTATGGCCTGCCGGAAATAAACCGCCGCTTCATAAAAAATGCCCGGCTGATTGCCGTTCCCGGCTGCTGGACTACTCTGGGGATACTGGCGCTCCTTCCTTTGGCAAAAAACCGCCTATTGGACCCGTCGCAGCCGATTGCTATGGGGGGGCTTTTCCGGATACACCGGCGACAGCAAAAATGTGCCAAGGCCGGAATACAACGTGCCTTATAACTGGGGATTTGCCCATCGGCATGTCCCGGAAATTGAGCAGGCGCTGGGCTTAAATGATCAACTGCTTTTTTATCCTGTTAAGGCGACTTGGGCAAGAGGGATAGAAGTTGAAATTCAGGCTCAGGTGCACTTTCCGATTGATATTTTCAGGCTGTATGAAGAATTTTACGCGGGAGAAAAATTCGTCAGAATTCGGACGGAAGCTAAAAAGGAAAATGTCAAAGATACTAATTTCTGCGACATTTATCCCACAGCTGATGATCTTTCCGTCAAGATATACGCAACCTTGGATAATCTGATTAAAGGCGCCGCCGGCCAGGCAGTCCAGAATATGAATATCATTTGCAGCTTGCCGGAAGATCATGGGTTAAAATAGTTTTTTAGGATTATAAAAGTTGCAAAGGAGGCACTTTATGGCCAAAAAAACACAGAAACACAAGATTATAAGTTTGTCAGTTAATCTAACTCACGCTGAAGAAGTTTATTTTCGTTCACTCATTGAATGGGAAAAAACTTGCAATAGCGAACTATCAAAAAGAATGCCTTTATACAAAGGCTAATAACATACAAAGGTTATATCAAAAATCCCGCCGGGCTAAGTCTGGTGGGATTTTTTACTTAAGGCTTTCAGTAATAGAAAATAAGAGAGACAGGTATTTATAAATTTAATACCTGCCTCTTAAAGCTGATGGCTATGTTCCCGGAATTGAGAATTCGGCATATTTGTATCTGATCCCTGAATCCCTTAATGGCTCGCTGAGAAAATCTTTTACCAGCTGGTTAAATTTATCCTGCTGAACATTATCCAGTGGATTATAAAATTCGGCCAGCTCCTTGCTTCTTCTCTCATTTAGTTCGTAGAGCCAATATGCGATCATATTCTGTGAAGTCGCAAAAGACACATTATTTGTTCGCCTGTATTTTTCTGCGAATTTTTGCAGTTTCAGATATTCCTCCGGGTTGCCATAAATTTCAAAATTAACTGTGTATTCTATGCTTCTGACTTTGGGATTCTGCGTCACTGAATGTGGCCCTGCCATTTTAACTTCAAAATAATTTTCCGCATATGAGACAAGTTGCCCATCTTTCAGTTCCGAACAGCGCTTATCCCATACCCAAAGTTCTGTGGTTTTGGCAAATACTTCCCTGACTTGCCCGCTTTTATCCAGCAGCATTGATTGGGGTCTCAGAGTAACATAAAGTTTATTATCGCTCTCTGCTATCAAAAAAATGGAAAATAAACCAGCTGCGACTATCCCCAAAATTATACCACCCCAATTCCTAAAAAATATTACCAGCATTACCAATGAACAAACAGTGGCTAAACCAATAATCACAGAAAATACAATTTGGCTTGGAGTCATTTTTGTACCCTACCTTTCTTTTAAAAGAACTGTTTTGTTGGTTGTTTTTTGCCTATTTCATTATCAAAGTAATTTAGCACCGATTGATAATTTTGTCAAAAAAAAGTCCGCCAGAACTCGGTGGGATTTTTTACTTAATGCTTTACAATAACCACACAACATTCTCATATTCTCGAGAATATGAGAATAAGTATTTTTATCCAACTTGGAAACCGATTTTCTAAGTGATTATTTTTTCGCCGCCAGATAAATATTTCTCAAAAGACACGCGATCGTCACCGGGCCGACGCCGCCGGGGACGGGAGTTATATAAGAAGCTTTATTTTTAGTGGAATTAAAATCCGCATCCCCTAAAACTTTTTTCCCAACTTTGGTAATTCCGCCGTCAATGATAATTACGCCGGATTTAATCATTTCGCCTTTGATAATTCCGGGTTTGCCTACAGCGGAAATTAGAATATCGGCTTGGCTGATTAGCCCCCTCTCCCTCCGGGAGAGGGTTGGGGTGAGGGCATATTCCGCCTGAATCTTTTCCTCCTCCAACATTTTTTTCATCGTCTCCCCAAAAATTTTGGAATTGCCGACAATCACCGCTTTTTTGTTGCGTAAATTAATTTCAGTCGCTTTTATCAGTTCCAGAATGGCTCTTGGAAATACTGGCAAAAATTTATTTGGATGTCCGCCTGAGGCGGATCCGCCTTTGGCGGAGAAGCCGTCTACATCTTTCCTGGGACTTATTGAGTTTATAATTTTTTGCGTATTATATTTTTTAGGCAGAGGCAACTGGACAATAATTCCATTTGTTTTTGAATCTTTATTTAAAGAATTTATTTCTTCTATTATTTCCCGTTCGCCTGCATTTTCCTTGAATTTATACAAACTGAATTTTACGCCAATTTTTTCGGCTGCTTTGGCTTTTAAACTGACATATAATCGCGAAGCTTTATTTTCCCCAATCAAAACAACGGCGAGGCTGGGTTTCAGTTTCTCGCTTTTGATTTTCTGCGCCGTAATTCGCAGGATTTTTTCGGCTATTTTTTTCCCGTAAAGTATCATTTGAAATAAATGGCTGAAAATATTATGACTATTGCTAGCGCTAACCGGTACCAGAAGAAGATCCCGTATTTTACCCTTTCTATGAATTTAAGCAAGTATTTGATGGCCAGATATCCGCTGATGGCCGCCGCTAAAATTCCGATTAAAATATTCTTGTCCATTCCGCTCTCGAAAAGGTCGGTAATTTTAAAAATCACGGCGCCGAAAATTATGGGCGTGGAAAGCAGAAAGGAAAAGCGGGCGGCGCTGACCCTGTCCAATCCAGCTAAAAGCCCGCCGGTAATGGTTATTCCGGAACGAGAAACGCCGGGAATAATGGCGATAGCTTGGGCGATGCCGATAAAAATAGCACTCCGCCAGCTGACTTGGCCTAGATTTTTTTGTCCTCTGGAATATTTATCGGTTAAATATAAAAATAATCCGAAAACGGCCAGCATTAGCGCCACCAAAATTGGGCTGCGAAAACTTCTCTCCGCTGAATTTTCCAGAAAATATCCGGCTAAAATTCCCGGAATCGTCGCCGCTACAATTAACCATAAAATATTATTTCCATAACTTTGAACCTTGAACCTTGAACTTTGAACTTTATTTTTGAACGCCAGTTCAAAAATGCAAAGCCAGTCCCTCCAAAAAAACGCCAGCAGCGCGATCAAAGTTCCCAGATGCAGGGCTACATCAAAAGCTAAGCCCGGATCTTCCCAATGGAAAAAATACGGCGCTAAAATCAAATGAGCCGTGGAAGAGACCGGCAAAAACTCGCCCAAACCCTGGACAATCCCTAAAATAAGCGGTTGAATAACTTGTTCTAGCATATCTATATTGTATTATTTTTCTCCTATTAACACAATATTTCTATTATGTATTTTTTTACAGCTTTTTATTCTAAATCCAGCTTTTTTAAAAAGATTTTTTAACTCATTTTTTGTGAAAGCGTGATGGTAGCGTTGGAATATTTCGCCTTCGTTGTTTTTAAAAGTAATGTAGCAATCATTCCAGTATAAAGTTGCGTGGCAACTACGTTGCCTTACGCAATCCAATACTTTATTTGCCCAGTTCTTAAAAATATTTTTTATGTATCTTTTCTGCCAAAGATTCCAAATGGTAATGATAATATGCCCGCCGGGCTGGGTTGTTCTATATAATTCCTTGGCTATTTTTAGCCTTAATTCACTGCTCGGCAAATGGTGGAAAACAGCGATAGAATAAACTGTATTGAAATAATTGTCGGGAAATGGTAATATGACTTGACCGGAATTTATTTTTTGGAATTTTATATTATTTGATATATATTTATTTTTCGCCGTATTAATGAGTTTCCGGGAAACATCCGCGCCGAAATACTCAATATTTTTACCTATAAATAATTCTAAAAGCCGGCCGTTGCCGCAGCCATAATCTAATATTTTATCGCCATTTTTAGCATAATCCCCAATAAATTCCAAGCCGCGCCAGAAATATTTTCTGGTTTCAGAGAATTTCTTCACCATTAAATCATAGCCAGCTTCAGTTTCGGACAATATTTTTTTTACCAAATTATCATCCATAATTATATAGATTAAAATAATTTTTATTTTTGGCTAGGGATTTTTCAATAATATAATATTAATAGCCAAAGGGCTCCCGGGTAAAAATAAAAATTATTTTAATTAGGGCAAGTAAAAAGGAATGTTTAAATCCTACGACACTTTAATAAAATTAGCAATCAAAAAGCCGTTGAAAAATACAGAGGAATTTTTGGATTTGAAAAAGAAGCTTTGCAAGGAACTAAAATTAAAACTGCCAACTAATGCGGATCTGCGAGAAGTTTATGAAAAATTAGTGGCTAAAAAAAACATCAAGCGCAATAAAAATTTTGAAAAAATGCTGAAAACCCGCGGGATTCGGACGCAATCTGGCGTGGCGATTGTCGCCGTGCTGACCAAGTCCTATCCTTGTCCGGGAAAATGCCTTTATTGCCCGACGGAAAAAAATATGCCAAAAAGCTATCTTTCTAACGAACCGGCCGTGATGCGTGCCATTTCTTCGCAGTTTAATCCATACAAGCAGGTGCAAAATAGGCTGCGCTCTTTAGAACTTAACGGACATGACACCGATAAAATTGAATTGATTGTGATGGGCGGAACGTTTTCGTGTTTGCCAAAGTCGTACCAAAAATATTTTATCTACCAATGCTTTAAGGCTTGCAATGATTATCCGAAAAAAGTATCAAGTATTAAGTATAATGTATCAAGTATTAATTTAATTAAAGAACAAACTAAAAACGAAAAGGCCAAACATAGGATTATCGGTTTGACTTTGGAAACTCGTCCGGATTATATTGATGAAAAAGAAATTTTGAATTTTAGGAAATTGGGCTGCACCCGGGTGGAACTAGGCGTGCAGAGTATTTTTGATTCGGTTTTAAAAATCAACCGCCGCGGACATACCGTCCAGAAAACCATTGAGGCCACGAAATTATTGAAAGACACCGGCTTTAAGATTAATTATCATTTAATGCCCGGACTTCCCGGTTCTGATCTTAAAAAAGATTATCGGATGTTTCAGGAATTATTTACTAATCCTAACTTTCAGCCTGATATTGTTAAAATTTATCCAACCATCGTCGTTGAGAGCAGCGATTTGTATAAAATATGGAAAGCTAAAAAATATCAGCCGCTAACTGACCGGCAATTTGAAAATTTTATTATCAAAGTAAAAAATAATTTAATCCCGCCGTATGTGCGAATTACCAGATTGGTGCGTGATGTCCCGACCAGCTCCATTTTGGCTGGTCCGCGGATTTCCAATCTCCGCCAAATTATAGCTAAAAATTCTAAGTGCCAATGCATCCGCTGCCGGGAAGTCAGAGCCGAATATAAAATAAACGAAAAAATAATTTTGGATAGAATTTATTACAAAGCGTCAAACGGCCAGGAAATATTTTTACAATGTGTTTCGCCTGATAAGAAAAAACTATTCGCTTTACTCCGATTGAGAATTCCAAGCCAGGATGTTTTTATTCCCGCCTTAAAAAATTCCGCCATTATCCGCGAACTCCACACTTACGGCCAAATGGCTGAAATTGATAAAAAAGACAAAAATTCGCCCCAACACATCGGACTTGGCAAAAAACTTCTGCGGGAAGCGGAAAAAATCGCCAAAAATGAATTTGGTTTGGATAAAATTGTAGTAATATCTGGCGTGGGCGTCCGGGATTATTATCGGAAGTTGGGCTATCGACAAAAAGATACTTATATGGTAAAAGAGTTATAGTAGTATATTATTTATAAACAAACCTCAATAAGGAGATAAGATTATGCCAAAAATAATCATTGCATCAGGACCGGTAATAGTTGAGGGCAACAAAGTTCTTTTAAACCAGCATGGAGACACAAATTTCTAGAAATTTTGCGGCGGCCGCGTGGAAGATTTTGAATCCAATTTGATTGACAACGCCCGCCGGGAAGTCAAAGAAGAAGTGGGAATCAATATCGAGATTCTTAACAACTGTCCCTATATTACCCATACGGAAAAAGCCGACGATTTGGGCAATATCTCGGATGTTATTTTGGTTCACTACTTGGCCAAAAGAGTCGGTGAAATCAAGCCGGGCGCCGATATCCGCGAATGGAAATGGTTCAATATTGATGACCTGCCTAAAAATTTAGGCCCTAATATCCTCCCCGCCCTCAAGCACTTTGGGTTCATAAAATAATTATTTTCCCGCCAATTGTCCGCAAGCGCCTTGGATTTCTTCTCCAAGGCTTTTTCTTATTGTCACGTTTATTCTATTTCTTTCTAAAAAGTTTTTGAAAGTTTGGATTTTATTGCCCGAAGAAGATTTAAATTCATTGCCAGTTGCATTATACTTTATTAGATTAACATGCAATAATTGTAATTTTCCGATTGATTTTATATAGTCGGCTAGTTTTTTGGCATCTTCTAAATTATCATTGATTCCGGCCAGCATGATATATTCCAAAAAAACTTTCCGATTGGATATTTGAAAATATTTTTGAAGCGCTTCTTTAATTTTTTCCAGGTTATATTTTTTATTGATCGGCATATACCGGCTTCTTTTATCGTCATCGGCGAAATGCAGCGAAACGGCTAAATTTATCTGCGGAAATTCTTGGACAAATTTTAAAATACCATCCGGAATTCCACAAGTGGAAACTGAAATAGAACGCGAACCGAAACCGAATAATTTTGCGTCAGTTAACTCTTTTAAGCTTTGTTTCACATTTTCCCAATTAAGAAACAGTTCACCCATACCCATATACACCACATTGGAAATATAGTTTTTCGTTTTTAGTTTTTCGTTTTCCGCTTTCATATATTGCTTCCAGAATAAAATTTGATCGGTAATTTCTTCGGTTATTAAATTTCTTTTAAAGCCTCCCCGCCCGGTGGCGCAAAAAGCGCAATTCAGAGGACAACCAACTTGGGTGGAAATACAGACTGACCAGCTGCTAGGCAAGGGAGATAATAAAACCGTTTCAATAATATTTCCGTCTTCTAACCTTAGGGCGGCTTTGACTGATTGCTTATTTTTGGCCGTCAGTATTTTATTGGGAGTAAAAGATAATATTTTTATTTTCTTATTAAGTTCTTCCCGTAGTTCTTTGGAAAGCGTCGTAATTTCCTGAAATGAAGAAACGCCATCTTGGTAGATGGCTTTTTTAATCTGCCCCAGCCTGAATTTCGGCTGGTTATTCTCGGAAAGTATTTTGGCTAATTTATCTAAATCCATAATTTTATATTTTGCATTTGCTAAATATATTATTTTTTAATTATTTCTAATATATAGTGCTTACATTTCTAGCCTACGCTAATTTTGTAAGCACTACCATTGCCTAAATTAAGAAAGCTTGAAATTATTTTTTAATCCCCTGTCATTTTCTATATAGGAAGCTATGATAACCTGCATTTCTGCCTCGGTCAAGCCGAAAAACGATCGTAATAATTTTATTTCATTCGTGAAATTATAAGGATAAGCCCAGACGCTTTTTTGGAGTTGAAATAACCCCAGTTCTTTGATTTTACCGCGCAAAGCTTCTCGCTTCATTCTTTCCTTGTTTTTAATATCGAATATTAAAATCCTCCATTTTCTGTCCCATTTTTTTGGTTTTTTAATTTCCAAATCATCAATTTGATATTTCCCGGCTTTCTTCCTGCCTTCTTTGGTCAGGGAAATATATATTTGCCCGCCGTGGTTTTCAAAATTTATCAAATCATTCCGTTTCAAATAATAAAAAGTATTGCAAAATCTCTTATTTTTCTTGCGCTTATCTTTTATTTTATCAGACAAATATTTAGTTACTTTTGGCAAAGCCATGGAAACAAACATTGGCGAAGTCGAAGCCACCGCTACCGCACCGGTTATGAGCAAGCCTTTTAATATTAATCTTGTTATTTCTTTATTGTCTCGTTTCATACTTTTATTTTAGCTTACATTTCTAGCCTACGCAAGAAATGTAAGCACTTAACTTAATAGAATATACGGATTAAAAAGAGATTTTTTATTTAAAAAAATATTCCTGCATAAAAAAGGCAGGTTTTTTATACCTGCCGTATTTAAAGGTTTCTAAAACTCGGTTTTAGAAATTATCCATATTTCTTTTTATACGCCTTGTAATCCTTGTAGCCCTTATAGCTTTTGTATTTGTCAAACAAGGCTCTGGTTTTGGCGTCTAATAATTTATTTCTTTCGGTTTTAGAAAGTTTCTTATATTGGTCATAAATAGCTTTCATTTGGGCGAATAAAGCCGGATTTATCTTCTTTATATTCTTGACTTCGGTGTAGTTTTTCTTATCGGTGGAATTGTTATAGTCTTTTTTGAGTTTTTTATATTCCTTATAGCCGGCGCTGTCTTCTTCATCATCGTCTTCAGTTGCAACAGCGGATATAGTCCAGGTATAGGAAGCCGAAGTTAAATCTTCATTAGTAGCGCTGTCGATGGCTTTGACATAAAAAGTATGGCTGCCAACATCTAAGCCAGGATAACTTTTAGGAGTGGTACAATCAGCGTAGGCTTCAGAATCTTTCTTGCATTTAAAAGTAGCCAATCCATCGTCGGAAGAGAAAGTAAAAGTGGCGCTGGTTTCGGTAGTGGAACTAGCAGGGGTGGTAAGAATGGTGGTAGTGGGACCGGAGGTGTCGATAACATAAGTCTTGGTCTTGATAGATTCGCTGTTTCCAACCTTATCCTTGGCAAAAAATTTAAGGGTAGTATCGGAACTTATGGAAATAGCCAAGGAATATTGGTCAGAGTCGGTAGTGGGATCAGCTCCGGTAGTCGTGTAATAAATTTTATCGCAGCCGGATCCGGTCCCATCATCACAACTTAAAGTTACACTCTTGGCAGTATTGTAAGTCCCGCTGTCAACCGAGGCTGTGGTAGCCGGAAGAGCGGTGTCAATCGTAAAAGTATTGCTATTATTACCAGCCATTGTGTTTCCGACCAGATCTTTGGCTCCGGATACTTTGATAGTATTGAGTCCGTCCCAGCCAGCTTGGATATCAATTTGAGCGGCAAAGGTAGTGGCATTAGTCCACCCGGTTGGACTGGTAGAAACTGTGCGCTGGGTGTAGGGAGAAGCAGTTCCAAAAGTTATGGTTGGATTGGTGGCTTGATCCATATCCTCGGAGAAATTAAGAGTCATAGTTACTGTCCCGGCTTTCAGCGGACTGACGGGAGAAAGAGTGAGGTTGGAAAGAGTGGGCGCAACGGCTTCCTTGATTTCAAAAGTATTAGAAGAGGCTGGATCATTGGCATGAGAAAAGGTTAATTTACCTGTTCCGTCGGAAGTTTTCGTTTCGGTCAAATTATCGTCAGTGTAGATTTTATAACTGGTATTGGGCGTAAGATCCGTGAAAGTCAGCGTTAATTGCTTGAAATCATCAGTCGTAATCTGGGAAGAACCTTGCGAATAATTGTCAACATCAACTGTAATAGGCGCCTCATCGGTCGTTGTCGCCTCTACCTTAACAGTAGCCGCATCGTCAAAATCCATAGAATAATTGGTAGAAATTCGGTTACGGTTGGTGTGCAGTTTTTTGCCGTAAATAAAAGCATTATACCAATTATTTGCCAAAACTTCATAACCCGCATTATTGGGATGAGTGTCGTCTATATATAACGCAGATGTGAAATTTGGATATTCGGAAAAAACAGTATAGTGATCAGCAATCATTACATCTTCTTCGAGGGCTATGGTCCGTAACAAATTATTCAATTCAACTTCGCGAGAATTTTTTGCGCTATCAGTAGTGTGGGGAATAAGCAAACCTATTATTGGCGTGGCTCCCATTGACTTGGCATACTGGATTAAATTTAAAAGCGTTCCTTCAACTGCTTCGGCTACCCAGGCTGATCCCGTATTTTTGGCATCATTGTGCCCTTCTAATATAAATACTGCCTTTGGAGCATTGTCCCTAATATTGCTCTGGCCCTTGAGTAAACCTGTTGGAGTTAGTTCTCCGCCTACACCGCCGTTAACAAAGGTGGTGGATAATCCATAATAAGCGTCCAGATCGCTTTGAAGATACGTTATATAACCATTTCCGTCAGAACTGCCTTGGCCTTTTGTTACTGAATCGCCTACAGTTACAAATGTATAAGCTGGCTTCATTATTTTAATAGTTGTTGTCCCGCTTTCATTGCTGGAGCCATCAATAGCTTTTACATCAAAAACATTAACTCCGCTATTAATTGAAGCAGTAAAACTCCAAGCAGTTCCATTTAATATTACATTGTCAGTGGAATTATTAACTTTTATTGAATT
>JAPLXF010000026.1 GCA_026396205.1 Candidatus Moraniibacteriota bacterium | reverse complement strand
AATTAAAAAGTCTATAAGAATTTTTTTTGAATAAAATGCTAGAATGTGTATAATAAAGACATGGGCATAGATCGCATTAAAGAAGAAAGTCGGGCCATTAAACAGGAGGTCAATAAAAAACTGGTTACTTATATCACTGCCGGTTTTGGATTGGTAGCGGGTTTGGCCTGGAACGAAGCCATCAAATCGTTTATTGAATACTTTTTCCCCATGAAAGCTAACTCACTACTAGCTCAATTTGTTTATGCGATCATTATTACTTTCATTTTGGTTTTAATTTCCGTCTATCTGACCAGAATATTAGTAAAAGAAGAGAAGAAATAAATAAATCACCTATAATTTCAATTTCCGAGTTAGCAACTCGGATTTTTTGTCGGCACTTGACAAATTATCCGAAAAGGATTAAGATATCCAGTTAACCTAAAAATTCAAATTTATGGCTCAAGTAAGCCTTAGAATCAACAAATTTATGAAAATCAAGCTTATCGCGGTTACCATTGTGGCTTTAATCATGCTGGCAACGCCGCTTTTTACGTTTTCCAGCCATAGCCATAATATTTATGTGGATGACAGCGCCAGCGGCACCCAAGACGGTTCAACCGAGCATCCTTACAAAACCATTGGCGATGCCATGGACCACGCCGACGAAAATACACAAATCCATGTAGCCAAAGGAACTTATAATGAAAACATCAAGATAAAGAAAGGCGTGGAAATTTACGGTTCCGACCAAGAGGATGTGGTTATCGACGCCCATAGCGATTCCAAGCCGGCCGTGGAAATGAACGGCGATACTTTAATCAATAAAGTTACCATCAAAGGTGGACAAGACGGAATTAAAGTTAATAATAAAGCCAAGGCTTCCATTATCAAATGCACTGTCAAAAATGCCGATGATGACGGAATCCATATTGTCAGCGACGGCCTCGACAAGGATAAGATGGTTTCCATTTCCGAAAGTTTGATTGAAAAAAATAATCGGGCGGGAATTTATTCCGGTAAAAGACGACTTTCCATTACCGATAATGAAATTCGGGAAAATGGCAGCGACGGGATTGTTTTTGAAAGCGGAATTTCCGCTTGGATTGCCGGTAACAAAATCGCTCACAATATGAAAAGCGGAATGCGCTTGATTTTAGACGGCGCCAATATCTGGACCAAGAGCAATACTATCCGCGACAACCGACGCGAAGGTATCGAGGTCAATTGGAGCGGCGCGGCTGGCAGAATCGATATTGCCAAAACCAAGTTTTGGAACAATGAACGGTTTGCGGTAGCCAGAGTGCAAAGAGCCAACTTTGATTCCAATCGCTGGAACAGCTCCCTGACTTTCGACAATCGCAACCAGTTTGTCGGAAGCAAGCTGGGAGATATTTCCAAAGTATTCGTGATTACCAGATAAATTTTTATAATTTAAATAAAACCCGGCCTGAATCCGGGTTTTTTAGTTGCTATTTTTTTTAAAATATACGATTATATGAAAGCATTGAACAATACTATCTTGTCATCCTGAACTTGTTTCAGGATTTAATAATTAGATTCCGGATCAAGTCCGGAATGACAATTCTTCAGTGGTTACTATATAATAATCAAATGAAAAGTATTACCTTGCTTTACCAAAACCTGCCCCGCCATATCAATCCGATGGCTTTTTCCATCGGACCATTTCCGGTGGCTTGGTATTCGCTGATGTATCTGGTAGCTTTTGCCACAGTCTACTTTCTTCTGCGCTGGCGGATTAAAAAGAAAGAATCCGATTTTTCTCCGGATACTATAACCAATTTTCTTTTCTACAATGTTGCCGGCGTGGTTCTTGGCGGGCGATTGGGCTATGTTCTTTTTTACGATCTGGCCTATTATCTCCGGCATCCGCTGGAAATAATCTCGCCTTTTAATTCGGCCGGGGATTTTATCGGCATCTACGGCATGAGTTATCATGGCGGGCTTTTGGGAGTTCTTATCGCTTCGTTTATTTTTGTCAAAAAGCGAAAAATAAATTTCCGGAAGCTGGCGGATTTTGTCGTGCCAGCAGTGCCGGCCGGCTATTTCTTCGGGAGAATCGGCAATTTTTTCAATCTGGAAATTTACGGCAAAGCCACGACCAAAATTTGGGGCATGTATTTTTCGGCTGATTTTTTCTGGGAACTCCGGCATCCAACCCAATTATATGAAGCTTTTTTAGAGGGTATTTTACTTTTTGCCATTCTTTGGCCGCTACGCAACAATAAATATCTGCGGGGCAATTTGTTTCCGCTGTATTTAATCGGCTACGGCCTAGTGCGCTTTCCCATCGAATTTTTGCGCGATACCTCGGTGCTGAAAGGAATGCAATTTGATTTTATCGATGTTCCGATAACCCTTAGCCAGATTTTCTGTCTGGCGATGGTCTTTGCCGGCGCTTTTCTTTTCTTGTATAATAAAAAAACATCCTAATTATAAAAAATATTTTTTTATGGGGAAAAAACAAACATTAATTCTAGTTTTAATTATCGTCATAGCGGCGATTGTCGGAGTAATCTATCTGGCTTTTTATCAAGGCGGCAGTTCTCCTGATGCCGATGAAAGTAAATTAAGTGATATAATTTTGTTTTACGGCCGGGAATGCCCGCATTGCCAAGCCTTGGAAAAATCGCTGGCCGAACAGAAAATCACGGAAAAAATTAAATTTGACCAAGTGGAAGTCTATCATAGCCGGAAAAATGCGGGAATTATGAATAAAAAAGCCCAAAGTTGCGGAATCAATAATGAAGATTTGGGCGTGCCGTTTCTCTTTGCCAAAGGGCAATGCTATATCGGCAATCCGGACATTGAAGCTTTTTTCCAAAAAGAATTGACAGCAGTTGCTTCAGAATAAAAAAAAGAGTATAATTTTATTAAGTTAAATACTGTTTTTGTTTCATGGGTGAAAAACAAAAATATTTTCTTGACAGCGCCGGCGCAGTTAGTTTCCGGCCGGCCATTTCCGATTTACAGGCCTACCTTTCTTTAAACAGGAGAAGCGGCCTTTCTGTTCTGTTTTCCCGAAAAGGCAAAACAGAATCTTTTTTTACCCAAGATTCCCAACGCTACTACACACCGGAAGAATATCGAAGGCTTCAGCGGGGAGAAAAAATTTTTCGGCCCGTCCGCTGGATAGATGGAGCCAGCGCCAGAGAAATGAAGGAATCATTGGATTACTCGGACGAACTTTACCGCCAGCTGATTGAGCGCTATTCCAGTTTCAAAAATTATTGGGCTGATTTGTTCCAAGGCACAGTTCAAGGAATGTCAGTGGCCAAAGCCTGGAATCTTTCCATCGCCGGCGCCATTATTTTCGGGATGATTTCCATGACGATGGTTTATCATTATCTGGGCACCAGCGCTGCCGCCAAAGAGAAAAAAGCCAAGACAACTACCGAAGAGCAGGGGCAAGTATTGGGCGCCAGCGATGAAAAAATCGATGAAGGCTTTCTCAAATTGCTGACGGCCGAAAATGCGGAAAATCAAAAGCGGGAGGAATTTGAAAAAGAAATCAGGGATTTGGTGAAAGGAAGCCCCATCGAGCAAATGGTTCCGGAAATTGCCAAGCAAGACCGGATTATTGCGGCGCTTTTAGTGGCTATTGCCCGTAAGGAAAGCAGCTGGGGAGTGCATGTGCCAGTACTGGATGGGAAAGACTGCTATAATTATTGGGGTTATCGGGGCATCCGCGACCGGATGGGAACCGGCGGGCATACTTGTTTTGACAGTCCGAAAGATGCAGTAGATACGGTGGCTAAGCGTCTGGAATTTTTAGTTTCCAATAAAAA
>JAPLXF010000084.1 GCA_026396205.1 Candidatus Moraniibacteriota bacterium | reverse complement strand
AAAATAAATTTTTCCAAATGGAGAAAGGAGGTGCAAATTTTAAGTTGTTCTAGCAGTTATCAAAACTAAAACCGAAGCATAAGAATATGGAGGTAAACATGAAAAGATTATTTTCCGTATTATGTTTTTTGCTGGTTTTATTTTCCACAACACTGGCAATATCCGAAAATTACTGGGAATTTCCCGGCGGCGAAATCTGGGCACATCCTAATTCGCTTGGAAGCTATTCGGTAGGATTCAACTATAATTTGCCGGACTCGGATTATCAATTCACTCAAATCAATGTAAGCTCATGTCTTTCTAACGGACAAGGATGTTCTCCCGTTATTATTGAATCCATTTATCCTCAAAGATCCCGGTTGCGCAATTACTGGAGCGGAGTATGGCCCAATGGAACCGGAGCGGTGAAATTTGACGGGGATGTTATTTTGTATGGAACTGGCGCCTACACGATAAAACTGCAGGGAATATTGCCGGATGGTACTTCCATGCAATTGACTGAATTTTCCCGATATGTATTTAAATTCGCCTTTGAACTTAATGAGGTAGTTCAAGACGGAGATAATATGAGAATAACCTATATTATGTTTCCCCTTTTTGGAAATAGTGTTTCTCCGGGAACTCCCATTTGGGTTCAATTTGGCGGATACAATTACACTTCAAGCATTGATTTTGCAGAAGATGGAAAATATTTTTGCACAATCTATGTTCCATCAGAACGCTATCACGGGCCCAATGAAGGACAAAACTTCTGCAATGATACCAGATTTTCAGATGACGATTTTTGGCTTGATTGCATTAATGTGTGCGAGCATACCCCGGTGGTTTATCCGGCGATTCAGGAAATTCCCTGGCAACGGCCGGCGGAACAGAATGAAATAATTTATTAAACTGTTGCCATATATTAGCGGCGGCTATCTAAATGATATCCGCCGTTTTTCGTTTGACATTTATTCTAGCTTATGGTATATATGTATTTTGGCCAGTTGTTTGAAAATTGCATAAAAAATCAAACTCACAATTAAAAAAGGGAGGGGAAAATGAGGAAAAATATTTATTTTTTATTTTTTGCGGCAATTCTATTAAACTTGAATGTAGAAACCGGCTGGGGTTATTTGAGGGCTGAAGATTCTCAGAAATATATTGATCTTAAATCGCGCTGGCAGCAGCAGAATCAGGTCAAAGAAGAATGGATAAACATGGTCGACAAAGCAGTTTCTCTTATGAAAGATAAACAGGCTATTCAAATCTTCGAATACTTTAAAAGAAAATGTATTTTAGGCTGGCTGGAAACAGATGGGCGGATCAATGCGCTGGAAAAATCGCAAGATGAATATTGGATCGCCTTCGTGCCAATAAGTAAAAAAGAGAATGAGGATCTTTTCCCACAGAATCCCTTTATTGGTTTTTTCCCCGAATTTAGAACCTTATTTATAAACACCGACCAGCAGATTGGCGATGGCGAAAAAGCAATCTTGCTGCTCTTTTATGCCTATTCATTTAAATTAAATGATGATTTTCTGAAGACCGGCAAAAAAGATACCGAAGCCTTAGCTGACGAACGTTGGAAAAAAGCCAAGAAATTTTTGGATCAGATTATTGGCTTATATTTACGCTATCTAAAGGGAGAAAAAATATAGAATATATAAAGCGGCGTGTTGCAGTGTCGACACTCCGCTTTTTCTTTTTTTAATTTTAGATGTATAATTAAGTTGTATGAACAAAAAAATCGCCATTGAAATTGCGGTAGCAATAGTAATTATAATCGCCGGGATTTTTGGATTGACTTTCTGGTATGGAAATAATAAAGCTATTGCACCGACAACAATTGTTCCGGCAAAAAATGCACAGCAAGCGGAAAATAAAAATATCGGTATCGCCAATCCGGCGTCAGTCTATTGCGAACAAAATGGCGGGAAGCTGGAAATTCAAACTGCTTCCGATGGTGGACAAAACGGAATTTGCAAATTTCCTGACGGAAGCCAATGCGATGAGTGGGCTTATTACAGAGGAGAATGCAAACCTGTCGGTAGCCTCAAAAATAATTCACTTGAAAAAGGCTGGAAAGTTTATAAAAATAGCCAATACAATTTTGAACTGGCGGTTCCCGATTATGTCAATACCGGTCAGATTTCTGAAAATTCGGTTGTCGGGACATATAATGATCCAATTAAAGGAATTTATATAGGCAACCTGATTTTAATTGTAGCCGATAATAAAGATTTGAAAGAAAAGGCCAAAGAATATTTTGAAGGTTATTATGTGAAGGGCATTAAAACTGAAGGTGATCCAAAGAAGGGACCATCGATAACATGTGAAGGAGAGGAAATTCTCAATAATTATGCAACTATGCGAATAGTTTCTTGCAATGGAGAAGGAGGTCCGGCCACTTATGGATTAATTGAAGCTGAAAAATATATGATATTTGTAGACGGATATTCAGTTGGTTTCTCTCAAAATCAAGAGCTTTCTAATGAGATAGTTAGTTTTAAAAATCAAGCGCAAGAAATTAAAAAAATGATGGCTTCTTTTAAAATTGCCAACAACTAATTTTATCCCGCACCTTTCATTAAACTTCGCGACTTATTACTAAGAGGAATGGACTAAGTAAATTTTTTCTGCAGAGTTTAATGTTCAAAAGGAAGGTGCGGGATTTATCTTTGACTGGAGTAAAAATTTGGGTTAAAATGTAAAGAGTAATTGAGTTTACTCTTTTTTTATCCCCCACCAATTTAACAATATCTTAGAGGTCAAAAATTTGATTATTTTGCGTTTTTAATGTTTTAAAATTGGTAGGGGACAAGTTTATGGGCATTTTTACTAAAATTTTCGGTTCCAATCAGCGGGAAATTAAGAAATTCTTGCCGATTGTCGAAAAAATAAATTCGCTGGAAAAAAGCATCCAACGGCTATCTGACGAGGAATTGAAAAATAAAACCAAGGAATTTCGGAAAAGGTTGAATCCGCTCCGCCAGCCGGCGGACGGCGGAGAAACTCTGGATGAAATACTGCCGGAGGCTTTTGCTGTGGTGCGTGAAGCCGCTTTTCGCGTCATCGGCGAACGGCATTTCGATGTCCAATTGATGGGAGGCATTGCGCTCCATCAAGGTAAAATTGCCGAAATGAAAACCGGCGAGGGAAAAACTTTGGTTTCCACTTTGCCGACTTATCTCAACGCGCTGACCGGCCAAGGCGTGCATATTGTGACCGTCAACGATTATCTGGCCAAGCGCGACTGCAACTGGATGGGCGCCATTTATAATTCTTTGGGAATTTCCACGGCCTGCATCATCCATGACGCCTCCTATTTATACGAGCCGAAAATAATCGATACAGACGAAGTCAGTGTAGAAATGCAGAATTTGAAGCCGATTTCCCGGCGGGAAGCCTACGCGGCCGATATTACTTACGGCACCAACAATGAATTCGGTTTTGATTATCTGCGCGACAATATGGTGCAGAGTCTGGAGCAAATGACCCAAAGGGAATTCAATTTTGCTATCGTGGACGAAGTGGATTCGATTTTAATCGATGAAGCGCGCACCCCGCTGATTATTTCAGCTCCAGATTCGGATTCTACCAAGCAATACAGCCAGTTCGCCCAACTGGTGCCTCGGCTGAAGCGCGAAGAGGATTACCAGATAGACGAAAAAATGAAAGCCGTGACGATTACCGATGCGGGAATTTCCAAAATGGAACAGTGGCTGGGTGTAGGCAATCTATATGATGCCGGGCGGATAAATTATGTCCACCATCTTGAGCAGGCGCTTAAAGCCCAGATTATTTTCCAGCGTGACCGCGACTATGTGGTCAAAGACGGAGAAGTGATTATCGTCGATGATTTTACCGGACGTCTGATGCCCGGCCGGCGTTATAGTGAAGGCTTGCATCAAGCCATTGAAGCCAAGGAAGGCGTCCAGGTCCAGAAAGAATCCCGGACTTTGGCAACCATTACTTTCCAGAATTATTTCCGCTTGTATAAAAAACTGGCCGGCATGACCGGAACGGCGCTGACTTCGGCTGAAGAATTTTTCAAAGTTTATAAAATCGAAGTAGTGGAAATCCCAACCAATAAGCCGATGATCCGCCGGGATTTGCAGGATATGATTTATAAGAGCGAGAAAGGCAAATTTAATGCGATTGTGGAAAGAATTAAGGAAATAAATAAAACCGGACAGCCGGTGCTGGTGGGAACTATCGCCATCGAAAAATCGGAATATTTAAGCGCGCTGCTGACCCGCGCCGGTGTTCCGCATGAAGTTTTAAATGCCAAAAACCATGAACGGGAAGCGCAAATCGTTTCAAAGGCCGGACAAAAAAATTCCGTAACTATTGCCACCAATATGGCCGGCCGGGGTACTGACATAAAATTAGGCGAGGGCGTAATAGGAGTCGGCGGGCTTTTCATTATCGGCACCGAACGGCATGAAGCCCGGCGCATTGATAACCAGTTGCGGGGCCGTTCCGGACGGCAGGGCGATCCAGGCGCTTCACAGTTTTTTGTTTCTTTGGAAGATGAACTAATGCGGCGGTTCGGCGGCGACAAATTAAAAGGTATGATGACCAGCCTCGGATTGCCGGAAGACCAGCCGATTCAGAACCGGATTATCTCCAAAACCATTGAAAACGCGCAGTCGAAAATTGAAGGCTTTAACTTCGACATCCGCAAACACGTGTTAGAATACGACGATGTGATGAACAAGCAGCGTGAAGTGATTTATAAAAAACGCCGGGAGATTTTGAAAAAATCCGATATTAAAAATGAGATGCTGGATTATATCGCCGAAGAAATCGAACGGCTGATTTCTTTTCAAGTGGCTGAAGATGAAAATACTTGGAACATCAAGGAAATCGGCCAGAAATTCCAAACGCTGGTCGGATATGCGGATGATATGGAAAAGAAACTGGAGGAAATTAAAAACGACAAGCGCAAAAATACTTCGGAAAAAATTTCAGC
>JAPLXF010000078.1 GCA_026396205.1 Candidatus Moraniibacteriota bacterium | reverse complement strand
GTGGTTGAAAAATCCTTTCCGGCTCCGTTTCCTCCATCAGTAGCAATAACTGGCCGATTAATCACATTTTGATATTCATAAGCGCCGATATCATAAGAATTGCTGTTAGGTCTTGAATTTCCAAGGTAATCATCCGCAACATCCGCGATTGTCGCACCTGCGTTAATGGCCGGGCTATTTTTTTGCAGAGTGAAATCATATGCTGATGGATTAGTAAATAAGGGATCAATATATTGATTGGTTGTGTCAAATGAAAAATATGGAGAACTTAATTGATGTACATAAGTAGGTGCACTGTAATTTTGATAAAATATATTATATTGAACTATATGAGTACCGGTTACGCTTATTTCGTATATGGCATATGCTAAATTCTTGTAAAAAATATTATTTCTGACATCAATATTTGAAACAGTATTAAATCCCAACGCCTCATCAACGTCAATATTATTATATCCGTTGTTGTAAAAAACATTATTATAAATATAATAATTGCTTCCGTTGCTAAAAGTTGCCGCCTGATTATAATTAGTTCCTATTAATCTAAAATTAGGTTGGTTATTATAAAATATGTTATTTTTAATGGTAAAATTGCTACCAGCGGAATCTGCAACAATTCCATAGGTATTGGAATAAAAAACATTGCGGTTGACTGTGTGGTTTGACCCCGAAATCAATCTTATGCTCCTTCTAGCAATATGATGAAAGGTGCTGCCAGTTATTGTGGAATTTGAACCAGCAGTGTAAATTCCATCAATTAAAAAATTATAAAAAGTGCAGTTGTTTATTATTAAATTTGTACTTGAAGTATAAACGCCATAATAACCATCAGCCAATATTAAATCCGTTAAAGTTGTATTGTTTTGATTTCCGCCTAAAATAGAAGAATATTGATAAGCCCCTATAGTATGCGTTGAAGGATCGGCACTATCTGAAGTGTGGATATAAAGCAAATCCAGATCCGGGTCTAAATAATAAGTGCTGGCAGTAGCCTCAACCTCTTCTTTCGAAGTTTTTGAAACATAAAAAGTATTTGTATCTTCTTCAATTACCACATTTAAAAGATTGGTGGCTGTTTCGGCAGTTTGATAAGTGTAAGCTTGTCCGGCCGTCAGGGAAAAACCGGTTTTAGCTTTTGTGCCTTTTATAATAACGGTTTCTCCGGTCGCTGCCTGATAAGTAACTCCGGTTGCGCTTAACCATATTTGTTCGCGGTAAATTCCTGCTCTAATAATTACCACATCTCCCGTTGCCGCATTTGAGCTGGCTTTATCAATAGTGCACCATGGAGATGTAGTATTTTGGGCTTGAGCTTTTGTATTGCTGTCACTACAAATTCCACCGACTCCGTCTTTATCAACATAATAAGTCGCCGCACTGGCTGAACTGGCTATCAAAAAACAGCCTAAAAACAAGGTTGCCGAAAACAAAACCAAAAAGTAGGGATTTAATTTTAGCGCGTAGGACTTATTCGAGAGAGAGAGAGAGAGAGAGTTTCATGTTTTTTGATTTTAGTTTCATTTTCCATTGATTTATTATACCACATCCTCGACATTTACTGTCAAATTGCTTTTTTTATGTTATTTCGGTCTTTAAAACCGGAATCTAGTAGATCCTAAAACAAATTCAAAATGACAAAAAAACAACAACCTTTAGCCTACGCAAAATATGCAAGCCTCGTCGGAAATATAACCACATAAACCGACAAATTTCAAAAAAGAATAATGCTTACATTTCTTGCGTAGGCTAAAAATGTAAGCAAAATGATTAAAACTTTAACTAAGATTTTTGTTGGTTGATATGGAAAGATTTGAATTATACACTGCTTTTCCGCGCTGCCCGAATCCTGTCTATTTCAGTCAAATATTGCTTGCGGAGCCTGACATTTTGCGGCGTAATTTCCAGATATTCATCTTCGGCCATTGTTTCCAAACCTCTTTCGATAGTAATTTTATAAAATGGAGTTAGCGTTATCGCCTCATCCGTTCCGGATGCGCGCATATTGGACATCTGCTTGCCCTTGATAGGATTGACAGCCATATCTGCACCTTTGGAAGTATTGCCGATAACCATGCCTTCATAAACTTCAGCGCCAGGACCGACATATAATGTTCCCCGATTTTGCAGATTAAAAAGGGAAAATCCCAAGGCTTTGCCGGTAGCCATGGAAACCATAGAGCCGACATCACGCTTGCTTATTTCTCCAACATAGGGCTTGAAGCCGGTAACCCGGCTGGAAAATATGCCTTCGCCGCGGGTTTCAATGATGAATTGTCCGCGATAGCCCAGGATTCCGCGCGTCGGCACTTCAAAAATAATCCGGCTAATATTTCCGGTCTGTTTCATTTCCTGCATTATGCCTTTGCGCCGGCCTAAACTTTCTATCACGGTTCCTGCCATAGCGTTAGGAACATCGATGGTCGCTTCTTCAAATGGTTCCAGTTTTTGGCCGCCTTCATTTTTTATAATAACTTGGGGCTGGGAAACCTGCAGTTCATAGCCTTCGCGCCGCATATTTTCTAAAAGAATGGCAATGTGTAATTCCCCTCTTCCAAAAACTTTATAATGATCTGCTATGGAAAAATCAATTTTAAGTCCCACATTGACTTCCAATTCTTTTTCCAATCTTTCACGGAGCTGAGTATTGGTAACAAATTTTCCGTCCTGCCCCGCAAAGGGCGAATCATTGATCAGAAAATCCAAAGAAATTGTTGGCTCATCGATTTTAATCGCCGGCAATGATTCTTGGGACATATCCTCGCAAATCGTTTCACCGATATAAATATTCGGCAGTCCGGCAATCATCGCAATATCCCCGGCTTCCGCTTCCTCCACTTCTTTTCTTTCCAAACCGCGGAAAGTATAAATTTTGGTAATTCGGCCGGAGCCGATTTCTTTGTCGGCTTCTTTGACACAAACATTTTGATTAACTTTTATCTTGCCTTCATAAATCCGGCCAATCGCCATCCGGCCTAAAAAATTATCATAAGCCAGATTAAACGGTTGGAATCTTAATTGGCTTTTTGTATCCGCCTCGGCCGACTTAACTTTGGCTAAAATCGTTTCCAAAAGCGGATTCAGATTTTGAGAATCATCATCCATATGCATTTTAGCGATCCCGGCTTTCCCGATGGCATAAACGGTTGTAAAATCCAACTGTTCGTCATTGGCGCCTAAATCTAAAAATAATTCAAAAACTTGTTCCTGCGCCAGATCCGGATCAGCCGCCGGCTTGTCAATTTTATTAATCACCACGATTGGCTTGATTCCCAACTCCAAAGATTTTTTCAAAACAAAGCGCGTTTGCGGCATCGGACCTTCCTGGGCATCCACGACCAAAAGTACGCTGTCGATAGAGCGCAAAACCCGTTCCACTTCACTGCCGAAATCAGCATGTCCCGGAGTGTCCACGATATTTATTTTGGTATTTTTATAGAACAAAGACGCATTTTTGGAATAAATCGTAATGCCTCTTTCTTTTTCCAGCGCATTGGAATCCATGCTCACGCCTTCTTCCGTTACCATGCCGGTTTGGCGCATCAAAGCATCGGTCAAAGTCGTTTTGCCGTGGTCCACATGAGCGATGATGGCGATATTCCTAATTTCCATATAAAATACACGAATCTTAACGAATATTTACACTAAATAAACTAATTCGTTGTTTTAGTGTTGTTATTAGTTTCTTTAGTGTTTAGTTTTTCAAACAAAAAATCTGCCGTCAATCAGCAGAATAATCCACTAAATTATACCCATTATACCAGAAAAAATAAATAAGTCAAAACATAAATAAAATTATTACGCTTAGTAGCGATAGAGTCATAAAAACTACCGCCGCCCAGCCGAAGATTTTTACCCACCGCGGATGCGTTTCCGCTCCCATAATTTTCGGGTCGTTGCCGACAATCATAATCGCCACTAAAAGCGGCAAAGCGATCAGGCCGTTTAAAAAAGCTGAATAATACAGGGCCAGAATCGGATTAATATGGAAAAAATTAAGCGCTAAACCCACCAGAATGGAAACGACAATAATCAGATAAAAACCTTTGGCGCGGGAAAATTTAAGTTCCAAACCCTCTTTCCATTTCATAAGTTCAGAGATAGCATAAGCTCCCGAACCGGCCAAAACTGGCACGGCCAGAAGCCCGGTGCCGATTATTCCCAAAGCAAAAAGAAAATAGGCCCAGTCGCCGGCAAAAGGCCGCAAAGCCAGTGCCGCTTTTTCGGCCGAATCGATTTCCGTAATTCCGTTACGAAAAAGCACTTGGGCCGTTGTCAAAACGATAAAGAAAAAAACCACATTGGCCAAAACCATTCCGGCGGAAACATCCGTGCGCATTGTCCTGATCCGGTTATGCATAATGCGGCTATTGCCTTTTTTAAAGCCAACCATTTTATTTTCTTCCACTTCTTCGGAAGCCTGCCAAAAAAACAAATAAGGCGTAATGCTGGTTCCAAAAACCGCAATCATGGCAAAAATAAAGTCCTTGTTAAAATATATTTCCGGAATAAAAGCTTCCTTGATAACAGTCCGCCAATCCGGATGAATCATAATTCCGGCAATAACATAAGCCAGAACCGAAAATGCCAGCCATTTTAAAATTTTGGCATAAAGATGATACTGGACAAAAATTTCAACTAAAATTATCAAAACGGCGAAAAAAATCGCCGCCAGATAAAAATTAAGGCTGGTAAGCATCGTGAGCGAGGCCGCCATAGCCCCGATATCGGCGCCGATATTCACTACATTGGCAATAATCAAAAGAATAACAATTCCCAAAACTATTTTTTTTCGATAGTGTTTGAGCAACACTCCTGCCAATCCCCGATTGGTAATAACGCCAATGCGGGCGCAAACTTCCTGAACCGCCAGCATTATCGGTAACAGCCAAGCCGCCATCCAAAGAATGGAAAAACCGAATTTCGCCCCGACGGAAGAATAAGTTCCGATTCCTGACGGGTCGTCATCGGAAGCTCCGGTAATTATTCCCGGCCCCAGCGCTCGCAAAAAATATTTTATTTTAGCCCGGGGATTGGCTAAAAGCTTTTTAATTTTTTCGACTTCTTTTTCCGCGATTTGCCAAGTCCCGTCCACCGTTCTTTCTGCTTCAATTTCCCCCCAAGAAATAAGCCGGTGCGCCAATATCAAGGGGATCCCCGCCTCGCGGCGAAATTCGGAAAGCGTCAGTTTTTTATGGGTATTCATTGGGCAAATTTATGGATAATTTTTTCCGCTTCTGCCAAATCTTCCGGGCTGGTTACCGGATGCCAAAAAGTGGCTTTTAAAACTTTGATGGGATGTTTGTCCGACATAGTTGCCAAAGTTTGCGGCAAGCCGTATTCTCCTCCGCCGATCGGAACCAAATCGTAATTAAAAAAATTCTTAGTCAAGACATACATACCGGTGTTTACCAAATGCCCTTTAGCTTTTTTGGGTTTTTCCGTAATGCTTTCCAGATATCCACGGCGATTAGTTTCCAAAACTCCGAACCGGCTGGGATCTTCCACTTCTCGGGCCAGCACCGCCAGATTATGCTTCAATATTTTTTTAATATCCCGCTTGTGATAAAGATCGTCGCCCATCATCACTAAAAATTTATCTTCCACGATGCTTTTTACCAGATGCATAGCTCCGCCGGTGCCGTTAAGCCGGGTTTGAAAAACATAACGGATACGCCGACCATCGAATTCCTTACCAAAATGATTCATAATGTGCTCCCCGCAATAGCCGACCACAAAAATAATTTCGTTGATGCTTTTGGGAAGAATCTGGATTTTATATTCCAGCACCGGAACGCCATTCACCGAAAGCATCGGCTTCGGTTTCCCATTAGTTAGATTTTTCATGCGCTTTCCCCTCCCAGCGGCCAGAATTACTGCTTGCATAGATTTCTGCTTAATAGTTAGACAACGATATTAATTAGTCGGTTTTTTACAAAAATTATTTTCTTGATTTCTTTTCCGGCAATGTAATTTTTTATTTTTTCGCTTTGCAGAGCCAATTCCTTGGCTTCGGTTTCGGAAATATC
Organism: Candidatus Moraniibacteriota bacterium; assembly: GCA_026396205.1. GTDB lineage: Bacteria > Patescibacteriota > Minisyncoccia > Moranbacterales > UBA2206 > JAPLXF01. The sequence continues at coordinate 4,057 of JAPLXF010000078.1, read as the reverse complement.
CATCGCGGCTTTCAGAGTATCGCGCAGTTTGCCGTTTATCTGAACCACCAAATCAAACTCCTCGTCTTTAATTAAATTTTTATCATATTCCGGCCATTTTTGCTTGAAAATGCTTTCTTTGTTTCCTAGTTGATTCCACAATTCATCGGAGATATGCGGCGCAAAAGGAGATAAAATAGTAATTAGTAATTGGTAATTGGTAATTGGGATTTCTTTTTCCCTTTCCATCTCGTTGACTAAAATCATCAACTGGCTGACGGCGGTATTAAATCGAAAATTTTCTATATCTTCCCCGACTTTTTTGATAGTTTTATGCAAAAGGCTTTCTATTTTTTTATTCGCGTCTATTCGCCCGCCATTCGCTTTTATTCGTAGATTATATACTTTTTCCAAAAATCTTTTTGTCCCGACTACTCCTTTGGTGCTCCAGGAAATATTTTGGACGAACGGTCCCATAAACATTTCATACAACCGCAGAGCGTCGGCTCCAAATTCGGCGATAATATCATCGGGATTCACAACATTGTTCCACCGCTTGCTCATTTTGCGACCGTCTTCGGCATTTATAAGTCCGACGTGCACCAATTTTTTAAAAGGTTCAGTGGTTGAAACCACGCCGATATCATATAAAAATTTGTGCCAAAATCTAGCATATAAAAGATGCCGCGTGGCATGTTCCGCTCCGCCGACATACAAATCCACCGGCATCCATTCTTTTTCTTTTTTCTTATCAACTAAAGCTTGGCTATTTTTCGGATCAATATAGCGCAGGTAGTACCAACACGAACCGGCCCACTGTGGCATTGTATTGGTTTCTCTCTTGGCCGGTCCGCCGCATTTTGGACAAATTGTATTAACCCAATCTTTAATTTTAGCCAGCGGCGATTCGCCGGTATCTGTCGCTTCGTAACTCTCAACTTCGGGTAATTTAAGCGGCAATTCTTGCTCTGAAATCGCAAACCAACCGGGATTCATTAATTCACCCTTACTAAATTCATTATTTTTGATTTTTGATTTTTGATTTTTGATTTTGACCGCGCAGTGTTCGCAGAACACGAGCGGGATTGGTTCACCCCAATATCTTTGCCTGGAAAAAACCCAGTCGCGCATTTTGTAATTAATCTTTTTCTGCCCGATTTTTTCTTTTTCCAGCCACTGGGTCATTTTTTCGCGGGCTTCCTGAGATTTCAACCCGTTGTATATACCAGAGTTTATCATGATACCGTCTTCACAATAAGCAAAATCCCCTTCTGTATATTTTTTCCAGATTATTTTTTGATTCCAAACATTAATAAATGAAATTATATCTTTCTCAGTTACCCAAACCGCCTCATGCTGTTTCTTTTCTTTTTCTTCCACTTCCGCCTTTTTCTCATCTATAAGTTCAAACAAAAAGTATTTAAAATGCGCAAAAACATTAGAGCCTTTGTGTGGACGATAAAATTCCGCATAAATAGAATCTCCAATCTGTTTGATAAATTTCAGATTTTTATATCCGGCTTCTTCTTCTATTTCCCGCATGGCTGATTTTACTGCATCCTCACCATTATCAATGCCACCGGTAGGAAAAGATTTCCAAGCGGTAGTTTTCCAGTTCAAGCACAGGTAAGTATTATTTTTTGGGTTTTTTACGATAGCTGTAGCAACTTCTCTTTTTTCTGTTTTTTTATCTTCCTGAGGATTATCTTTTAAATACGGTGCGATTGATTGTTTTATTTCTAAATCATATTTCTTGGCAAATTCCCAGTCCCGTTCATCATGCGCCGGAACGGCCATGACAGCGCCGGTGCCGTAAAAACCCAAAACATAATCGGCCGCAAATAACGGAATTTCTTCATCATTGAAAGGATTGATAATTTTAATGCCTTTTAGTTCTACTCCGGTTTTTTCTTTTTGCAGTTCCGTTCTTTCCAGTTCGGTCTTGTTCTGGGAATTAATAACATATTTTCTTACTTCCTCAATATTTTTTATTTTTAATTTTTCATTTTTAATATCGAGGAGCGATGCGACAAGCGGATGTTCTGGAGCGACCACGCAATAAGTACAGCCATAAATAGTATCCAGCCTAGTGGTGTATGTTTCAATAAAAAATTCTTCCTTAACTTTTAACTTTTCACTTTTAACTTTAAACTTGATTATCGCTCCTTCCGAACGTCCAATCCAATTCTTTTGCTGTTCCTTAATCAGTTCTTCCCAATTTAAATCTTTATTATCCAGATCGTACAGTAGCCGGTCAGCATAATCGGTCATTTTTAAAACCCATTGGCGCAGTTTTCTTTGCACAATCCGGCTGCCGCATCTTTCGCAAAGCCCTTTTTCCAAATCTTCATTAGCCAGCACCGTTTTGCATTTCGGGCACCAGTTGACCGGCTCCTCTGATTCATAAGCCAAACCCTTTTCGAACATTTTTAAAAATATCCACTGCGTCCATCTATAATATTGGGGATCCGTCGTATTGATTTCCCTATCCCAATCGTAGGTAAAGCCGAATTTTTTAAGCTGCCCTTTGAAAGTCGCAATATTTTTTTCCACCGCCGCTTTGGGATGGATTTTATTTTTGATGGCATAATTTTCCGCCGGCAGTCCAAAAGCGTCCCAACCCATCGGATGAAGGACGCTATAGCCTTGAAGTATTTTAAAACGCGCTACTACATCGGTCGCGATATAGCCTTTGGGATGGCCGACATGCAGGCCCGCTCCCGAAGGGTATGGGAACATATCCAAAGCGTAGAATTTTTTCTTTTTGGAATAATCCTGATAAATTCCACTTTCAGCCCAAGCTTTTTGCCATTTAGATTCTATTGATTTTGGGTTATATTTGTCCATAAAGTCCTATTTTACTGCCACTTTTGCTTTTACCCCATACCAAGCCCTGCTTTGGTGCGGGGCTATTTCTTTTGGGTCATATTTATCCATATAATCCATTTTATCCTAATTTAAGGTTTTTTTCAACTATTTGTGCTGGTATAATCTCTTTTATTTTTCTCTGTATTTTATAGCCTCTGCAATATTTGAGCATTCCCAAATACGACTGCCGGCTCTGATTAAAAGATTCTTCTGATATTAAATTGTTTTCTAAATATTTATCAACACCGGAATTAAGCGTTTTTATATAAACTTTATCCGGATGCAATTCAAGTTTCAAATCGCTTTTTAAAAATTCCCGAATAATCGAAATATTATTTTCCAAATATTTTTTATCTTCAGAAAAAATCACAAAATCATCAGCATATCTGATATAATATTTTAATTTCAATCTATGCTGCACGAACTGGTCGAACTTATTCATATAGATATTCACAAAAAGCTGGGAGGTTAAGTTGCCGAGCGGTAGACCAATATTGATTTCGTTTTCACTTGAGAAACTTTCTATCACACTTTCCAAAAGCCAAATGATATTCTTATCTGGAATATATTCCTGTAAAATTCTGATTAATATTTCGTGGTCTATGTTCGCGAAAAACTTTCTGATGTCGCATTTTAAAATCCAGCAAGTTTTTTGTGTTGTTTTTGCTGATGATATAAGAATATTTCCGAAATCTATTGATGGCCTTGTGTGTGCCTTTATTATTTCGGCAGGAATATGAATCAGCGATGAAGGGTTTCGGATCATTGATTTTAAAGGCTTGATACCCGCCGTGTTTGTAGGTATGATTTAAAAGTTCGCTGTGAAGCAAAAATATGTTATCCATCAGACGCATAGAAAATTCCTGAACATCTTTTTTGTCCCGCTTGCCTTTTACGAATTCCTTCCAAGCTTCCAAAAGATTTTCTAAACTAATAATATCTTCATAAATTTTTTTGAGTTTTATTTTTTCTTTTTTCATTTTTAACTTTTAATTTTAAAACAATGACCCCCCCCCCCAGCTGCCTGCAGTATTTGAAAAAATAAAAAACCTATATCTTTTATGGTATGAATATTACCGAATTTTGCCAACCACTCACCGATATACGCTCGGGCAAAAAGTGGATAAATACTTTACAGAAATCATTGAAGCAGTCGCTATCGCCGCCTTTTTGAAACCAGAGGAAAAAATACCATATGTCAGATTGGCTA
>JAPLXF010000019.1 GCA_026396205.1 Candidatus Moraniibacteriota bacterium | reverse complement strand
CTGATTGATCTCGATCTGGGGGCGGCAAATCTGCACACCATGGTGGATGTCCCTTATCCTGAAAAATGTTTTTCCGATTTCGTCTCAAAAAAAATATCTGTTCTGGAAGACGCCGTTCTGGAAACTCCTTTTCCCAACCTTTTTTTGATCAGCGGTGCCCATGATAATCTGGATATCGCCAATCTTCCCTATGACAGAAAAAATAAAACCCTAATGTCCATAGCTAAATTAAAATACGAATATATTTTGCTGGATCTGGGCGCCGGCAGCGCCTTCAACACGCTCGATTTTTTTTTGGCTTCGCGAAACGGCATATTCATTACCACGCCAGAGCCGACTTCCATTGAAAACGTTTACCGGTTTATGCGCGCCATTTATTTGCGCCGGATCCGTCATTATTTTTCCACGGCCGAATTTAAAGCGTTGGAAAAAAATGTCAGTGAGCATTCAGGAGACAGCTCTTTCAATAAGCCGGAACATATTATTTCGGTTGTCAAAAAAGAACATCCTGAAAAATACATGCTGATTAAAAAAGATTTCAATTCTTTCAGCTTCAAACTTATCCTTAACCAATTGCGCAAGCAGGATAATGTCATTCTGGGCGAGCAGATATGCAAGATCATTAAAAAGCATCTCGGGGTTAATGTTGATTTCGCCGGCAATATCGCCTACGACGAACATGTTCACGACGCCATCTGCCAGCAGGTTTGCTTTTTAGACCGCTATCCACACACACGCGCCGCCAATGATTTGCGAGAACTGAACAGGAAAATGAGTAATTCCTTCGGCGAACAATTGATGCTTAATTATCTTTAAAACATACAGATTTGAGGCCGTGGATGGAAAAAGATTTCGCCCAGTTGAATTACTACGAAATGCTGGATATAAAACCGGACGCGACAGCTCTGGAAATTCGCGGCGCCTATAACGCCGCCTTGCAGATGTATCATCCCGATTCTCTGGTCAGCTATTCCTTTTTTTCGCAGAAAGAAAGAAAAAAAATACTCGCCCTTCTTGAAATGGCTTACTTTACGCTCATCAATGAAAAAGAAAGGGATATCTACGACAACGAACTTATCCGGACGGGAATTTTCAGCGCGGATGAAAAGACCCCGGCGATTAAAAAATCTGTCAATATTTTTGACATTAACCGGCAGAAGGATGCCTCAGGCATTTTGAAATCCGGCATGGCTGAATTAAAAGCAAAAATTTCCCAAAATCAGCGAATCAGAGAAATTCTTTCCCGACAGGAAATCAGCGGCGCCGATCTTAAGGAAATCAGAAACGAACTGGACGTTGCTATTGAAAAAATTCACCAGGAAACAAAAATCAGTCTCAATAATCTGAACTGGATAGAGGATGATAAAACAGAAAAACTGCCGGCAGCGGTTTTTCTGAAAGGTTTTATCAAGGCCTATCTGAAATGCCTTTGCTTGGACCCAGTTGATGATATCAGCAACAAATACATGAGCACTCTGACACGTGTCGAGAAAAAGTGACAAAACGGAAGATTCAGATATTTAAACACTGACCAATTCCGTTTTAAATCAATAATGAAATCACTTTTCCCCCGTCATTTATGAGACACCCCCTCCAAAGGGGACAGCAGAAACCATGCATAAACTTATGATACCAATTAGTTATCAGACATTAAGAAATTGATTGATTTTGCATAATACCAAGTAAGCTTTCAAAAATTCAAATCTTAATGTTTGAAAGCAACTTGGTATGATAACTCATTGAATCAAATTTGAAATTATGGTAAATATTTCTACGATATTGTATTTGATGGAGTAAAAGCAAATGAGTGTCTACGAATATACAGCTTTGGATGAAAAAGGACGCGAGAGTAAAGGCTTTGTTGATGCAATGGGTATTGCCGCGGCGAGGCAGAAATTGCGTGAAGAGGGCGTTTACCCCACTGAAATTAATCAGGCGGCAGATAAGAAGGATACGGCCTTATCCGGTGTTTTGGGTATTAACCTCTGGCAAAGGGTTTCCACTAAAGACGTGTCTATATTTACCAGGCAGCTTTCAACTCTTTTAGGCTCCGGCATCCCGCTTGTGCCTTCGCTGTCTGTTTTAATCGCGCAAACAAAAAATCAGCTTTTGAAACAAACACTGGCGCAAATTCGCGACCAAGTTAATGAAGGCAAAAGCCTGACTCAAGGCATGTTGAA
>JAPLXF010000069.1 GCA_026396205.1 Candidatus Moraniibacteriota bacterium | reverse complement strand
TTAACTTTCTTAATTTCATTGTTGCATCCTCTAATTTTTTAAGCAATTCGGTTTTATTATTGTCTATCTTCCACAACATAGTTTCACCATATTTTAAGTTTGGATTTGATTCAGGCAAGGCAGCCAAAACTTCTGCAACTCCATAACTGCTTTTCACTGCTAAGCGAGCTATTTCATAAAGAACCTTTTGTGTTAATGGTTCTTCCTCGGCCATTCGTTTAATTTCTTCAACTACTTCCAGCGCTTTATCATACTCCTCGGCTGTTGTTGGCTTTAGATATTTTTCATATGCAGGAATAGCTCCCAATTCAACTTTCATCATATTGGCCAAATCATGAGCTTCTTCATTTTCACGCGCTTCTTTTTTGCTTAATCTTCCCATTGGATTTTCAATATTCATATAAATTTATTTAGCAATTATACATTTATAATAACACGAATTGTTATAACTTACAATTTGGTGCGCCCAGTAGGATTTGAACCTACGACCATTTGCTTAAAAGGCAACTGCTCTACCAGGCTGAGCTATGGGCGCATATAAAAAGACGACTTGGATATTCTAGCATTTATTATCCATTCGTCAATATCTAGCGATTTCCTTTCCGATAAATCAGAAACATAAATATCAACGGAGCCAGCATCCAAATCAACGGCGCCCAGCTGGAAACCAGATATTGATAAGTATTGCCGGAAACATAACCCAGCGCCGCGCTTTTGGGCATTATGGAAAAAATAATGCTTAAAACCAGAACGATTTGCAAAAAGCTTAAAGAAAAAATTCGCCACAGATGGCTGGATCCGTAAAAGGACACTCCGAAAAAACGCTGGTTAAGAAGCGTCAGAAAAACAATTAGAATTAAAAAAACTATGATTTCCGAGAAATAATCGCCCAGCATTTTATCCGGCACGACGGTAATAATGGCGTAGGCAATGTAGATACTGACCAAAACGCTCATAATCCGGCGCCGTCCTAAAAGCATTCCGAAAATAAAACTGGCCAGCGCGAGAAAAATTATCAGCGACACATCCTGCGTCAATTGCATGGATACTCCTAATTGGCTTAAAATATTGGCGAGGTTCATATGGATGAATTTTTATTTTTTGTTTATGCCTAAATTATACAACAAGAACGCTTATTTGAGAACTGTCTGTCCGCTGGTTTCCATAAAAACTGGCTGTTTCATAAAATCTAGGGTTTTATTCTCCGGATTGAAAATAACTTTTACCGCCAAACCGAGGCGCGTTTCCGGATTGAAATATTGGTCAAAGACGAAATTGCCCAGCGAATAAAAAATTTTCTTGTTTTTATATTCTTCTTCCCACTGGACGATATGCGGATGGCTACCGATTACCAAATCGGCGCCGTTATCGATAAATTCGCGGGCTAAATTCCGGACGCTCTCCAGCGGTTCTTTTTCATATTCCTTGCCCCAGTGGGCGTAAACCACGATAAAATCGGGTTTCAGCAATTTTATTTTTGCCAGACATTCTATGGATTTTTCCTGCCCGCCGAAAAATTGGTTGTGGCTGACTAAGCCTATTTTAATGCTTTTTATTTCCTTTATAATATAACAATTATTTTCATCGGTCGTATCGCCGAAAAATTCAATTCCATTTACGTTCAAATAGTTTTTAGTTTCAGCTATGCCCTCGGCGCCAAAATTTGAGATATGATTATTACCGATGTTTACCAGCCGGATATTATTTTCTTTTAATACGGAAAGTGATTGAAAATTGAAAGTAAAATAATAATTGGCTTTTTCTCCCAATTGGGTATTAATACTTCGTGAGGGACTACTGGTAACCGGCCCTTCCAGATTGGCTATTGCCAAATCGCTACTTTTTAGAAAATCAGAAACTTTTTCCAGAATAAAATCATAGCCTTTCTTTTCGGCTATCTGGCGGATGTAGCGGTCCAGCATGATATCGCCGAGAAAAATAATGGAGATAGGTTCACGTTTTTTTACTTCCGGTTTGGCAAATTCAGCTGGCTGGGAAATTTTTTGGATTGTTTTTCCAATCGGAATATCAGCCTTCTCACATCCGGAAAATAAAAAAAAGGCGCTTATAAAAAGCACTGGAAAAATAACAAATTTTTTCGGATAATTTTTCATTTAAATGCCCTCGTTTTTTAAATCTTCCACAAGCCTTTTTTGGTCCCGCGAAAGATTTTTGGGAGTCCGGACGATAATTTTCACCATTTGGTTGCCCCGGTTGCGGCCATGTAGTTCCGGCACGCCTTTGCCTTTGATGCGGAAAATTTCCCCCGATTGCGTGCCGGCGGGAATTTTCAGGATTAAATTGCCCTCGATGGTTTCAATTTCAATTTTGCCGCCGAGCGTTGCCAGAGAAAAAGAAATATATTCCGTGCTTAAAATATCATTGCCCTTGCGGATAAATTTCGGATGCCGACTGATGTGGACATTTACATACAAATCGCCGGGTTGGGCGCCTTTGCCGCCGGCTTCTCCTTGTCCCTGAACGGAAATAGTCTGGCCATCGGCTATGCCGGCCGGAATGTCAATTTGTATTTCTTTTTCTTCTTTAACTTGGCCGTCGCCACCGCATTTGGCGCATTTCTTGGCATAAACTTGGCCTTCGCCCTGGCATTCCGGGCAGATGCTGACTTGAGAAAAACTGCCGAAAAAACTGCGGCGCGTAGTTTGAATTTGGCCGGAACCCTTACAAGTCGGGCAGGTTTTAATATCCGCTCCCGGTTCACCGCCAGAACCTTGGCAGCGGTCGCAGACTACGGTTTTGTATAAATTTATATTTTTTTCCGCGCCGCGGACCATTTCCTCAAAGCTTATTTCTACATCCACTTGAATATCCCGCCCGCGGGTTTTTCTGCGCCGGCGCGCCGTGCCACCGCCGAAGATATCGGAAAAAATATCCTCAAAGCCTCCACCTTGCGAAGAAAATCCGCCGGAAAAAATATCGCCAAAATCAAAATTGCCAAAATCCCAGCCCCCAGCCTGTCCGCTTCCGCCGGAAAATCCGCCCTGTTCGAAAGTCCGCCCAAATTGGTCGTATTGCTGGCGTTTGCTTTTATCCGACAAAACCTGATAGGCTTCGTTAATTTCCTTAAATTTCTTTTCATCGCCACCGGATTTGTCCGGATGGTATTGGTGGGCCAGTTTCCGATAGGCCCTTTTTATCTCGTCATCCGACGCGCCTTTAGAAACGCCTAATATATTGTAGTAATCCGCCATTTTTGTCTGCGAGGCGCGAGCAGCTACAAAAATGAGCGTCCCGCACCAATTCTTTATTTAATCTATGTTTTTTGAATTAATTTAAGCCGTAGGCGAATCCGCGCATCAATTGTTATACTCAGTAAAAATATTGTCGGAATTTGGTGCGGGAGTGCCATAAAAATATCCTAGCACAAAATACTACAATTAGCAATCCCATACCGTGAGTGCTAATTAAATTAAAAAAACCTCTGGTATAACTTTACCAGAGGTTCTGTGCGCATATTATCTATAATAATCATTTAAATCGAATGACCTTAATCCTGAATTTGGTTACTTCCGGCTTCTTTTTTTGCAATGTATAAACTACTACATGGTCATAATTATGAGCTAGGCTCATAGCCTTTAGGTCGCCATTTTCCGTGTGGTAGTCATTGCGGGTTTTAAAATGAAGCGGGATGATTTCGGCTTTTATGCCAAATTGCTTCAGTTTTTCTCGCACGATTTTTTGGACCCTTATTCCCTCTTCGTGGATCTCTTTTCGGTCTTCCTTCAAAAAAACTTTCCTCCGCCTAAAACCAGGCGGACCGACAATCTTGAAACGTATTTTTTTCCTTTTGCAAAGCTCATAGGTTTGCATTCCCGCGCCGGGAATAATATCAAGGATAGCGTCTGCATACTCTTTTTTTAGCATTTTATAAAAGCTGTCCTTTTCCACCAAATCTCCGCTAAACTTAACCAGAAATTTTTCCTTTTTCTCTTCGGCATCCAGCTTCATAGAAAAATTAGTATACATTGATACTAGTTGGGAATCGTTAAATATTTTCAAATCCTTCCTTGATGGAATCTTGACCTCACCGCCCAAGGCCTGAAGATCCCTACATAACCTCCTGACTTCTGTTATAATATTTTCCTTTCCTAACCTTATTAGGACTGACTCTCCGTGTGCCATCTCTCGTTCTCCTTTCTTTTCTTTATAAAAGAACATTTTTTGTTTAATTTCAGAATTGTCAGACTTCCGTCAATTATTGCAACTTTTCAAAAAAAGTCAAGCTTTACGGGAAATATAAAAAGCCGCTAAACGGCCTAAAAATATATACTATTCTATGACTTCCACTTCCGCCGGGATTTTGTTGATGATGATCAGTTTGGATTTAACTAGGATTTTAAAAATCAGATTGGCCAGCATTATCCAAATCGGGCTTAAGAATGAGCCGAGCGGAATGATAGTCAGAAAAAGCACCAAACTTAAAATCAGCGGCAGTAGCGGAAATTTCTCTCCGGAAAAATTAGGCGCGATAAACTGGTTGATTTTATTATTGACTATCTCAGAAATCACTTCGGAAAATTTTTCCTGCCCCGTAAGTTCGCGGCCGACTATTTGCGAGAATTGCTTTCTCCCCTGCTCCAGAATCAGATTCTGGCTATTTTGCACTAGTTGCATGCTGTTTGAATCCAAGCCGGTTCCCAAAATATTATCCACCATTTGGTCCCGGCCGGTATTTAAAATCAGCTGGTCAACCGTCAGCCCATCTTGGTCCAGATTTTTAAAATTGGGATTGACGGCGGAAAGAACCTGATTGGTCAGCGAATTGGTCAGGCCTTCCATTTTGAATTTGGGAATGATATTTTCAATAGTTGATTCCCTGACAGTGGAATAATACTGGCTGGCCACTGTAATTCCTAAAGCCAGAATAATATAGGTGCTGCCCGAACGCAGCGTTTTCCACATATCTACCTTCACATTTAGTTTTAAATCTTTGCGGATTTTCCCGACCGCCAAAGAAATGACCAGAAAAGCTATAGTCACGGAAATAAAATGGGCGACGCTCAAGGAAAAAAACAAGCTGATAGCCAAAGAGAAAAAAGCCAGCAGTTCCATATAATAGCGGCTCTTAACCAAAATAATAGCCAGCGCCAGCGCGATAAAAAATAAAGAAAACCAAAGAATCGGCATGCCCCAGACACTGGCGTTTTCTACCTTGATCGCCCGCTCCACCGACCGCCAAGCCAGAAAAGCCAAAAGCAGGGAAAGAATAATTAAAATATATTTTAGGATCTGCGTTTTCATACTTATATTCTACCACAAAAATAAAAAGAACCCATGCAAACGATGTTATGTTTGCATGGGCATTATCTGAACCGCATCCGGATTCCGGAGGGGGGTTTATCCGGTACAGTTCAGAAGTCCGATCGCGGCCATGATGCGCTGATACTGGTGAAAAGCGCACCAAGCATTCAAATTGCATTGGCATGTGCTTGGACACCAGAGAAGCGTCTCTTCTAAAAAACTATACAGATACCAGGCACACGACTGATAGGGAATCGCTTTGCCTAATAGTACATCATGGATTACTTGAAGAATCCATCCATACTGACTGAGGGCATTGCAAATGTCGGGAGAAATTTCTGTCCCAATCTTTTCCTGGGCCATAACCGCTTTTACGAACTTTATCGCTTCAGCCGGGGAAGCATTCGCAATTAACTCTGCAAACTCATATGCTTCTCCCATGGAAATATTGCCTTCAACCGCCTTGATCTGGAAAAAATATTCCTCAAGGCTTTTCTTTTCTCCTGCTGAAGCCTGAAAATTCAGACTGAACAGAAGAGCTATTGCCAATAAACAAATAACCAACTTTCTCATTACCTTTCTTCCTCCTTATAAAAGTTTTAAACGTTGTTTTAAGCCTTTTTAAACCAACAGGCATTAAGCCCGATAATCTCTGTTCCTGTATCAAAACGAATTGTAAACTGCATACCAATAGGTTCAATGTTTTTAATATCGAAAGGCCCGGGTCCAAATCTCTTAATGTATTTGCGCAGAGCTTTTCTTTTTTCTTTTTCCATTGAACGATTGGGCTCCAAAAACTTGATCTTGTCTACGGAGCTAATTTCTCCTCCTGTTATAGGAATTTTATCAACTAGCATATTTACTCTCCTTTTTTGACCTTTATACTGATTATTTATTGTTTTTAAGGTGTCAAAAGACTGTAGCACGAAAGGTTTATTTTGTCAAATTCTTGCAATATAAAAGGCGGGGCTGATTTCAGCTTCCCGCCTGGTTAAAACAAATTTTGGATGAATTCTATTATTGTTTTTAAGCCTTCTTTCAGGATGAGACAAAAAACAATAATTTCGATCTTTAGCCTTATTGCTCCAAAAGCTATAAGATAATTGGCGGTAATAGCGCCAAAAGTTGTGGCCATTATTCCCCGGAAAAATCCAGTTTGGCAAACATAGGCCAGACAAGCCGCCGGTAAAATTCCAATCCCAAAAAAAGCCAATGCAGTAAGAGTAACTAATCCGATATATCGGTAAAAAACCCGATACCGATTTTTGGCCTTATTGGTAACCAGCGAATTAAATCTTTGCTGGGATAATATTCCCTTGCTGATCATACATTCGGCTCTGAAAATGAAACCGAAATAATAAGTAACCTTTATCAGGCTGCCCATAGTGCAGAGCAAAAAGGCTTTTTCAGGAGAAAAATCATAAGCACAAATCCCCCGAGAAATAAAAACACTGCCTTTGCCAATGCCTGGCAATGACATCATAATTACAAGTTTTAATTCGTTCGGAATTAAATTCCAAATTGCTGTCAAATCCATTTTCATCCCTCCTTGTATAAAATTGTTGGATTGTCAAATTGTCAAAGAAAATCTTGCTGTCTAAAACCTACCATTTTAAAAACCTTTTGGCAAAAATAAAAAGCCGGCACTTTGCCGAGTATAACATTTTAGTCTATTTATTTTAAATCTGGATTTTGGAAAATGAATAACTGCCGATAATCAGAAAAATCAAAGTTACTATAAAAAGCACCGAGATATCCGTCACCAGGCCAAAATGGCCGACGCCGATAAGCAATGTCCGCAAAGCGTCAATACCATAAGACAAGGGATCAAATTTAGCCACGATGACCAGGGCGTTCGGCAAGCCGGACAGCGGGAAAAGCGCGCCGGACAGGAAAAAAAGCGGCATGACCAAAAAATTGACAATCAATTGGAAGCCTTGCATATCATGGAGCTTCGAGCCGATGGCCGTTCCCAGCGCCGTGAAACGGAAGCCACCGTCGCTCCGCCCAGCGTCCGGCCAATCATAATGTTTATCCGCGAAACCGGCGCCACCAGAGTTTCTTTCAGAAATCCGAACTGCCGGTCCCAGACGATATCCACGCCGGAAAATACGGACATGAAAATAATGCTCATGCCGATGATGCCCGGCGCCAGAAATTCCAGATAATTGCCCTGCCCGGCTTTTTGGAATACCGGCCCGAAGCCGTAGCCCAGCGAAATCAAGAAAAGCAAAGGCTGCGCCAAAGAGCCGACAATCCGGGAACGGGAGCGGAGATACCGCTTAATTTGCCTGAGCCACAAAATATAAATCGCTTTCATAATTTATTTTAATTATTTTTGCCGGCGCCAGACCTGATGACGCATCCGCATCTGATCGGTGGCGCTACTGCTTTCATCCCGCAAAGTTTTGCCGGTCAGCGCTAAAAAAGCATCTTCCAAAGAATCAGTCTGCGTCCGTCCTTTAAGCTCGGCCGATGTTCCAATGGCCACGATTTTTCCGTGGTCAATAATGGCAATCTTTTGCGCAACGCGGTCAGCTTCTTCCATATAATGCGTCGTGAAAAAAACCGTAGTGCCCTCGTTTTTATTCAGTTCCTTGATGTAGCTCCACATATGGTTGCGGGTCTGCGGATCCAAGCCGAGCGTCGGCTCGTCCAGAAAAATTATTTTCGGGTGGTGCAGAAGCCCGCGTGCGATTTCCAGACGCCTTTTCATCCCGCCGGAAAATTCTTTGACTAAATCATTTCTTCTTTCGGTCAGTTCCACAAACTGCAATAGTTGATCAATGCGTTCGCGCCGGATTTTTTTGGGAATGCCATACAGCACGCCGTGGAATTCCATATTTTCCCAGGCAGTCAGCTCGTCGTCCAAGCTGGGATCCTGAAAAATTATGCCGATAGACCGGCGGACCTCGTTGGAATCTTTGGTCGGATCATAGCCGTTGAGCGTCATTTTCCCGCTGGTCGGCTTGAGCAGAGTAATCAGCATTTTTATAGTTGTGGATTTGCCGGCGCCGTTAGGCCCGAGAAACGCAAAAATTTCGCCCGGTTTCACTTCAAAGCTGATGTCATCCACGGCCAATAAATCATCAAACCTTTTTATTAAATTTTCCACTTTGATGATGCTGTCCATAAGCTTTTGATATTATAGCATAAAAAATTCCGTCCCGCTTAGCGGGAAAGTGGGAGAAAGAAAAATATAATATAAATAAAGGGGGGATATTTTAATACGTATTTAAATACTTACTTCTTGACGGCTTTGACTTTCAAACTTTCCAGTGGCATGCTCTGGTATTGCTTCTTGCTGATATCTTTGTCTTCCGACAGCACTTCGACTGCAAATCCGGCTTTTTCCATTTTGGCGATATAATAATCTTTCATAATGGCCCCGGCTACGCAGCCGGAAAGCAGCACCGGATTATTTTTGATTTCCTCCGGCAATTCCTGGAGCAAAACGATATCGGACACAAACATTTTTCCGCCCGACTTCAGCGCCCGGTAAGCTTCGGCAAAAACCGTATCTTTGTCCGGCGAAAGATTGATAACGCAATTGCTGATAATGATATCAAAAGCATTATCCTCGACCGGCAATTTTTCAATTTCCCCTAATTTAAATTCCACATTTTTGTATCCGTATTTTTCCGCGTTGGCTTTGGCTTTCTCCACCATTTCGGGAACCATATCAACACCGACTATCTTTCCGCTTTCGCCGACTTTGCGGGCCGCGATGAAACAATCAAAACCGGCGCCAGAGCCCAGATCCAAAACCGCATCTCCTGCTTGCATTTCGGCCATAGCCACCGGATTGCCACAGCCCAGCCCCAGGTTGGCTTCGGAAAATTTAGCGATGTCTTCTTTGGAATAGCCAATCTCTTCGGCGATTTTTTCCTGCTCTTTTTTGGCTCCGCAACAGGAACAACCGCTGCCTTTGGCGATTTCAGTATAACTATCTTTAACTATTTTTTTGACTTCGTCTTGTTGCATAAATTTTATCCCGTGAAATTCCGCTTCGCGGAAAAGCGCAGCTTTATTTCACCGGGAAATTTTTTATTGGTTAAGCATTATCCATTATACGCTTTTTAGCATCTCCGGCCAAGAAGCAAAGACTCGCCGCAAGGCGGTAAAAAAAGAAAGAAAAATGACATTCCAACATTCTCAAGAATGTTGGAATGTCCGTATGAATTTATAAAAATTTTGGCCATAAGGTGAAAGTTCGTGGGTAACAGTGCGGCCTTTGTATTTCTTGCGGATCAGCCCGGTTTGGTCTAATTTGCGGGTGTGTTCAGAAATAGTTTTAAAATTGCAATTAAGCCTTTCGGCAATGTCTTCAACCGTAATGCCTTTGTTATTAGCCACTAAAAATAAAATTTCAATGCGCCAATGGTTGGCAACGCCTTTTAAATGCCGTTCCATCTGTTTGGGCGATTTGACTGATTTTCCCGGCCGGCGCCAATCATTTGGATTTATTATGTGTTTTTTGGCTAACATATTTTTATTTATTATTCCCCTATCATTTACATTCCTATTATACAACAACATTCCAACATTCTCCAGAATGTTGGAATGTCATCGTAGTATTTTAAAAGATGTTGAATGAGATTGTTTGGGTTTTTTGGGAAAGGCGGAGGGGATTTATTTTTTTAATTTAAAACCGGGAGGGGAAATATTTAAAAAATAAAAAAAGGCGGAAATCTTTTGAGATTTTCTCTCAAGATTCCCGCCCATGTTCGCGCGTTAATTACATAAATAATTTGGCGCACTTTTCCACCATGGGGTAAAACAGTTCATTGCCACTAATCTTTATTACCCGCTTGGCATCTTCCAAGATGAATAAATTGAGTGCCAATCCTATGACCAGCGCAACTGCTTCATCGCCATGTTCCGTAAAACCGGAGATGCCTATGGCAATGCCTCGGCCAGCCTTAGGCCCCTTGGATCTCGGATGTGCCGTCACAGCCCCGCCATATTTTTCAGAATCCACATCCCGGCTTTGCCAGCTGCTGAATTCACCATGTTCCAGTATTCGCATCGGCTTTTCCAGGCAAAACCTGAAATATTTGGACACCTTTTCAGGTTTGCAGTACCCCAGCTCCGTGGCCAGCTGTACTTTGACAATACCCCTCTCTTTGGATACGACCCCGATGTAGCATCCTTTCCTCCCTGGATTCGGGTTTTGAGGTAAGTTTATAAATTTTTCAACAACTGTTTCTGCTACTTGAAGTAATTTTGCCTTGGGAATTCCCTTAATGTCCTGCATGTTACTTCCTCCTTTAAAATAGGTGGTTGTTAATAATGCTTCGTTTTTAGTTTAAAAACAGCTCTAAATCAGAGCTTTTTATGATAAATCAAACTTTAAAAAAGTCAAGCCTAAATCCCGCTGTGGGCAAGAGGGTTTTTGGGGGTGGGGGAAGATTTGAAAATTGGATAAATAAGACAGTTTGGACAATTTTTTATTTCTGTTCGCGATATTGAGTTCGTTGCTGATAGAGCCTCTCAGTAAAGCCGCCTTGAGTTTTGAAATCCTCCGCCAACTTTTTAATTTGGCGGTCGAGGAGATAATTGGTTTGATGGATGAGGCAGATTAGAAGGTTGGCGAAACTTTCTGGATTTGTCGTATAAGACGAATATGTCGAATTTGTCTTATCTTTGCGATACGCAAGGCTTCTTATTTCTTTGGCTTCAGGAGAATTTTTGTCCCAAATTTTCAATTTATGTTGGCGCAAAAAATCTTCGTAATCCAAAAGTAATTCTTCCAGGCTCGCTCGCGCCACATTGGTCAATTTTATTTCCGTTTTTTTGGAAGTGCCGGCTGCCTTGCTGCCTTCAGCGATGTTTTGCCGGCCACTGCGCGCCGCTTGTTCCATTTGGTCTTTGGTGCGGCTTTTGTAATCAACATGCTTCTGGCAAAATTCAATGGTAAAATCATAAACCAAAGTTGCCATCTTGAAAGATTCCAAAGTGCGGTAGCCGCCGTGGGCGAACATTAATTTTTCATCATTGGTCGAATTGGTCATATTAGACGAATAGGACTTATTGGTCTTATTCTATCACAAAAAAGCAGAATCTTTCGACCCTGCTTTTTTTCAATTTCATTTCTTATCTTCCGGCTTTTCGGTCCCGCCTGCATCGTTTTGCAAAGCATTGCGGGCAGGTTCGGCGTCTTTGTCACTTCCTGACATTTTGAATTTTTTTCCCAGTGATTCTTCCAGCATTTCCAGAGTGGCTTTTACGGAAGGATTGTCAGATTGCCGAAGCACCAGCTTTTCCCCGTATTTTTCCAGCAGCGGCGTCAAAAATTCGTCCCCCCAGGACGGAGAGAAAGTCAATATGCCTTCGAAATCAATTTCAATCGCTTCATTTTCTTTAACATCCTTAAGCGCCGGTTGAAAAGCCAAAAAAGCTTCACTGCCGGTCTGGCGCGAAATCAATGTGGTTCCGAATTTTTTCAGTTCTATGATCATATGGATATTAAAATGTAATTAACGCCAAGCAGCCCCGAAAGCCGTCCGTTATTTCTTTTATTTGCAGATCGGGATTGCCGCCTGAAAGATTGAGTTGCGCGTTGCCCGTCTGAAATACCAGGCTTACGGGATTTTTGGAAATTATTTTTCTCACGTATTTCAAGCCGTTTCCCCGGTTCTCCGGAGCCCGTCCGGAAATTATTTCGGTAAAAGCGACCCGCAAAGCTTCACTGTGATTTTTAAGACCCGGCCTGGCTCTTTTCAATGTTTCCAAAATGCCCAGGCCCCGATCCGCCAAAACTATCTGCTTTTTATTCAGGTCGTACCCGAAAAAAATTCCGGGAGTATCCTGCCATTGTCCGAGATTATGATCGAAGGAATTATTTCCAATTTCCCCCGCAACCGAAACAATCAAAGAAAAAATATCCCTTGTCTTAAGATCGCGCATCAGCGCATTTTCCATCTTGACTAACCGCGCTTGAAAAATCGCGCTGTTTTGGCAATATAATTCCTCCGGAAAATTTTTTCCGGTGGCTACCCAGTCCCGGGCGACTTGAAACAGATCATTGCGGAAAAATTCAATGTCTTCTTTGCGGTAATAGCGATGGCTATGCGGGCTTTTTCGGACTGACGAAAGGCGGCCGGACGCGTCCCAACGCCTGAGCGTCATAATGGAAACTCCCAGTATTTTTGCCGCCTCGCTTATGGATATCAAATCTTTTTCCATAGAATATTAGTATAATAGCAAATCTATACATTTTGTCAATGAAACTATACATTGTTAAAAAAGCGAGGATTTTACACCTCGCTTTTATCCATCACTTTTTCTCCGTCTCTGCATCTTTAACTTCTCCCTCTTTCGGCGGCTCTTTCTTATCAGCCTCGCCCTCTTTAGGCTTATCAGCCTCGGCTTTTTTCTGCGCTTCTTGGGCGGCCGCATAAAGCTTCTGGCCGATCTTTTGCGCCTCCTGGGAGAGCTCTTCGGTGGCCTTTTTTATAGCCGCCACATCCTCCCCTCCGCCAGCTGGCGGACTTGATACCCTCTTCAGGGCCTCAATTTTCTCTTCCACGGGCTTTTTCTCCTCGGGAGTAATCTTATCCCCTGCCTCTTTTAAAGCCTTCTCTGTGGTGAAAATCAGGGTATCGGCCATATTCTTGGTTTCCACGCTTTCCTTCTTTTTCTTATCCTCTTCGGCGTGGACTTCGGCATCTTTCTTCATTTTTTCAATCTCGTCTTTGGAAAGGCCGGTGGAAGCTTCAATGCGGATGGATTGCTCTTTGTTGGTGGCTTTGTCCTTGGCTTTGACGGAGAGTATCCCGTTGGCGTCGATGTCAAACGACACTTCCACTTGCGGAATGCCGCGCGGGCTCGGCGGAATGCCGTCCAGGATAAAGCGTCCGAGGGTCTTATTGTCCGAGGCCATTTCCCGTTCGCCTTGCAAGACATGGATTTCCACCGACGGCTGGTTGTCAGCGGCCGTGGAAAATATCTGCGACTTGGCGGTCGGCACGGTGGTGTTGCGATTGATGAGCGGAGTGCGCACGCCGCCTAAAGTTTCAATACCCAGCGTCAGCGGCGTCACATCCAGAAGCAAAACATCTTTGACATCGCCTTGCAAAACTCCGCCTTGGATGGCCGCGCCGATGGCGACGACTTCATCGGGATTGACGGTGATGTTGGCTTTCTGGCCGAAGAATTTTTCTACGGTCTGGATGACTAAAGGCATACGAGTCATACCGCCGACCAGGACTATTTCATTAATATCCGAAGTGGAAAGTTTGGCGTCCTCCAAGGCTTTCTTGGTCGGCTCTAAAGTTTTTTGCACCAGGTCGCCGACTAATTCTTCCAGTTTGGCGCGCGTCAGTTTCATGACTAAATGTTTCGGGCCGTCAGGCGTAGTGGTGATGAACGGCTGGTTGATTTCCGTTTCCATGGCGGTGGACAGTTCTATCTTGGCTTTTTCGCCCGCCTCTTTCACCCTCTGCAAAGCCATCGGGTCTTTGCCTAAATCAATCCCCTCCTGTTTTTTGAATTCTTCGATTATCCAATTGATGAGGACCTGGTCGAAATCGTCGCCGCCTAGATGCGTATCGCCGTTGGTGGATTTGACTTCCACGGTGTCCGCGGAAACTTCCAGGATGGAAATGTCAAAAGTTCCGCCGCCGAGGTCATAGACGGCAATTTTTTCGTCTTTTTTCTTATTGAAGCCGTAAGCCAGAGCGGCCGCGGTCGGTTCGTTGATGATGCGCCGGACTTTAAGGCCCGCGATTTCGCCCGCTTCCTTGGTGGCTTTCCGCTGCGAGTCGTCGAAATAGGCCGGCACGGTGATGACCGCTTCGTCAATTTTTTCGCCCAGTTTTTCTTCGGCGTCGGCTTTTAATTTTCCCAAGATCATGGCCGAAATTTCCTGCGGGGTATATTCCTTGCCTTGCATGATCACTTTGACGCCGCCGTTGCCTTTGACGATTTTATACGGCATCAGTTTTTCGTCGCGTTGCACTTCCGGGTCTTCATATTTCCGGCCGATGAGGCGCTTGATGGAAAATAAAGTATTTTCCGGATTGGTTACGGCTTGCCTTTTCGCAAGCAATCCGACTAATCTTTCGCCGGATTTGGAAATGGCGACCATGGACGGCGTGGTCCGGTTGCCCTCCTTGTTCTCTACGATCCTGGGACTTCCTCCTTCCACGATGGCCATCGCGGAGTTGGTAGTGCCGAGATCGATACCTAGTATCTTTGACATATTTTTTGTCCCCAGTGAAATACGCTCTGCTTTTCCGCTTTGCGGAATTTCACGGGGTAAATTTATTAATTACTTACGATTTAATTTTCAATTTTAAATTCTAAATTTTAAATGAAATCTAAATGACTAAATTTTAAAACATTTGATCATTTTGAATTTGCTATTGATTTAAAATTTAAAACTTTAAATTTAAAATTTCCGGCTGGGCTTGACTTTTGGAGTCAGATGTTATAGTATATCTAGTCAACTACCAGGAGGATCTACCTTAACAACATATATTTTTAGGAGGCTTTATGAAAAATAATTATTCTATATCTAAAAAGGAGATGGGGATATTATTGGGATTCTGTCAAAAATTTGTTTGTGATTTCGATAATAATTTAGAACTTCACAATATTAATCTCGGAGAACTAAAGTTGGCTACTGATATCTCTGTAAGTGACCTTACACATGTTCTCAATAGCTTAGTAAATGAACATAAGGGAAAAGCGATGCATTTAATCTTGTCTGACGAGAACAGCAGATTACTCAATGGAACAATTACTGATCTTAGAAATTTTAATAAGCTTTGCGATAAATTCATGAAGTTTCGAAAAATATCCGGTGATATCCTCAAAATGTTCGGTAAATAGTCAACATTTTTGGATGATAATTTCTACCTACGGCTTCGGTCAATCATGATCGGGGTCGTTTTTCTTTTATAATGTACTATTATTTCTTGCGAAATAAACTAGTTGACTTTTCTGACTTATTTTGCTAGATTAACTAGCTGAAAAGTGAACGAGGTTATTTAACAAAAACATATCTTATGGAGGGTTTATGAAAAAACTAAATGAATTTTCACATGCAGAAATAATACTGATAACTGACGATTGCTTTGAAGCCATAAAGGAGCTTAAAAAAATTGTTGATCGAAGTTCCATTAACACTCTTACGGATGCTCTGGATAAAATTCAGATTATCCTCGCCTTTAAACCCACACTGATTGATCGAAGAGTAGAGTTGAGATTTAAGAATTGCTACGAAAATTTTACTTTACAGCAACTTGTAATCGAAAGGCTCGAAAAAATCATAGCGCTTTATAAAAAAATAGATAAAGCATTGCTGTGATTATTTTATCCACACGGCTCGGTTGTCTTTAATAAGATGACCGAGTTTTTTTATCCTTTTAAATGAACTTCATAACTTTCTCTTGGCGCTATCCTTAGTTTTTTCTAAAAAACAAGGATAGCAGAAGAAAAAATTACTTGACTATTACTCTCGCTGCTCGAATTACTTTTTCTCCCATTTTATATCCTTTCAAAATAACTTTTTTTATTTGGTGGTTTTCTTTCGTGTTTTTATCCGTTTCTTTCGTGTCTGCTTGCACAGCCTCGTGCAAAGCGGGATCAAAATTATCGCCAACCTTGGTTTCTATTTCTGTAACGTCGTTATCAGCGAGGACTTTTTCCAATTGTTTCTGAATGTGCATAATGCCCACTACCCAAGCATTGTCTTTCTGGTCTTCCGGAATATGGTCGGTCGAAGCGTGGAAATTATCCAGTACCGGCAGAATTTCCAAAATCATGCCTTGGTTGGAATATTTGATCATCTCGGCCAAATTTTCCGATTGGCGCTTTTTGTAATTTTCAAAATCCGCGACGCATCTTTTCCAGCTGTCTAGATATCCTTTCTGTTTTTTGTAATCTATATATTTTTCGATTAC
Source organism: Candidatus Moraniibacteriota bacterium (assembly GCA_026396205.1). Lineage (GTDB taxonomy): Bacteria > Patescibacteriota > Minisyncoccia > Moranbacterales > UBA2206 > JAPLXF01. The sequence goes on along the minus strand of JAPLXF010000069.1, from coordinate 11,402 downwards.
TTTTTTTACTCCATCAGCTAAATCCAGCTTCAGGGCTTCCTCGGGCGTATACCAGCCATATTCTTTGTGGAATTCATCGTTCATTTTAACCTCTAGTTTTCCATTATCCTGGCAAAGATAATCCAGAAAAATCAAATGCTTCCTTTCTTTATGGTAAGATTTTGAAAAAATACTTTCGTCCGCGCTTAAAAAATCAACCACTTCGACATCTAAATTCGTCTCTTCTTTCATTTCTCTTTTGATGGCATCTTCTATTTTTTCTCCAAATTCAATGTGTCCGCCCGCAAAACCATATTTATCATTCCATTTGTGGGTTTTAGCAAGCAATATTTTCCCTTCCGGATTTACAATCAATCCCCCTGCGCACGGTTCCGGATATTGCTTATTTGCTATTTTGTTTTTGTCCGTCATAAAAATATACTAAATACTTAATACCAGATACCAAATACTATAATTATTACCGCCGAAGAGCTCAAAAGTTTTTTCATATAATCGAGTATTGATTTGTTCTTAGCATACTTCATTCTTTTGGGACCGATGAGAGCCAAGACCGCTTTTTCGCCTGATTTGGTTTTGTAGGTGGAAACGACCATGGAAGAACTGCCGGCAATGCCCTTGATGGGATTTTCCTGGCCGATAAATATTTTGGTTTCGCCTTGTTTAACTTTTTTCAAAATTGCTTCCACATTTTCATCCAAATAATCCAAGGCTTCCGCCATTTTGGAAAATTCGTCAATATTTTTAAATTCCGGATTTTCCAAAAGCTCGTGAATGCCGAAATCAAATAATTCTTCTTTGGCGCCGGTAATGGCGAGACTGCCGGAAAGTGAAGCTAAAAGTTTGGCAGTCGTCCGAGTCAAGCGATTTTTTTGCGCCCGCAGTTTTAAAATTTCGGTTTGTAATTTTTTTTGATCACTTAAAGACAATTTCTGTTCCGGCATGATTTTTTCCACGAAATAGCGGTAGCCCTTGTCGGTCGGAATCCGTCCGGCGCTGATATGCGGCTGGTGCAAAAAGCCTTCTTTTTCCAACTTGGACATATCGGCTCTGATGGTCGCCGAACTGACATTAAAATCATATTTATCAAGCAAAACTTCCGAGCCGACCGCAATGGCCGTTTCGGTATATTCTTCGACGATCGCGCCGAGTATTTTTTCCTGCCTTGAATTCACCCCGTTACAACTTTTGAAATAGCTATAAAAATAGCTTTATCAAAACGATTAATAATTATTGTTTATGACCCTGTTCTAACTTTAACTTAAAAGTTGTAACGGGGTTCATATTTCCATTATAGACAACTGTTTAGCACTCGTCAAGTCCGAGTGCTAATCATATTGTATTATACTTATAAAACCTGTCAAATCTTTCGTTTTGGGGTAAATAAAAAAAGTCCCGTTTTTTTTCCGGGACTTTGATAAAAATTTAACTGCATTAATAACTTAACCGCAAATACGAACAAAAATTCCCATTGCAACAAATACAAAGAGCAATATTGCAAGAGCTATTTCCTGAATCGACATACTCTCCTCCTTATTCTGCAAAAAGGTTAATATTCTAATGTAAAACAACTGAACGATTTAATTAAATACTAACATACATGATATAATAAGTAAAGACAAGAACCCCGCACTAAAGCAGGGCTTAATACGGGGTTAATTTTTATACCTAAATCAAAGATTTAGACAAAAATTAAAAAGGACAGCTGGTTTCAACTGTCCCTTTATTTATTCATGTTTTATGTTATGCGCTATGTGTTATGTGATCTACGGAATCGGATCGTATCCTCCGTCATTCCACGGGTGGCACCGGCAAATCCTTTTGATTCCCAGCCAGATGCCTTTCAAAATTCCGTATTTATCTATGGCTTCGTAAGTATATTGTGAGCAAGTCGGATGGAACCGGCACAATCTTTCGCTGTAAACATAGGAAAGCCAGCCATGGTCCAGCGACAGGGTTTTTTGGTATAACTTTATTAAAATCAGTATTATCTTCTTCATATGCAAAATCTGAAATTTATCATTCGTGTCATTCGAATGCTGATTCGTAGATTAGTATCGCTTATTTAATCTAGCGCTTTTTATTTCTTTTTGTCAAAATACTTATTTCTTGGTAGAATGATGATATAAATAACAAAATAAATAGCATCTTGTCATGCTGAATTTATTTCAGCATCTAATTTGAGATCCTGAAACAAGTTCAGGATGACAAATACTAAAATTATGCAAGAAATACAATCATCCAAATTCAGCTGGATTGATATCCACCGGCCGGAAAAGTCGGACATCAATTCCATCCAAAAGCGCTTCAATCTGCACCCGATTCTGGTGGATGAATTTTCCACGCCGACTATCCGGCCCAAGGCTTCGGAATATGACACCTGCCTGTATCTGGCCATCCATATTCCGCTTTTTGATCGCGAGCAAAAAACCACTTACCCGGGAGAAATCGACATGGTGATTACCGAGAACGCGCTAATCACTTCGCATTTCAAGGAAATTTCCCAATTGTCCGAAATTTTTCATTCGCTTAAAAACGACGATCAAAAGCGGGAAATTCTAATGAGCGAATCGCCCGCCAAACTGATGCACTATATTATTGAAAAACTGCTGGAATCCTGCTTCCCGAAATTGGACAATATTTCCAAAAAATTGGAACGGATTGAAAAGGAAACTTTCAAAGGCAATGAAAAAGAAATGGTGCTGGAAATTTCCAAGGTCAAGCGGGATATTCTCCATTTTCGCCGCACGATGAAGCCCCAGAGATCCATCATTGAATCGCTGGTGCAAAAAGAATACCGGCTGATTGGCCCGGAACTCAAGCCTTATTTTCAGGATTTGGTCGGCACCAATATCCGCATTTGGAATAATCTGGAAAGCGAAAAAGAAACCATAGAATCATTGGAGGAAACCAACAATTCCCTGCTTTCCACCAAATTGGATGTGACCATGAAGGTTCTGACGATTTTTTCCGCCATTATGCTGCCGCTGACGGTTTATTCCAATTTTTTGGCTATGAGCGCCGATATTCCATTCGGCAAATACGCTTCCGGTTTTTGGTTGCACATTGGGATCGCTTTTATTATTGCCGCCATTACCATTGCGATTTTCAAAGCTAAAAAGTGGCTGTGACCAATGTCATTCTGAACACAGTGAAGAATCTCGTAAAATATGCAAAAAACTTTCTATGTATACATAGCCACTAATAAAAGAAATACCGTTTTATATACTGGTTTCACAAGTAATCTGGAAAATAGGATGTGGCAACATAAAAATAAAATAATCAAGGGTTTTACTGAAAAATATAATGTAGATAAGTTAGTATATTACGAAACATTTTCCATGCCGATTGATGCTATTGCTGCCGAGAAAACCATAAAAGGCTGGATTAGAAAAAAGAAAATAGATTTAATTAAAAAAACTAATCCTGAATTCAGGGATTTATCTGAAGAATGACGAGATCCTTCGCTTCGCTCAGGATGACAAGTAAAAATGAAGATTTACAATACTTTATCCAAACAAAAAGAAGGATTTAGGCCGCTCAACGCAGGAAAAGTATCTATGTATATCTGCGGGCCGACGGTTTATGACCGGATCCATATCGGCAATCTGCGGGCGTATTTGATTCCTGATGTTTTACGGAAATTTTTGGAATACTCCAGCTTTGAAGTCCGGCAGATTAAAAATATTACCGATGTCGGACATTTGATGGAGGATAATGTGGCCCAGGGCGATACCGGCGAGGACAAGATTGAAAAAAAAGCTTTGGCGGAAAAAAAGACACCGGCGGAAATTGCCGGCTTTTATGAAAATTATTTCCACGAAACTGAAAAGGCTTTGAATATTTTACCGGCGCATTTTTTTCCTCGCGCCACCGCCCATATCCCGCAGATGCTAAAAATCATCCAGATTCTGATTGACAAGGGTTTTGCTTATGAAAAAAACGGCAATGTTTTTTTTGATGTCACAAAATTCGCCGATTACGGAAAACTTTCCGGCAATACCTTGGAAAATTTGAAAGTCGGCGCGCGCCTGGAAGAACATCCCGACAAAAAAAATCCTTGGGATTTCGCCTTGTGGCTCAAAGCCCCCAAAGAACACATTATGAAATGGGATTCGCCTTGGAGTGTGGGTTATCCCGGCTGGCATATTGAATGCTCGGCCATGAGCATGGAATATCTGGGCGACACGATTGATATCCATACCGGCGGCGAAGACAATATTTTCCCCCACCACGAAGCCGAAATCGCCCAGTCGGAAAGCGCCACCGGCCAAAAATTTGTCAATTACTGGCTGCATATCCGCCATTTGCTGGTCGATGGCGAAAAAATGGCCAAATCCAAGGGCAACTTTTATTTTTTGGAAGATATTGAAGCTAAAGGCTATTCGCCGATGGAATTGCGATTGGCGATTTTGTCCTCGCATTACCGGAGCCAGATGAATTTTACCTGGGCAGTGATGGAGCAAGCTAAAACCAATTTCCAAAAAATCTCCGAGTTTGTTTATAATCTGAAAAATATACCTATCTCATCTGAAAAAGATTCACTTGGAAACGAAGTTTCCAAGTACACGGAAAAGTTTGAAAAAGCCATGGATGATGATTTGAATACTCCCCTCGCGTTGTCTGTATTATATGAAATGATTACCGAAACCAATAAACTTATCGCGGAAAATAAGTTAGATACCAAACAAGCCAAAAATATTCTAGCGGTTTGGGAAAAGATGAATAAAGTTTTCGGATTTGTAATTGAAGCCAAACAAGATATTCCGGAAGAAATAATTAAAATCGCCGAAGAAAGAAAGACCTTTAGAAATAATAAAGATTTTGAAAAATCCGACAAACTGCGGGATAAAATTTTGGAAAAGGGATACGCGATTGAAGATTTGAAGAATAATGAATATTTAATTAAGAAGCAATGAATAGAGATACAAAAACTAACCAACAGAAATACAAAACTCCGGAAGAAAAAGTGGATGATTTGAAAAAGGACATCCGCAAGCTGGGTTTTTTAGTGGAAGATCTGGAAGATGGGGAAATAAAAATCGAGCTAAGAAAACATTAGCCTTTAGTTGGCAATTAAAAATTCTGATGCTATCCTTATGAAAAGGATTTTTTTTATGAAAAATTATGGAAAAAATCAAATATGATATCGCCTAATATGCCAAGTTCATCTGTTGCTACTTTTTTAGACAAATCTGTAAATAAGATCGGCCCGACCAAGTGGTATTCTGCTTTGCATTATTATCGCTTTCTCTTTATTATTAATTATTTGCTGAAAAGAAAGATTAATAAAAATAAAAAAGAAACTGTTTTAGAAATTGGGGTTTGGCCGGGCTATTTAGCATTTGCATTAAGCCTAGCCGGCATGGAAGTATCCGGAATAGATATGAAACCCGAAAGGATAAACTTGACCGATTATTTTAAAGATTTTTGGCAATATGATTTGAACAGCAACCCATTAATATTTCCCTGCAAAGATAACTATTGCAACTATGTAGTTGCCAGCGAGGTCATCGAGCATCTTAATCCGAAAAATTCAAGCTCTTTTTTTTCTGAAATTGAAAGAATATTAAAACCCGACGGCCTGCTCATACTCACGACTCCCAATCGGAATTCTTTACACAATAAGTTGCGCAGGTCAAATATGATTGAGAAAGCAAAAGATGGTCACGGTCATGTCTATGAATATGTTGAAAAAGAATTAAATAAAATAATCAGCCAGTCGCGAATAAAAATATTAAGCTCTGAAACTATAAATTTCTACGCTAATGTCGGCTCGCTTGCGAAAAATGAATATTTTTATCCTTTAACAAGCTTCCGGCATTATCCAAATAAATTATTTAATATTTTAAAACTGCTGGCTCTGCCCGCTAAACAAATTCCGCCGTTAAAAGACTCTCTGATTATAATCGCACAAAAATGAAAAACTTCTGGAAGACAATCGAAAAACCGCTTTTGGCTTTAGCGCCCATGGCCGGCGTGACTGACAGCGCGTTTCGGCAGATTTGCCGCGAGAACGGCGCGGATGTGGTTTATAGCGAAATGGCCAGCGCTACGGCTTTATTCTTTAATCCGAAGAAAACTTTGGAGCTTTTGGAATTTAATAAAAGCGAACGGCCGTTTGTGGTGCAATTATTTGGTAAAGTGCCGGAGCATTTCGCTAAAGCCGCTCAGATACTTTCCGATCCGGCTAATTTTTCTCCCTTTGTAAAAGGGAGATGCCCGAAGGGCAGAGGGATTTTAAAAATCCCCCTTAGTCCCCCTTTTACAAAGGGGGAGGATTTAATTCCGGATGGGATTGATATCAATTTTGGCTGTCCGGCGAAAAAAGTTTTCGGCCACGGTTCCGGCTGCGCGCTGATGCCGCAGAAAAAATTAGCGCGGGAAATTATAAAGGCGGTCTGTGACAATACTAAACTCCCCGTTTCTTTAAAAATCCGCGCGGGAATTGGCCCCGTTAAATACCCGCTAAAGCGGGGTGTTCGCCAAGACGAACAATTTAACGGGGTAAATTCCACTGACGCGTTAGAATTTATCAAAAATGTTAAAGACTTACCTTTTTCGGCGGTCATGGTCCACGGCCGGACTTATGAAGGCAAGTTTACGGGAAAAGTAGATTTTGAAATTGTTGCGGAAATTAAAAAAATAATTCCCAATAAAATTGTCATGGCCAACGGCGGAATTGACACGCCGGAAAAAGCGCTGGAAGTTTTGCAAAACTGGTCGGAAATTGACGGCATTGGGATTGCCAGAGGCGCTCTCGGCCGGCCGTTTATTTTTAATGAAATCAAATACAAACTTTCTCCCCTGCCCGAGGGGAGATGTCCCAAAAGGACAGAGAGGTGGGAGCAAATCGAAAAAATCGCCATCCGCCACGCCCAACTTTTATACAAAACCAAAGGCAAAAGAGGCATGTTTGAAATCCGCAAGCATTTGGCTTGGTATGTCAAAGGCTTCCCCGGCGCCGGGAAACTCCGGAGAAAATTGGTTTTAGTCAAAAGCGTCAAGGAAATTAAAGAAATTTTGGGATAAAAAAAGCCCAGGGTAATGAATCTACCCTGAGCTAATCTGCTCTTATTCTTTAACCAAAAACAATTACCATGCAGGCTATTGTTACAATAGCAAAACATACAATATGCACTGCGGCTGAATAACATTTTGCTTCATTCGAATTAAATTTGTATTTTTCTATATACCTTATAACTTTTTTTCCTTCCTTTTCTTGATCTTCAACTCGTTCTGGCATGTGAAAGAACCTGAAAGACCACATAATGATTGCTGACAATATAATCCAACTCAACGTTCCTCCGAAAATGCTCCAGAGTTCATGCCCTATGGCTTTCCAAATAATCAGAACCATGGCAATTTTACCAACCGGTGTCTTGATGAAATCATTGACTCCAGTATTCAGCTCTTTACAGATAGCACCGATGGCTTTGCCTATTTTTTCTCCCAGATTTACCCATGCCTCCATTTTGTCTGGTGATGTTGGAATCACTGTTTTCACTTCTTCTTTTTTTGCCTCTGAATTCTTTTTTACCTCTAGAACATGGGCTGCCTCCTGTGAGCTCATTTTATCAAGATCGACTGTGATTTGAACTGCAGAAGCTATTCCCGAAAAACACAGAAACATGATTGCGATGATTACTATTGCCTTTTTCTTCATGACACATTCCTCCTTTGTTGTGAGTTTGTCTTTAGTTGTTGATTGTTAATAATACTTTCTTACATTTCAGAACACCCTATTATATCAAACAAAAACCGCTTTGTCAAATGTTCATAAAGACGGGATAAATTGGGCTTAAAATTAAGTTGCGTTTAGTTGGCTGGCTGATATAATCTAAATACTAAAAGCCGGCATAAATTACTAATTTCTAATTAAGAATTTCTAATCAAATCCTAATTTCTAATGAAAAAATTTTAAAATTCGACATTGAAGTATTGGACATTGATTAAAAATTAAAAATTAAAAATTAAAAATTTGATGAACTCTTAAGAAATATTGACACAAAAAAATTATTTCAAACAAAATTATGCCTCAAGCAGCAAAAACTGACCTCAAAGTTCCCCCGCAGAATATTGACGCTGAACGTTCGGTGCTCGGCGCTTTGATGCTGGACAAAGACGCCATCATTAAAGTTGCCAACCTGATCCGCATCGGCGATTTTTACAAAGACGACCACAATCTGATCTATGAAGCCATGGTGGAACTGTATGAAAAGCGCGAGCCGATTGACGTGCTTTCCCTTTCCAACCGCTTGGAAGAAAAAAACCAACTGGAAAAAATCGGCGGTTCCAGTTATCTGACTTCTTTAGTCAACGCTGTCGCTTCCACTTCCAACATTGAACACTACGCCAAAGTCGTCCAGAAAAAATCCACTTTAAGAAAACTCATAATCACCGCCAGTGAAATCGTGGAATTGGGCTACAATGAATCGGAAGATGTGGAAAAAATTCTGGACGAAGCCGAACAGAAACTTTTTTCCGTTTCCCAAAAATATATCAAGCAGGATTTCGTGCCAATTAAAACCATTTTGGAAGACGCTTTTAATCGCATTGACGAACTGCATAAGGGCGACCATAAACTGCGCGGCGTGCCGACCGGCTTTCCGGATATGGACAATATTCTGGCCGGCTTCCAGAAATCCGATTTAATTATTGTCGCCTCCCGGCCGTCTATCGGAAAAACTACGCTGGCCCTGGATCTGGCCCGCCAAATCGGCGTCAAAGAAAAAGTGCCGGTGGGAATTTTTTCTTTGGAAATGTCTTCCGACCAATTGATAGACAGGATGCTGGCGGCCGAGTCCGGCGTGGATTTATGGCGGCTGCGCACCGGCCGGCTGAAATCCGGCGAAGGCGACGATGATTTCCAGCGGATCGGCGAAGCTATGGGCATTTTATCCGAAGCGCCAATTTTTATCGATGATACCGGTTCGGCCAATGTGATGGAAATCCGCACTATGGCGAGGCGTCTCCAAGCCGAACATAAAGTCGGCGTGATTATTGTTGACTATCTTCAATTGATGGAAGGCCGTTCCGGCGGCGGCAGCGATAACCGCGTCAATGAAATTTCCGAAATTTCCCGCGCCTTAAAGCAGCTGGCCAAAGAATTAAATATTCCTATCGTTGCTTTGTCGCAGTTGTCCCGCGCGGTGGAATCCCGCAGCCCGCAAATTCCAAAATTATCAGATTTGCGAGAGTCCGGTTCCATTGAGCAGGACGCCGATATCGTGATGTTTCTCTACCGCGAAGACCGCGAGAAGCCCGATACACCCAATAAAAATATTGTGGAAATCCATGTTGCCAAGCATCGCAACGGCCCGGTCGGCAAATTCAGTTTGTATTTCAACGAAAATTCCACGACTTTCAAGTCACTGGAAAAAGCACACACCGAATAAAAATTCAAATCTCAAAAGTCAAAAGTCAAAGTTTTTATTATAATTTAGCAACTTAAAAAGTTCATAAGAAAGGGGTTTCTAGATGAAAGAAAAAAATACGGAGGAAGAAAAAACTAATCCAAGCGGTTCAACTGAACCTAAACAAGAAAAAAAAGATACAAGGGACATTTTCCTACATCCTTTCCGGAATACCCAATCAGCCCGGAGAAAATTTAATCGGATGTTTTTAGGCAGAAGAAAATTTTTCTGATTTTTATTAAAAAATTAAGCCAGTGGCAATTATTACATCACACTGGCTTTTTTCTTTTTTTCCAGTAAAATGGGTATATGAGCTATCCCAAGCCATTCAGGAAATTGATAGAAAATTTTGCGGCTTTGCCCTCGGTCGGGCCGAAAATGGCCGAGCGGCTGGTTTTGTATTTATTCAAGCAAAATAAGGCTGCTCTTCAGGAATTTTCGGAAAACCTGCTGGCTATCCAGGATCTACTTGCTGGCTATCCAAAATTTGAAAACCTGCCGGCGCTGTTTCAATATCGCCGAAGATGATTTGTGTGAAATTTGCAAAGATTTACACAGGGATCAAAAAATTGTTTGTGTGGTCGAAGAACCGTTGGACATCATCTCCCTGGAACGGACCGGAACTTTCAAAGGACTTTATCATGTCCTCGGCGGAGTTATTTTTGGCGGAAAAGACGAGAATTTAAAAATTTCGGAACTTATAAAACGGATTAAGGAAGAAAAACCGGAGGAAATTATTTTAGCCACTAATCCGACTACCGAAGGCGACGCCACCGCTTTGTATTTGAAGAAAAAATTGCAGGAGTATGATGTTAAACTCACTCGCCTCGCTCGCGGTCTTTCCACCGGCAGCGACATCGAATACGCCGACGAAATTACTTTAAGTTCGGCCTTGAATAATCGGAGAGAGCTGAAATAAAAAAACCTGCCGCTCGCAAGCGGCTGGTTTTATTTTTTATCCTAATCCACCACCCTCACCCAAGTCCATTTAGTTTCTGAATTGCCGGCTCGGTCAGAAGCTTTGACCCGGATGATAAAGGTGCCGTTTTTAGTGTCGCGGGGTATGTCAAAGTAAGCCTCATCATTGTTTTGAATATGGCCGTTAAAATAGATTGTGTATTGGCTTATTTTTTCATTATCCGTAGCTTCCCAATAGAGCCTTTGGCCCTTGGAGATTGAGTAGTATGGGGTGATGAACTGAGTAAATTGGGGTTTTTCAGTATCTATCTTGATTTTAGCTTTTTTAGTGCCCATTAAGGTGCCATATTGGTCGTATTGGCGGATCTTAAGCCAGCCGGAGAAATTATCTTTGAACTTGAGGATTTTGCTCCAAGCCCCTTGGGCGTCAATAATGATAGTTTTCCAGAGTTTGTTATTTTTGTAGATCTTGACGGTGCCGTTGGCTAAATTAGTATCTTCGCCTTTCAGTTTGAATTTATTTTTCAAGGAATAAATCTTGTCTTTGAATTTATTAGTAGCTCTGGCAATCTTGATTTTTATGGAATTGAGCGATATGTTATTTTCTTCAGGAGCAATTGAGAAAGACAGGGTTGATTCGCTTGATTCGTTGAGAGCGGCATCCTGGCATTTGAAATAGTAGCTGTAAGTGGTGCCAGCCGCTAGACCAGTGATAAGGGAGCTATGCTCGGTAGCGTTGGTAGAAGTAAAAGCAGTCATAGAAGCATAATTAATGCCCGAAGTAGTTGCATATTTGCAGGTGGCGGTTTCACTGGTAGAAAGGGAAAGTGTGGTAGAAGTAGTTACGGACGACAAAGTTCCGGAGGGAGAGCCGCTACTAAGAACGGGGGCGGAAGAATCAATATTGATATCATTGGATGAAAACAGGTTGTTTTTATTGCCAGTAGCGTCTTCGGCGTAAAGGCAGATATATTGGCCGTTATGGGTGGCATCGGCTTGATTTAGGATTCCGTCAGAATAGTCAGTATAATCCAAAGGATCAAGCGTGCAACTTGCACTGGAGTTATATTT
>JAPLXF010000002.1 GCA_026396205.1 Candidatus Moraniibacteriota bacterium | reverse complement strand
CCGGCACGTCATCCAAAAATCCATTGGTAAGGGCATAAATTACCGCCACTTGATTTTCCATTTCCATCGGTTCGTATTGGCCCTGCTTCAAAACTTCCACCGTCCTTTTGCCGCGTTCAATCTGCTGGCGGGTTTTTTCATCCAAGTCCGAACCGAATTGGGCAAAGGCTTCCAGTTCCCGGTATTGCGCCAAGTCCAATCTTAATTTTCCGGCCACTTTTTTCATAGCCTTGGTCTGCGCCGAAGAACCGACGCGGGAAACCGACAGCCCGGCGTTGATGGCCGGCCGCACGCCCTTATAAAACAGATCGTTTTCGAGGTATATCTGTCCGTCGGTAATGGAAATAACATTGGTCGGAATGTAGGCTGAAACATCGCCGGCTTGCGTTTCAATGATTGGCAGCGCCGTCAAAGATCCGCCGCCAAAATCTTCATTGAGCCTGGCTGATCTTTCCAAAAGCCGCGAGTGCAGATAAAAAATGTCGCCCGGATAAGCTTCGCGTCCCGGCGGGCGTTTCAAAATCAAAGAAATCTGGCGGTAAGCCCAAGCGTGCTTGGACAGGTCGTCGTAAATTGCTAAAACATCTTTGCCTTGGTCCATAAAATATTCGCCCATCGCGCAGCCGGCAAATGGAGCAATGTAAGACAGCGGAGCCGGATCGGAAGCGCCGGCCACGACCACAATCGTGTGTTCCATCGCGCCGCGTTTTTCGAGCTCTGCTACAATTCTGGCCACTTTGGATTCTTTTTGGCCGATAGCCACATAAATGCAAATTAAATTCTTGCCTTTCTGGTTTATGATTGCATCAATGGCAATAGCCGTTTTTCCGACTTGGCGGTCACCAATGATGAGCTCTCGTTGTCCGCGGCCGATCGGAATCATGGCGTCAATGGCTTTGATGCCGGTCTGGACCGGAGTATTCACTGATTTTCGGGTAATAACGCCCGGCGCGATTTTTTCAACTGGATAAAATTTCACTTTACCGGAGCTCAACTCCGAATCGGAGTTGAGCTCCGATTTGCCGTCCAACGCTTCCCCCAGCGGACTAACTACTCTGCCAATTAAATTTTCGCCGACCGGCACCGAAAGAATTTTGCCGGTGGATTTGACCGTGTCGCCTTCCTTGATGCCAGTATAATCACCGAGTATCATCGCTCCGATCTGGCCTTCCTCAAGGTTCAAGACCACGCCAAAAACCAATTCTTTAGAAGCTAAACTTCTCTCGGATGTTGAGGTCGCAAGAAGTTTAGCTTCTTTTTCAGAGGTTGAACCTCTCTCGGATTTTTTGGTCGCAAGAGGCTCAACCTCTTTGGCTTTATCCGCGCTTGGTATAAATTCCAACATCTCGCTGGCCATGGCGTCGGACAGCCCGGTGATTTTGGCTACGCCGTCGCCGACTTCCAAAACCGTTCCGACTTTTTCCGTCTGGACTTTGGTCTCAAAATTCTCAATCTGCTGTTTTAATTGGTCGATGATGTAATCCTTACTTGCCCCGTTAATTTTTTCCATATGTTTATATAAATTTTAATTTAGTTATATGCTTAATTATTGTGCAATCTCCCCGCTTAGTTGTAAAAATTTTTACGGGGTTCATTTTTATTTGAATTATGATTTATGATTTACGAATTATGATTTTAGCTTATATTTTGTCATTCCCGACCTGATCGGGAATCTAGTCATCTTATCTTTTTTACTGGATTCCCGCCTTCGCGGGAATGACATTGTGTTTTTCTTAAATCTTAATTCCTAATTCTTAAATCTCCGATTTTTGGCTTATTTAGGCTAAATATTGGCTATTGCCATTTTGGGTATACTAAGGCAAATGGTACAGATTAGAATATAATGAGAACTATAAATTCTAAATCTGTATCTATGTATCAATTAAAACAAATACCATCGGAAGCCCAGATTAAGAAATATCTCAGGCGAATACTTTTCGGCAAGAATGTATTTTGCCC
>JAPLXF010000051.1 GCA_026396205.1 Candidatus Moraniibacteriota bacterium | reverse complement strand
TGAAATCTATTTTCTGGTTTCGGCGGATATACAAAATAACCTGAAAATTATTTAATTTATTTTTCAGGTGCTTTATTACTTGATATGAATATTCTTCTATCCCGGTCCTCTCTTTTTGGAAAGCCCGGGAAGCGTCAATGCCAATAATCATATTATTTAGAAAGCAAAAGGGTTCTTTTGTAAAGTTCCAAATTTTCCAGCGCGATGCCGATGCCTTTGATAACGCAAAACATCGCATCGTCCGCTACATAACACGGCACTTCAATAGTTTTGGTAATCAATTGGTCAATGTTTTTTAAAAGCGAACCGCCGCCAGAAAGCACCATGCCCTTATCCATCACATCCGCCGCCAGTTCCGGCGGGGCTTCTTGAAGCACTTTTTTAATGGCATTGATAATTTCCCGCAGTTCATCCTGCATAGCTTCCGTAACTTCGTTGGAAGAAATTTTTACGATTTTGGGAAGCCCGCCGGCCAAATCCCGGCCGCGCACTTCCATATATTCGTCTTTCACTTGCTGCATCGCCGAACCGATTTGAATTTTTACTTCTTCAGCCGTTCTCTCGCCAATAGCCAAGCCGTATTTTCTTTTTATGTAATCGGCGATAGCTTGGTCCAATTTATTGCCGCCGACGCGGGCGCTGTGCGTAGCCACCACTCCGCCGAGTGAAATAATCGCTACCTCGGAAGTTCCACCGCCGATATCAATAATCATATTGCCCGCCGCCGAATGAATGGGAATTCCCGCGCCGATCGCCGCCAATACCGGTTCCTTGACGACATAGGCGGTTTTGGCACCGGCTTTGACCGCCGCATCGATAACCGCCCGCCGTTCTGTCGAAGTAACTCCGGCCGGAATGGAGAGAACTATTTCCGGTCGAATAAAGCGGAATTTTCCGCTGACTTTATTGATAAAATATTTAAGCATGGCTTCCGTCACTCGGTAATCGGCAATTACGCCGTCGCGCATCGGCCGGCTGGCCATAATTGTATCCGGGGTTCGGCCCAGCATTTCCTTGGCAGCATTGCCCACCGCCAAAACCCGGTTTTCCACCATGGAAACCGCCACCACGCTCGGCTCGTTAATTATAATTCCCTTGCCGGGAACAAAAACCAAAGTGTTGGCTGTGCCGAGATCTATGCCAATTTTCCTAATAAACATACCGATTCGAAACTACGAATTAAAGTGCGAATCTACGAACAATTATTTAAAACCCTCTTCGTTTTTATAAAATCGTCTCGAAAATTAACAATTAGTCCTAGCTTTTTATTTAAACTAATTAAATATCTTTTAACTTGATAAAAATCATCCTTAGTTACAAATTTTTTTGCTTTTAATTCAACAACTATACTGTCGTCAACAATAAAATCAGTTACATTCCCGGTAAAATTATTTTCTTTTATGATTCTTTCTTCTCTTGAATATTTTAAATTATTTTTAATTAATTCTCTCTCAAAAGCATCTGCATACTGTTTTTCTCTGCTATATCTTCCTACATCTTTATGTATTTTAAAAAATATTCCGTTTAATTTATAGGATAGTTCCGGATATAATATTTCGATGTCTTTTTTTATTATTCCTCTCATTTTTTTATTTTCGCAGATTCGTGTAACATTCGTAGTTTCGAATCGGCTCTATTTTGTTCGTAGATTCGAATATTTTCGTAGGTTCGCATCGGCTCTATATTCTTTTTATATTTGCACCAAGCGCTGCCAGTCTTTCTTCAATTTTTTCATATCCCCTGTCCACTTGGTAAATATCATTGAGAATTGTTTTGCCTTGGGCCACCAGTGCCGCGATTATTAAAGACGCGCCGGCGCGCAGGTCATAGCTTTTTATTTCTCTGCCCTTAAGTTTGGCCGGACCGCAGATTACCGCCTGATGGACATCAATCACTTTTGATTTGGCTCCCATCTTGCCTATTTCGCCCAGATAATTGAATCGGCCTTCAAAAAGATGATCTTTGATTAAAGTTTCACCATCGGCTTGCGTAGCCAAAACTCCAAATGGCGCTTGGATATCCGTAGGAATTCCGGGATAAATTCCGGCTTCCATTTTAACGACGGCTTTAAGTTTTTTAGCCGGAATGACTTCAATATAATTTTTACTGATTTTAAAATCCGCTCCGAACTCGCGCAGTTTTTCCAAAACCAAATCCAGATGCTCGGCTCTGGCATTTTTTACTCTTATCGAACTTTTGGTCGCCACTCCCATTATGAGAAAAGTTGCCGCTTCATTGGCATCCGGAATGATGGTATACTTGGCGCTTTTCAGATTTTTGGTTCCGCTAATTTCTAAGGTGTGTGTTCCCAGCCCTTTTATTTTCACGCCCATAGCTATTAAAAATTTCCCCAAATCGCAAACATGCGGCTCCGCCGCGGCAATTTTAATGATAGTTTTGCCCGGCATGCCGGCCGCTAGCATCATGGCATTTTCCGTCGCAGTAACCGAAAATTCATGCAATACAACTTCGGTCGGCTTTCTTTTGGCTGAATTTACTTTATAAATTTTTCCGTCCTGAATAATTTTTACCCCCAATTTTGCCAGCGCATCAAAATGGGTGCCGACCGGCCGCGCGCCAATTACGCAGCCACCAGGATGATACATTTTAAAATTATCAAAGCGTGCGCTAAGTGAACCTAATAGCAAAATTGAAGAGCGCAATTTTTTAACCTTTCCAAAATCCATTTTGGCCGGATTGATCTTTTCAGCTTTGACACTGATTTTCCGCTTGCCCAGCCACTTGATTTCCGCTCCTAGGCTTTCTAAAATTTCCAGCATCCTAAAAACATCCTCAATCAGTGGGATATTGGAAATAACGCATTTTTCCTTAGTTAACAAAGTAGCGGCTAAAATAGGCGTGGTGGCGTTCTTTGAACCCCTAACCTCAATCTCGCCTTTTAGCTTTTTACCGCCTTGAATCTCAAAATATTCCATTGTTTTTCTGGTATTTATCCCTTATTAAGTAAACTAAGCATAGCCTATCCTGCACTTTTTTTCAACCACGCATCAGAAAAGAGACTAAGCCCCAAAAAAAGCTTAGCCTCTTTAAAATAAACAAGATGACTTATAGTTTATCGTAATTGCCTGAAAGTGATTGAATTTTTACAGCATAATTATTCAAGGCATAGCA
>JAPLXF010000052.1 GCA_026396205.1 Candidatus Moraniibacteriota bacterium | reverse complement strand
GAATGTATATTGTCTCTAACTTGTTTACCTTTGTAACCGAAAATTTTATATTCTTTTCCGGTGGCAATACATTTTCCAAGATAAGCCAAAAAACCATGCAGTTCTGCTCCGCTATGATTTGGCCCAGTGAGGCATCCTCCTCTAAAAATTGCAGTTTTTAAATTAAAATATCTGCCATATTCTTGAACCATCACATCAGCGGCAAGCTTTGAAACTCCAAAAATACTGTGTTTAGTCTGATCAATACTCATACTCTCGTCAATTCCTTTGCGGAAAGGATGTTTTTTATCAATTTCCCATCTAGTTTTCAATTCTACCAAAGGAAGACTATTTGGCGTATCGCCATAAACTTTATTAGTTGAAGTGTAAATAAAGACGGCTTTCGGACAATATTTTCTGAAGTTTTCTAGCATAACCAATGTTCCATTGGCATTAACTGAGAAGTCAGTGAAAGGCTCTTTAGCGGCCCAATCATGCGATGGTTGAGCGGCAGTATGAATTATTAAATCAAACTTATTTTTCTTAAATATTTTTTCTATGGCTTTATTATCTCGAATGTCAACTTTATAGTGATGATAATTTCCTATAGTTTTTTTAAGTTCATCAGTTGCCCATTTAGTACTAGCTTCTTTACCAAAAAAATACTCGCGCATATTGTTATCAATGCCGTGTATTTCAAATCCTTTTTTAGCAAAAAATCTGACTGATTCTGAGCCAATTAAACCTCCCGATCCGGTTATCAATGCTTTTTTCATATTTTTTAAATTATATTTTAAAAAGAATACTTTTCATATTTCCATTCAATTGAACCCCAGTAGTACCATTGCGATGGACTACGGGGCAGGCCCCAAAGGTCATAATAATCTAATAAAAATTATTCGCGGTAATCATCCGCAGTTTTGCTTTTGGATAACGATTGGCAAACGCCCGATTATTTGTCTTTTTTTGATATTTTATTTCAACCGCAAACAGTTCTTCCCTTTTCTCCAAAACCAAATCTATTTCCGATCCTTGTTTGTTGCGCCAATAATAAAAGCGATAATTTTCATCAAGGTAGCTGATTTGCTTGATAATTTCGCTTACGAAAAAATTTTCAAAAAGAGCTCCTTTGTCCGTTCGGCTTTTTAAGTTAGAGAAGTCATTAATTAAGGCATTTCTTATCCCGGTGTCATAAAAATATATCTTAGGAGATTTGACTATTTCATTGCGTTTATTTTTAGAATATGGATACAATCTGAATAGAATAAAGCTTTGTTCAAAAATTTCTATATATCTTTTTATAACCCTCTGATCTGCGCCCAAACTGCCCGCCAATTCGGAATAGTTTATAATATTGCCAACCTGAAAAGCCAATAATTTCAACAGATCTTTTGCTAATTTCTTATTTTCGATCAAATTTAATTCCAAAATATCTTTAAAAATCAAACTATCAACAAAATTAAGCAAATATTTTTCATCGTTTGAATTTTTGATCAAATGCGGATATTGGCCGTAAATTAAAATGCTATCCAAAATAGCTTTCATATCAAAAGCATATGTCTTGTCTTTCGGCGAATATTTTTTACTGCCGATAATATTATAAAAAGAATTGAAATTTAATTTTTTTTCAACGCCTTTTTGTTGCAAAAATTCTGAAAAAGTCAATGGAAAAATATTATAATCAATTTTTCTTCCCGCCAGACTTTCTCCCGTTTTATTTTTAATGTGAAATGACGATGAGCCGGTAACAATAATCCTAAAATCGCTTAACTGATCGTAGATAATTTTTATCGCCCGTCCGGGATCCTTTAAGAGATGAGCCTCGTCAATAATAATTTCTTTGGAATCCTGGTTAATCAAGGTCTTATAAGTTTCTATATCATATGTGTCTAAAATTTTTCTGATTGGTTCGTTGTCAACCAAAAAATAAAAAGCCTTGGGAAAAATTTTTTTTACTAAAGTTGTTTTGCCAACTTGTCTTGACCCCAAAAGAATAAGCACCTGCTTGTATTTTGAAAAATGTTTCTTAATTTTTTTGTCTAAAATTCTCTGCATAATGATTGTAACTTTTATGACTATGTATGTATAAAAGGATATATCTATTTATACACTACAATATCATATATGTCAATGAATACCCTTTTAATCTTACCATATTCCGTCTAAATAACCTAATTTAAGCTTATTTCCATTTTTTTTCTCATTCTTTTATTTGCATAAATCTATATTTTTTATTTATACTTAAAATTCACTAAGTTTTGCAGATATGTTTTAAATATACTTAAAACTATCCCGAAAGTCAGATTTTCAAAGCTTCCTTACGAATTATATTTTTATCCATTACCAAAATCTAAATTGTGTTAGTTGTATACATTACCGATGCATATTTTTTAATGTTTTCACTTTGTTTTTAAAACGAATACTTTTCATATTTCCACCCCGTAAAGGTTTTGTTAGGAGCGAATCCCACGGGGCGCAGCCCTGTAAAATCGCAAACTCTTTTCATTTTATCTTATTTTATTCACCCTGTTAAATAAGATTTGAGCCTGTTCTTTTTATGCTGCTTTTACCCCATTAAATAAAAATTAGATTTAACAGGGCGAGTCTTAATTTTAAATTCTTAGTATATCCAGTATACCTCTTTTTATCTTTTTCGCTATGCAATATATAGACATAATACATAATTAAAAAGGAATTTAAAATTTATTTAACAGGGTAAATTTTCCAGTACCCGCCTTTGTCGGGGCCGATTCTCTCAAGCAATCCTTTTTGCTTCAATCTTGCTAAATTATATTTAATTCCATCTTCCGTTATGTCGCCTAACTTATCGGCTATATCTTTTCGTGAAATATGTGGATTTCCTAATATCAACTCCAATATTTTCTGGGTAGTTTTCTGGGTAGTTTTCTGGGTAGTTTTTTTATTTTCATCCACCTTTTCTTGGTCATTTTCAGAGACAGTTTCTGATATTTTTCTTTTAAAAATTATAGAAAACCAGCGTTCATCAGTTTTAATTTTTAATCTTGGAAGACCATATTCCTTCATAGCTTTTTTCATACGCAAAATCCCCGAACCGATTTTTTCAACCAAGTCCATTCTCTGCATTAAACCAAACAAAAGATTATTTCTCGATAAGCTTCTTTTTCCCAATTCCTTCAGGGTTATTCCTTTCACCAGTCCGCCCGGATTAGTAATTTCAACTCTATCGGAAAAAATATAAATCTGAATATTTGCGCCGGTTACAAAATAGTTTCGGTGTGCGATTGCATTTAAAATAGCTTCGCGAAGAGCGTTCTCCGGAAGTTCCAATTTTTCTTCCCGCGGCCCGCCCTTGATAATAAATTCGGTATTTAATTTAGCGCGTAGATAGTTTAAGGCGTTTTCATAGTTGCTAAATAAATCTCCGTCAAATTCTTTTCTGTCAAGAATTTTGTATTTCGTTTTTCCTTGAAAAAGTACGCAGGTAATTGTAGCTTGCAAAAGAAATTTTGTGACATCTTTTGAAAACAATACAATCCCCGCATTTTTTATTCTTCCATCCGAAAGCAGATTAAGATTCGTTAGTATGTCTGGCGTCGGCAAAATTTTCCTAATGTGGGACAGGCGTAAAAAATTGTCAAAAGCTTTTTTATTTAAATCATTTGCGGCATCAAATGTATCATTAAATTTTTCATCAAATAAAACCAAACCTTCTTTTTGAAAAAAATCCCGGATTTCGGATCTGGAAAGCTGTTGGCTGTTGGCGCCTTGGCGCAAATAAAACTTTCCGCCAATTGAATATGGCTTATCCTTTCCTTCCGGAACATTTACCATTAAAACGCCTCCTATTTCTTGCAAACCCACAATTAATTTTGGATCAATATTT
>JAPLXF010000021.1 GCA_026396205.1 Candidatus Moraniibacteriota bacterium | reverse complement strand
GACGGCGGTAAAAAATTGGTTTTTAAAGCGCCGACCGGTTCGGGAAAAACAATCATGATGGCGGAATTTTTGAAGCAATTGGTTGATGACAAGGAAGTAAAGCGACCTCTTAGTTTTATTTGGGCGGCGCCAAAAAAACTGCATATTCAGAGCAAGGAAAAATTGGATATTTACTACGAAAAAAGCCGAACTTTAGAATGTTCGTATTTTGAAGATCTGAACGATAGAAAAATTGATGGAAATGAAATTTTGTTTTTCAATTGGTCTAGCGTAAATAAAAAAGGAACGAATACTATTGTTAAAGAAAACGAACAGGAATTTTATCTTTCAAAGGTTTTGGAAAGAACACGAGAAGAAGGAAGAACAATCGTTTTGATTATTGACGAAGTTCATTATTCATCCGGACAGATGGATAAAAAAGAAAAGTCAGCTGCGCTTCAGCTTCGCAAAGATATTGACCCAAGTTTAACGATAGAAGTTTCGGCAACCCCGATTCTTGAGGGCGATTATGATGTAAAAATTCTGGTGGATGATGTAAAAAAAGAAGCGATGATAAAAAAGTCGCTGGTTTTGAATGAAAATTTTGTAAATGTATTTAAAGACGGCAAAATAAAAACAGAATTGGGCGAAAAAAAGTTTGACAAAGATAGTGAAAAAACAGTTATAGGTGAAGCTTTGAAAAAAAGAGTAGAACTAATCAAAAGCTACAAAAAAGAAGGTAGTAATATAAATCCGTTAGTCTTGATTCAGTTGCCCGACAGAAAAGGACAAAGAGAGGACGAGTTGAAAGACAAGGTAGTAAAGATTCTAAAAGATGATTTTAATATTTCTATCGAAAAAGGAAATAACAAGTTGGCTATCTGGCTTTCGGGTGAGCATATAAACAAAGAAGATGTGGAGAAAAATGACAGCGAAGTTGAGGTTTTGCTTTTCAAACAAGCGATTGCGTTGGGTTGGGATTGTCCGCGAGCGCAAGTGATGGCGTTGTTTAGAGAGTGGCATAGTCCGATTTTTTCTATTCAAACAGTGGGAAGAATTATGAGAATGCCTGAACCAGATCGAGGTAAATATTATGGTGAAGAAATTTTAAACTACGGTTATATCTATACCAACATAACCAATGTAGTAATCGACAAAGATGTCGCTCCCGGCTATGTATCGTTTCTGACCAGCAAAAGAATAGATAAATACGAGCCGATCAATTTAGTTTCAGTTTATTCGAAGCGGCATCGCGAAAAAACAAGATTATCTCCGCGGTTTATTGAAATATTTTTAGTGCAAGCGAAAACAGATAGCTTAAAAAGCAAAATAGATAAAACGGCAAAAAAAGTTGATATTAAGATTATTTCTGATTATAAAGCCAGCGATATTGATACATTGGCCGGTTCAAAAATTGTAGGCGATAAAGCGATTATTGTGAGTGATTCTGATTTGCAAAAACTGTTTGACTATTTTGTAAGAAATAGTCTTCGTCATTTTTACCCGGAAGATAGATCTGTAAACAGAGTTAAGGAATCCATTTATAAGTTTTTTGAAAAAGAGTTAAAAAT
>JAPLXF010000015.1 GCA_026396205.1 Candidatus Moraniibacteriota bacterium | reverse complement strand
AGCCTGAAAAAAATCATTTTTTTTATTTCTTTTTAATTTTTTTTTAAAACTTTCTAAAATTTCTTCTTCAGAAAAATAAGGAGCCAGATAAGTCTCTCTTTTTGGAAAATAGCAACAACGCCGACAAGCCAAACAAATTTTTCTACTGGTAATATTTTTCATATTTTAATTAAAAACCCCTTCCGTCATTGACCAATACCCTTTTGCGCCTTTTTTACTTATGATTTTATTTTAGCATAAAAATTATAAAAACTCCTCTGTGCCTTCGCATTATATTTCCAAATCTAAATTCATTTTTTGCTGTTGGAATTATTTTTATTTCTTTTTTTCTTTGTTATCTCAAGCGCACGCAGGGCCGCCGAGTCAAAACCATTATCTATGCTTTTTGCTTCCATCTTTTTATATTCATCGAAATTATTTTCAGCTATTTCTATCGCCAGTTCATGCGATATTTTACCGGCATCTTGCAATATATTCTTATTATTAATCTGCAAAAAACTATGCAGTTTATTAATCCAATCTTTCATATACATCGGAACTCTTTGCATAGCCTGTCCTTCGGCAAATACCAGATATTGCTCGACAAGATTATTTAAAACCAGAAGCTCTTGTTCGGTTAAATAATTTTTGGCAATTGTAACTTCTTCTTTAGTCGGCTTTGCGCCTCTCCAATTCGTTAAGCCAACATTTGGTTTTTTACTATCCACTCTGCCAGCAATTATTTCCGCGGCAGTGCTTCCGGTAATGGCATAATGAACTTTGTTTTGCACCGTTTTGAAAAAAAGAATGCTTTTTTCATCCGCCGGATCGTAATCAACGCTTGTGGCATAGATATCGGTAATCTTTCTATAAAATCTTTTTTCCGAAGTGCGGATGTCCGCGATGCGCAGAGTAAGTTCTTCAAAATAATCAAACGGCAAATCGGGATTTTTCAGCCGCTCATCATCCATCACAAAACCTTTGACGATATATTCTCTTAATTTTTGAGTTGCCCAAATGCGAAATTGCGTGCCCCGCAAGGAATTTATTCTATAACCGATTGAAATTATCATATCCAGATTATACAATTTTACATTTCTTTTTACGCTTCTATTGCCTTCTTCTTGAACTACTAAGGATTCCTTAGCAGTTCCTTTTTCACTTAATTCTCTACTTTCAAAAATATTTTTTAGATGCAGGATTATATTTTCCGTTGAGCAATCAAAAAGCTCCGCCATTTGCTTTTGCGTCAGCCAAACAGTTTCCCCATCAAATCGCACATCAATTTTGGTTTCCCCTGTTGGGGATTTATAGATGATTATTTGTGATTGTGCTAGCTTGCTTTTCATATTTTTTTCATCACTTTTGGGTTACAATAGGTTCTATTTTCAATTAAAAACCCCTTCCGTCATCGACCAATGCCCTTTCGCGCCTTTTTTATTCATAATAATATTTTAGCATAAAAAGAGAGAAAAGAAAAAATAGTATAATTTACCCACTATCTTCTTTCTATTAAGACATTGCCTCAATAATAAAACATATTAACCATGATTTACTTTTTTATTCAAAGCTTTTAAAGTTTTAAGTCGCCTATTTATTTTTTCCGACAATAAAAGCCTCCTCCCCGATTTTTTTGGAAGCATTGGCAAAAATAATGCATTCGTTTTTTCCAGCCACATATTTCTTGCCGGAATCATAGGCGATAATTTCTCCTGCTTTCAGTGGCGTGAAATCAATCCGCTTTTTGGTGAAATAAAAATCATCAGTTTTTTTCTTGATGGCTTTGATAACATCGATTATTTTTTGCTTTCTTTTACTGAAATTTACTTTTTGGTTGATACAGCCGAAAAATTGTAAAAATTGTAAAATTGATTTCTTAGCTAGTTGTTTATTTTTTCTTGATTCACCAGCATAGCCACATTCAATGCCTACCGACACAGCACCTTTTCTCTTATTCATATAACCATCCGTTGCTCCCAGCTCAATCCGATCCCAACCAGAAGATACTATTCCTACATCGAATATTTCAGCCAGCTTATACGAATGCTTTTCACAAATCACAAACGGCGTGGCCTTTTCAACATTGCTGGCATGTAAATCTAACAGTCCATCGCATTGATCCAAAATCTTCATGAGCTGTCTGGCTCTTTTATCTTCTAGAGTTTTACCTCTATTATTTTTCAAAAAACAACGATTTAAATTTTTCCTGACCAGCCTGACATTTTTTTTAATTGCTTCCGGGTTTGCATAAACAAAATAAACTATACCCTTTTTTATTTTTATATTTTTTAGAACTTCCGTAACGGCATAAACGCCCGCTTTTTCATTGCCGTGAACACCGCAAAAAACCGCCACGGTTTTCCCTGTTTCGGCACCAATTTTTTTTATTATATATTTTTTTATTACCATTTTTTAAAGAGTTTTTTAATTATTGACATCTAGTAAGATTGTACCACATAAAAAATATAGGGGGAGGAGAAATTCTTCTCTCCCCCTATTTTCATCTCATTGCCTCCTTGCAAAGTCGATAGCATTCTTCTGCCCACTGTGAAACTACTTCAATATTCTTTGTTGCTCCAAACATGCGAAATTCAATCGTGCCGTGAACTGAAATCCGAATTAAACTCCAGCACTTACGTGGGTCATTTTCAAATCCTTTCTTTTTAGCCATCTCATAGAATCCAAACCATCCATCATATGGTAACGGTTGCCAATCTGGTGCCATCTGGGCATAAATTCGCAAGCGTTCACCCTTCGATCCGTCTCCCAGTTGACACAGCCGGTCGACTTCATTAATGACAATATTATAAACCGCAAGCGCCGTTTCATAATCTGGCATGCCAATATGAATATGCGTTCCTGTAACCCTGCACGCCGCCAAAAGAATATTTATTGGCATATTTTTCGTGATTTTTTGATATCGTCCGCTTGGATCCGGAAAAATATCCAACGGCATATCCTCTGGAGCAATTTCAATGTGAAGCCGCCTGAAATCCAACTTATTTTCCACTGCCGCAATACAGCGTTCATTTTTCAAAAGTGCATTCCTGACTTCGCTAATAATTACCGGGCCAATTCTGTCTTCAAGCTGACAAGCTGAAAGTTCATATCCAAAACGCGTTCGATCTGGCAGATACTTGAGAACTTCTGCAGCATACGGAATAATTTTACCCTGATTATCAACAATAAAACATTCTCTTTCAACACCAATTAGCAGTTTTCCATTTTCCTTGAAATTAAATTTTTTGAAAAATTTTTTCATGTCTCTTTGTCTTTCTGCCAATTTATTCATTTTTTTCTCCTTTCCCTAATTTCAACTTAATAATTTTAAAGAACTAGCCAAGAGATAAAATAAAAAACCTCTCGTCTTTTCGCCCAAGCAAAAAATGCTTGGATGAAAGGACAAGAGGTCATCTTGTGGTACCACCTTTCTTTTGGAAACAAAAAATCTGCCGTGGCAGATAAATTTCCACTCATCAACTCTGACTTTCGTCGACATTGATTATCCTATGGTTACGGAGGATGCCGGATTTCCACTTACGCAGAAACCACCTTTCCGCCTTATTGGCGGATAAGCCAGACCCAGTCCCGAATTGCTTCGGGATCCAGCTCATAGGTTTTGTAGTTTTTAAACTTATAAATAATATAGCAAATATTAAAATAATGTCAAGCCAATTACCTACTCTCCACTCGAAAAAGTTGACAAATCATTAAGCTAGGTGTATTATTAGTTGTTAATAGAACTTGCTTCTATTAAAGTTATTTAACAAAAAATTTGAGAATGTTTTACCAATTTGCTATTGTAACATTAAATAAACCTATATTAAAAGGAGATCTATATGCTTATAGCTAAAGATTTATCAATTGGTTATGGTGGTAATTCCATCTTAGATGGGATTAATTTTGCTTTAGAAATGGGAGAAAAAGTAGCATTAATTGGTCCCAATGGATCGGGAAAATCAACGCTTCTGAAAACTCTTGCCGGAAAACTTAAGCTAGATGCTGGATTTATAACTATGGAAAGAGGTGCCCGCATTGGATATCTTCCTCAGATAGTTGAAATTATATCCGAGGAAACAGTACCTGCATATATCAAGAGAGTGGCTGGAATCAGAAAAATAGAAAAGCAACTGGAACTACTCGAAAAAAAAATTGAAGACCCATTAACGCTTAAGGAGTATGGAGAGGTTCAAGAACGATTTATCGCTATTGACGGATATACTTTCGAGCGCCGAATGAAAATTATACTGCAAGGATTCGGCTTAGATCAATCGATCTCTAAAAATAAAATTTCTGATTTAAGTGGTGGGCAAAAAAGTAAAATCGCGATTGCCTCTCTGCTTTTAAGTAAACCAGAAATTTTCTTGCTTGACGAACCAACAAATAA
>JAPLXF010000032.1 GCA_026396205.1 Candidatus Moraniibacteriota bacterium | reverse complement strand
CATTTACCCAATGTACGATTGGGCTCACGGAATCGAGGACTCGATTGAACGGATCACGCACTCTATTTGCACACTGGAGTATAATGAAAAGGCAAAGATAAAAAAAGTCTACGGTTACAATTTATTTATAAAAGAGTTCATGAAATCTTAAAAAAACGTCGTTCATGAATTAAGACTAGATAGGACAAGATCAATATGGCAAAAGTAACAGGTCCATTATATTCCATGAGCGCCAGCGGCAAATTGGCCGACGCCATGGTCTATTTCGGGTGGAAAGGTATTAACGTTGTCCGCGGTTGGGTCAAACCAGCTAATCCGATGGCCGAGAAACAAGGCGATCATCGCATTATGTTAGGTGGAACCGGTCGCGCGGTTGCTGAGATAAAACCTGCAAAGGTTTTCGCTACGCAATTGATTACCTTAGCGTTAATCCCCGGAGGTCAGACTAAACAGAGCTTTTTGGTGAAGTATATTTTAGATCACTATTTGACTTCGTCTTTAGCATATGGCACGATGTTGGCCGCTTTTACGGCCCACACGAACAGTGGCGCGTTTAACGCCGCTGCCGATACGCTGGGCGTCGTTGAATACGATTTAACCTATGCTGCCGTTTCCGCTTATCAAAAGGGTTTCGGGCTCTACCTCATCGCCAAGGCCGCGAACGCATTGGCCTTTGTTGGCACGCCTTACACGACAAATATCACCGCTTGGGTGACTGCCGATGTCAATGGCATGATCAACGACTTCACTTCCGCGTCCTAAGCGAGCAGAAGTTAAAAAAAATCACTCAATAAAAGGGTGGTTTTTTTTTATTTTTAGCACGCCAAACCTTGAGCGAAAGGAATTTAAAAGCTCAATTTTTCCAGTCCATTAGTCCGAATATTCGAACGCCTAACCCTACGATTAAATTTTCCTTCCGTTTGGCTAACCCTTTTAAATTCTTTTTCCTATCATTTTATTAAGGGACTTTATCCACTTGACAAACTTTTTTTAAAGGACTATAATTAAGATATAAAGGTCGGGGTGGGGATAACTTTTTAACAAAATAATACATCAAAATTATGCAGCTCTCAACAAAAGAAAGAAGACAGCCCGAATACGGAAAGCAATACCGACTAATGGGCGGCAAAAACGAACCCAGCATAAGAAACGGCAACACTTGGGCGGAGTCCGAAGTCAAAAAAGAAAGCCATTTTATAGACGTCACGCCGGCCGGTTACGGCCCGGCATAGAAAACAAAAACAAAAATAAAATTTACTCATCAAATAATATTTCAAATTTATGTTAAAAATAGAAAAAATAATTGAAAAAGCCAAAGGCGTTGAAAAACCAGAAATCGTTACAAAATTTAAAATTAACCCGGGCTTAAGGGTCGTTACTTCGGCCGGAGTAACGGCCTTTAACCCGCAATAAAATTATTATGCAAAAACCAGACTACATCCGCATTATTTTACCAGTCACAAAGGCGGACAAAAATCCAAAAACAAAAAGGTTTATCAACCATTTAAAAGGGGTCATTTTAGAGGTAGAGTTTTCGCAAATCAGACAGCGGAAAGTTTTTAAATACAAGGTTACCGAAGCCGAGCCACAAACTTTATTCACATTCAGCCCCAAAAAACAGTATGAGAATTTTAAATTAGAATTACTAAGGGAACAATAAAATGCAAAAACTATTCGTCGGCGAAATATCGCCGCACAACATAAAATTATTAGAGGAAATAATCAGCGAAATTATAAAACAAAACTACGTCAAAGGCGACGCCAAAACAGCCTCAAAAAAAATCGTTCAGCTCTTTACCAGCCGGGCGGCTTTCGCCCGGCCTAATAAATTTTAACTATTTTTGACAATTTTTTGCCAAAAATCAAACCTTATTATGTTCAATTTTCTAAAGCGTCCGGTCATCAGCGATTATCCGCCTTTTCCTTTTTACATTGATTTGCGTAATCGCTTGCCCCGCAGGGGCCTTGAAAAATTAACCGTTCTTAATGTCGGAATGGGCGAGGGAAATTCCGGCTTAGCCCAACAGCTCTATTTGCAAAAATTCAAGCGTTTAGATATTATAGACGTTCATCAGCCCTATTTGGACGCCGCAAAAGCCCGGACTTGGGCGACGGACGATGTGCATTTTATTTTCGCGGATTTGCGAAATTACCTTTTTAGCGGGTATGACCTTATTTTAATTTTTGACGTTTTAGAACACTTGAAAAAAGAGGAAAGCCTCAAAATTTTAGAAAAAATTAAGTGCAAGCTCGTAATTTTTATACCCTTAGAGGAGCATTTCCGCCCGAATGTTTATGAAGTAGAAAGTCAAAATCACCTCTCAACCTGGACAGAGCAGGATTTCAAAGAGCTTGGTTTCCGCACCGAAGTTTTAAAAGATTTTCACCACGAAGGTGGTTTAGTCTTTCCCGCACTTTGGGCATTAAAAAACTAATTTATGTCAAAATATTTAAGAAAGTTTTTATCCTTTATTTTGGCCGTAGCGTTAATTATATACGGTTCAACCACGGGAAAAACTGACTTTTTTGAATAAAATATGTCAAAATATTTTCCTTTAATGTTCAGCTTATTCGTAGCCGCAGGGGCAACTTACCTCGTTATTCATCTTTCTTTTTTAGCTGGGGCGTTAAATGAGCGAAAAAACAGGGTATGCGTAGGCGTTCAAGAGGCGTCAAAATACGAGCAGAATGTCAAAATGGTTGAGGGTGTTTGCACGGAATTGTATAAATATAAAAATGACGATTTCAAAGCGTGCGAGCAGGAGCGGGAGCATTGGCGCGATAGCTATTATTATTTAAAGAGCCAGCAACAGGCGGCAACTTCAACAAATTAAAAAAATAACATGTTCAGCCCTTATGATCACTTTTCCATTAACTTTAAAAGAAGCTAACCAATTTGTTTTAAAATATCATCGGCACAACAGCTCAACCACCGGATGTAAATTTGCAATAGGAGTTTTAGATAAAAATAAATTAGTCGGCGTTGCTATTGCCGGTCGTCCGGTAGCCCGTCTTTTAGACGACGGAATTACACTTGAAATTTTGCGGGTCTGCACGGACGGCACCAGAAACGCCAATAGCTTTTTGTATGATAAGGTTAGAAAAATAGCCGGTTTAATGGGCTATAAAACAGTTATCACTTATACCTTAGAAAAAGAGAGTGGGGCTTCATTAAAGGCCCTAAGAGCTAAAGTAGTATCAAAAGTTCAAAAAAATACTTGGAACAGGAAAAATAGATTAAGAGAGGAACAGCCCGTTTATTTAGAGCCAAAATTAAGGTGGAATATACCAGTTTTAAATTAATTTAAAATTTCATTATGCCAAAAAAGAAAAAAATCAGCGTCCAGTCGACTGGACGGTCAAGATGCTGTTATTGCGGACGCAAGCGAGAGCGAAAATACCTTTGGAATTTTACATATTCAAAAAGTTGGATTTGTGAATCTCATTTAATAAAATAATACTTCAAAATTTATGCTTTCAAATTTAGAATTACTGCACAAACTTAAATTAGTCTATGATCCTAAAACCGCTTTCGGCAATCCGGCCTTGCTCAAAATAATGAATAGTTTTCGTTCGCCAAATAAAGAGGGTTTATTTGAATCCGAGGCGTCAGCCGAGAGCTTTACTATTAACAGGGTAGATTGGAAATGCGTTGATTGCGGAGCCAGCAATCGCGAAGAAGATTTTTTACACGAATTTAGAGAGGGCGAGAAAATATCCCGCAAATGTCGGGTTTGTAATAAAGAGCATGTCTTAGAAATAATATTTTAAACTATGTATTCAAAAAAATACAAACTTCCAAAATCTCAATGGGAAAAAGGCCGCAGTAAATTTGTTTTTATCCGGCTAGAGGAAAACGCCCGCCGGGCGCCGATTTTCAGCTTGATCAAAAAATTTAATCTAATAACTTGGTTAAAACAACTCTATGCTAAATTTTTCCTTTCTAAATTGGTATAGCCTCTTTAAACGGTGGCTAAGAACACAATTTTAATAATAAATTAAATAAAATCTCTATGCCAAAATTTTCAATCGTCATTCCCGTTTGCGGGAACCGAAAATTTACCGACGCCTGCATTGAAACCATTAAGGCCAATTCCTCCGACTATGAGTTAATTATCGTAGATAACGGCTCAACTCCGCCCTATGACGGCGAGGGCGTAATTCATCGCAATAGCGATAATCTAGGTTTTCCGGCCGCAGTTAATCAGGGGGTTAAACTTTCCAAAGGCGACTATATCGTGATTTTAAATAATGACACTTTAGTAACGCCGAATTGGCTTGAAAATTTAGAGTTCCACATGCAACAGTATGATCTAATTGGTCCCTGCACCAACCACGCCCCCGGCCCGCAAGAGGTCATAACCGATTTTTACAAAGACAATGACGCTCTCTATGAAATGGCTAAAAAATTCCATTCCGATAACCAAGGGCAAAGCACAGCGTTTTATAAATTGATCTTTTTCGCAGTAATGATTAAGCGATCAGTTTTTGATAAAATCGGACTTTTGGACGAGGCATTTTCGCCAGGTAATTTTGAGGACGACGATTTTTGCATGCGGGCAATTTACCACGGCTTCCGGTGCGGGATAGCCAATGATGTTTTTATCCACCACCAAGGCTCGGCTACCCACAAATCGCTAAGCCTAGATTATAAAAATTTAATCGCTAAAAATAAAAAGCTCTTTGAGAAAAAATGGCCGATTTCCCGCTACGAAATTTTGCAGAATTTAAACAACACAAACAAAAAAGGCAATAGTTTTTTAGACGGTCCGTCTTTGGCTTTAGTCATGATAGCCAAAAATGAGGAGCAGGGGCTGGAAAATGCCGTTTTGAGCGTCCGGGGCATTGTCAGCGAAATAGTCATCGCGGTTGACGATTCCAGCACGGATAAAACCTTAGAATTGGCCGGTAGGCTGGCCGATACAGTCAAAACATACACTTGGAGTGATGATTTTGCCGCCGCGCGAAATAAAGCCCATGAGGGCGTAAAATCCGACTATATCCTGTTTTTGGACGGGCACGAATACCTAAAGAACGGCGAAACTATCAAAAAACACCTAAAAGAGGGCGGGGATAGCTTTTTGTGTTCCGTGGAATTGGACAATAAATCTGTGATTCGGAATCCGAGAATTTATAAAAATGGCGTCCAGTTTGCCGGTAGAGTTCACGAATTGCAGGTTAATATTCACCCGAAATTTGCGATTGATGTCGTCATAAAACACGACCGGATAAATTCGCAGAGCCGCGAAGCGGCCCTCTTGAGAGATCAACAAAGAGATGATCAGTTGCCCCGAATTATGGGCGAGGAATTGAGGCGAAATCCTAAAAATATCCGGGCGGCTTTCCATTTGGCTCTGCATTTTCAGACTCGTTCGCAGTGGCGCGAAGCGCTCAAAATGCAAAAGATTTTTTTCAAATATTCTAAAGTCCGTTCCGAGCGTTGGTATATGTATTTTAACCAGACTTTCTGCTATTTAGCGATGGGCAAAAATTTCCGAGCGTGGCTTTCGGCTGGCAAAGCCGATAGGGAAACACCAGGCCGGTGGGAAATTGCGAAGCTCCGAGGTTTGATGTGCTACAATGGTAAAAATTACGAAAAAGCGTTAGACTATTTGGTCGCGAGTTTCGGGGTCAACACCGGCGATGTCAGCTATAAGCCGTGGAGCCGAGAAATAGACGGCACCTGGAATTTAATCGGCGAAAGTTTTTTCCGTTTAGGAAAATATTTTGAGGCAGGTGAAGCGTTCAGACAAGCCAGCACTCTAACCAAGGACGAAAAGTTTAAAGACCTTTTGTCCAGGCGTTCGGCTTTAATGTATAAAATGGCAGAAAATAGCCAGTAAAATAGCGGTTTTTTGTGCTATAATTAGCTAAAATATTTTTTTATGACTTTAAGCAGAGATTTAAAATTGAGTTTTGTTATCTACCACGATGAGCAGAAAAAAATAAAATATAATTATTTCCGAGATCTGAATCTGTTTGAGAAATTTTTGGACTCGCTCCGTCAACGCCAGGTCGCTATTGGTAAAATTTACCGATACGAAAAATAAAAACAAAAACAAAATAAAAGCGGCGCTATTGCGCCGCTTTTTTAAATTTGTAATTTTCATAGTTGGGGCGGGAGTGCGCATTAGCGGCCCCCGCCCCGTTCGCCTATTCAGGCGCTTTTGCGGGCGATTTCTCGTCCGAGATTCTTATATTTAAACCGGTTTGGTTGGTGTTTTTAAAAATAGTTTTCAAGTCGCCGAAATTTCCGTCCATTAGGCGCATAATCACCGCCTTGCCCATAAATCCGCCCATGAAAGCCGTTACCATTGAGCCGTCAATGATCATTCCGGCAATACCGCCGACCAGTAGGCCGCCAAAAGTTCCAAGCAACAATTTGCCCGAAATAATTTTAGGAAATACGATGCAGTTGTCTTTTAAAATTTCTTCGACTAACGCACCGCAGGCGCCGGCCAAAAATATTGATAGGTCAAGCATAATCATAAATGCTTAAATAATTAGTCCTCCTTACTAATTAAGTTATTCCCTAGACCTGTTCCCATTAGGGGCACTCCCGTCCAGAAAAAAAAAATATTTTCCAGACTGGGTGCCCCGAAAACAGGTAAACGGGATTTTCTCTTCCCCAGACCGTGCCATTTAGAGCCGCACGAGCCCACCCTTTTCGGGCCTTTCCACTTGAAAGTAAAGATGTCGTTCTCTTTACCCGATTGCGCGGGAGATAGCCCAAGAGCAGACGCAATTCTTTTGTGTCGCCAGAAAGGTTTAACACTCAGCGACATAAACAAATTATCCCCCGTTTCCAAAACTTTGTCAAAACACTACCCCTTGTGGTCAAAATATATTTATGCTACTATAGGTAGTAGGTAGTGAATATTTGAGTTTTGAGATAGCCCACTTATCCACACCCCCAAAAAAGACGCCCAATCACCTCCGGGCGGCTTTTTTTTTGTTATATTTTATCAAATATGCTATATTATTAACGTTTGACTATCGTTTTTTAAGTTTAATTTTATGGCCAAAACGAAAGGTCCATTATTTAGTCAAAGAGCTTCAGGCCAAATAGGTGAAAGGTTAGTTTTTAGTCAGCGCGGTAGCGGCCAGCAAGCTCGGTTTCAGAAAATACAAAAAGATGTAATTACAGTTAAGCGCACTACGGAGCGAGTTAAAATAAGAGAGGCGGTCTTGGCTTGGCAAAATTTAGATGATATAATAAAACAGAGTTGGTTTGATCTCGCCGTAGGCGAGAAATTGACCGGCTATAATTTGTTCATTAGTTCGTATTTAAAAAGTGAAATAGTGGATAGTGATAACGCCATTTACGGCTTCCGAAATTATGGCGTATTCATCCATGGTAAAAGTGTATGAGCTCATATCCAAGCGCGATTTACGCGCCAAGAACAAAAGAAAATAAAGCCGGGATAGTCTATGATCCTACTCAAAAAACTATTGGCTATGTTGAGGACATAGTTTATTTGGATAATGAGGTTGTAGCTATTCAAAATGAGCTCGGTACGTTGCCGAAGGCAACGAGTGCAAGCGTAAAAGAGCGTTTAAAAGGTATCCGGTCTCTTTCTGACGCTACTGCCGATGTTATCACGATTAAAGGTAGTAACGTCGGCATCGAGACGACGGTGCCAGGTGAAAAACTTGATGTTGATGGTGCGGTGAGAATCGGTGGGGCTTTAGGTTCCTCAAACACGGGCTTAACTATATCTGACGAAAGCGGTTATAAAAGAATACAAACTTGGGATGGTGAGCCATTGGTCATAAATAACGGCGGGAACAACGTCGGGATTGGGACTGCAATACCAACTGCTAAATTAGATATCAATTCAGATATATTGCGTTTGCGCACGGCAAAAACGCCCGCGACTGCCGGTGCAGCCGGCAATGCAGGCGATATTTGTTGGGATGCTAATTTTATCTACATTTGCGTTGCTACAAATTCGTGGACAAGAGTCGCTATAGCGGCCTGGTAAGAGAGAGAGAGAGAGAGAGAGAGAGAGAGATCTTTAAATATAAGACGGGCAAAACCTTTCGTAATTATTCTTAGGACAATAGCCTAAAGAATGAATGTATAACATTGTTGTGTCAATCCACGAGTGGCGTAACTGGCTTTTGACAGTTAGAATATCAGCCCCTCGGTTGATCATAGATGTTGCCAGAGAATGTCTTAATAAATAAGGATAAACTCGTTTTGTCATGCCTGCACGCCTGACTAACGTTTTAACCAATTTTCTTAAATTGCACTGTTTAAATTCTCTAAGCCCGTCGACCGTAGAGAATAAAAAATCACTTTCCAATTTAGGATAAGCCGCTAAGTATTCCAATATTGTTTTAGTGCAGGCCGAAGAAATATAAATCACTCCGTCCTTTAATCCTTTTCCTTGAATTACTCTAATTTCGTTTGAGCCTAAGTTAATATCTCCGAGTTTTAGATTCCTTAATTCCTTTGGCCTTAATCCCGAATAAGCCAGAACCGTAATTATAGCTTTTTCCCTTAGATCTTTACAACAAAAAAGAAGCCTGGTAATTTCAGCTTCAGTTAAAGTTTGTTTGACTATCGGTTTAGGTTTTCGTTGCCGCGCGAAGCGTAGAGGTTGGTTGGTAAATTCAAACCAGTATTCAATTGCCTTAACCTCGTTCGCTTTGTGAGTGTAGGAATAGTTTGATTGATATAGCTTGAAAACGTAGTTTTCAATTGGCTCTTTTTCTAACTTGCACTTTCTAGCGATCCTTTCAATCGCTTTAATGTGGCCGTCTACTGTCACGTTAGACAGACCTTTGCCAATGCAAAGGAATTTAGCAAATTCTTGATGCATAAAATTACTGCATTAATTTAGTTAATTAAAACGCCAGGCAAATTTAAGGCATGCAGACCTTAAATTTCTTACGCCCCGTCGGGACCTGGCAGTTATATTATAGCACACTATTATAGTACTTTAAAGATTATGCGTATATCAGTTTGATATTTTCTTAAAGATTAGTCCGATGTTTGTTTCAAAATAGTTTGATATTTTCGAGCATAATTAGTTTAAAATTCTTTGATAATTTCTAGCATAATAAGCAAAAAATTGGAAAAGGTCGATCAATTTTTTTCGATTATAATTAATAAATAATTCTCGCGTAATTTCGAGCATAACAATATGATAAATATTTCAAAGTATGAGGCAGACAAGGCCAAAGGTTTAGTAGCTTTAGCAAAAGTTGGCGACGCTTACATGGTATCAAAAAAGAAATTTGATCAGGAAACTGGCGAAATTTTACCCCCTGAAGTAGAGGCCTTGGATAAAAAAGATTTGATAGCTAAAAATGCAGAGTTAAGCCAGGCCGTAAAACAGATTGATATTATTCTGGCAGAACTCGAGCATCTTGGTTGATTTGACTTTCGTTTAAATTTAATTTTGGTTTTATGAAAAAACCCACGGCCATAATGATTCACCACACGGCGGTGAGCTATCAATTCAATCACGATCAGTTCGTCGCCAATAATTCTTATCACAAAAACCAGGGCTATACCCGCTCAAGTTTAGGTTTTTACCTCGGTTATAACTACGAAATCAACAGAGAAGGGCTAATCCGTCAAGCCAGGAAAGACGGCGAGATAACCTGTGCCTGCTATCAAAAAAATATGAATGACGGGCATTGCCTGCACATAGCGATTGACGGCGACTTTGACCACGAACAGCCGTTTAAAAATGAGATCTACGCCCTGCGGGATAAGTTAAGAGCGTTAACCAAAAAATATTCTATAATAAAATCAGCTATTGTTTTTCATCGCCAATACGCACCAAAGAGCTGTCCGGGCAAAAATATGGACTTGTCATTTATTCGTTCGCTGGTTTGACACTTTTTAGGGTATGTCCGTTCAAATTTTTGAGATGATTTAATTTTTCTCCTCCGCTTACTTCTCCGCGGTGAAGCCTCGGCGGGTTAGAGGGCTGACAAAACGGCAGTTAAAAACGGCCCCTGAAAGGCCGTCAAGAGCGGAATATCTGCCGACAAAATATGCCTTAAAATTAAAATAAAAACAAAAGAAAGAGCCCAACCTTTAGGCCTGGGCTTTTTCATTTTCTGACTATTTTTCCAGCCAGGTTTAACCGCGTAATTCTATCGCCCGAAAGAAATCAAAGCTTAGCACGTTAACCGTCCAGAGGGCGAAAATCGCCAGATTTTTTTTTCTCGTTTCGGCATTTCGCGCATTTAATTTTCGGCGGGGCTTTGCCCCGACGTGCAAAATCTGTGGATAATTTCGCCGTTCTCTTTTAGCAAGAGCGAAGCGAAAAAGAGCGACGAGCGGAAAATTTCCCTTGGAAATTTTCCGCTCGGAGCTGGGC
>JAPLXF010000041.1 GCA_026396205.1 Candidatus Moraniibacteriota bacterium | reverse complement strand
CAGCCTCTGGATTTTCTT
Organism: Candidatus Moraniibacteriota bacterium; assembly: GCA_026396205.1. GTDB lineage: Bacteria > Patescibacteriota > Minisyncoccia > Moranbacterales > UBA2206 > JAPLXF01. Next base: position 28,628 of record JAPLXF010000041.1, on the reverse strand, counting down.
CAAAAAAAGTTCGAATTTCGTTCAATAAACGCAACAGCCAGACTTTTTTATCAAGAGACCTTGGGGCCTCAAAAAGCTCGAAAAAAGGTCATCAAAAAACAGCGCGAGAAACGTTGTTTTTTTGTATTCAAACTAAATAATTATAAATTTTTTCAATTTTCCAATTATAAATATAAAAATTAAGAAGGTAAAGAATTGAGTTTAATTTCGTAATTATGATTCGCTGCAGGGGCGGGTTTCTTATAACCGGCTCTCCTCTGCCTGAATTTTTGCGATAATCTTTTTTACCAGAACTATAATTTATTATATTCTTATAGCAGGTTTTTATATTGGTAAAAATAAAAATGAATTATAAATAATTAAAATTCCGATGGATTTTAATCAGGCAATCAAAGCTCTCAATAAATTATTTTCCAAGCAGCAGCCAGCTAAAATTAGCAGTTTGTGGATTTCAAAAAACGCGCCGCATGTTTATCGTTTCGTTTGGAAAAATGTCAGAAATGAAATTGGCGATATTGACTGGGATAAAGTCACCTCTAATTTAAAAAGAAAATACCAAAAACGCTGGACGCACCGGCATCTGCGAACGAAACGCCAATGGGAATCCTTGCCGTTTTATGAAGACCAGAATGAAGTCGATGCTATAATCGAAAAATATAAAGATAAAATGTATACTTTCCTGGCGCCGGCAGATTACGATGACAAAATAGTCCGAGATGCTATAAGTATTGCTTTCGTGCGCATTGCCCAAAAAGGAAATACCATTGCCATCAAAGAAATTATCGCTCTCCTTCGCTACACTGTAGATTTGTGGATTGAATATTGCTATAAACTTCGCTCTTGGAAAGGCTATGAATCAGAGCTTGAGGAGCAGATTGAGGCATGCATCAGAAGGTACCGCTTTACTGGTTCATTTATCGTATATCTTTTCAAGACTCTGGAATACAGGGGTAGAGGTTTGAGATTCGTCTATTCTTACTCGCTGGACGAGCAAATGCTCCTAGGCGAGAAACGAAGGATTGAGAATGTCGTTAAGGATCCTGAAACTGGCAAGATATCCTATTTCAATTTGTAGATATACCACCAATTTTGAAATTTGGCTTGAAATCAGCCGGTTTCCGCTTCTTGAGATATGGCTTGACATATCTCAATAAGAGAGTTAGAATTGAGATATAATAATTTATATCTCAACAAGATGAACAAATTTATCGCTGGGAAATACAAGCAACAATATGAGTATAAAAGCTTCAGTCCTAATTCCATAAATCATGGGTTTGATTTTCAGGACAAAAAAATCAATCTTCTCTTGGAAGAGGCTATGCGCTATCTGGGAGAATTGAATGCCTATTCAACCCTGGTTCCGGATGTGAACTTTTTTATCAAGATGCATGCTATCAAGGAAGCGACAATTTCCAGTCGCATTGAAGGTACCAAGACCGGTGTGGACGAGGCCATCTTGCCCAAAGAAGAAGTTGATCCGGAAAAACGCGACGATTGGCAGGAAGTGCAAAATTACATAAAGGCTATGGATTTTGCCATCCGTGAATTGCATACGCTACCGCTTACTATGCGGCTCATCAGAGAAACGCACAAAACTTTGCTTTCTGGCGTGCGCGGCAGGCATAAAAATCCGGGCGAAATCAGAAACAGTCAGAATTGGATAGGTGGCTCAAGCCTCGCCGATGCCTTTTTTGTTCCACCGCACAAAGATGAGCTTCCGGAACTTCTGGCCGATTGGGAAAAATTTTGGCACAATAAGAATCTAAACATTCCGTTGCTGATTAAAATTGCTATTTGCCACTATCAATTTGAGACCATTCATCCGTTTTTAGATGGTAATGGAAGAATTGGAAGATTGACCATCGCTTTGCAATTGATTGAAAGAAAAATTTTAGGCAGTCCCACGCTTTATCTTTCGGCTTTTTTCGAAAAGAACAAAGGTGCCTATTATGACTCTCTGACTATGGTTAGAGCGTCCAATAATCTGGAACAATGGATCAGGTTTTTCTTAAGCGGCATAATTGAAACGGCCAAAAGCGGAAAAGATACTTTTCAGAAAATAATCGATTTGCGCCAGCGCTATGAAAAGAAAATTATGACGCTGGGCCGGCGCGCGAAAATATCGGGCGAAGTGCTTTTGTTTTTGTTTTCCCAGCCAATCGTGGGGGCTAAAACAATTATGAAAGAATTTGATGTCACTTTCAATACGGCCAACAGCCTTTTGGCATCGCTGGAAAAATTAGGCCTGCTGAAAGAAATCACTGGTTTTTCGCGGAATCGATTGTATTCTTTGGAGGAGTATTTAAATTTGTTTAAGAATAAATAATACAAAAAATTGCAACGGGTTGGATATCTTCATTAAAGGAAAACAATTTTTATTATGAATCAAAAAACAGCATTAGAAATTCTCAAAATGGGATATAATGTTTTTCTGACGGGACCGGCCGGAAGCGGTAAAACTTTTTTATTGAACCAATATATTGAATACCTGAAAAGTAAAGGCGTCCCTATGGCGATAACGGCCTCAACCGGTATTGCCGCCACCCATTTAAATGGAAAGACGATCCATTCCTGGTCCGGTCTGGGAATAAGAGAATCATTAGATGAAAAAAGCTTGAACAGAATTTCCCACAAAAGACAGCTTAAGAGCCGCATTCTCAAAACCAAAACCCTCATCATTGATGAAATATCCATGCTTCATGCCGACCAATTGGACGCAGTGGATGAAATATGCAAACATGTGCGTGAGAGCCAGCTTCCATTTGGTGGAATTCAAACGATTTTCTGCGGGGATTTTTTTCAGCTGCCGCCCATACAGAGGGAAAACCAAAGAGAGACATCCTTCGCATATGCTTCTGGAGTATGGAGTGAAATGGATATCAAGGTATGCTATCTGGATGAGCAACATCGCCAAAAAGACAGCGCGCTTACGCGAGTACTGAATGATATTCGTCAAAATTCCGTCGACAATAAAACCAGAGAGATTGTAGATTCCTGCCGAGACAAGATATTTTTTGGGAACATGCAACCCACCAAACTTTTTACGCACAATGTTGATGTTGACCATATCAACGAACAGGAACTAAAAAAGATTCCCAGAAAAGCTTTTGCCTACAATATGCGCTCATTTGGAAAAATAAAGCTGGTAGAATTCTTACGAAAAAGTTGTCTGGCGCCCGAAAAGCTTACACTTAAAAATGGTGCTCGGGTAATGTTTGTGAAAAATAATTTTGAAGAAGGCTATGTTAATGGCACTATGGGACAGGTGATCGGTTTTGAAGCAGAAACCAAGATGCCGATCATCAAAACGATTCAAGACAAGATTATAACTGCTCAGCCCTCCACATGGGTTATGGAAGAAGATGAAGAAGTAATCGCCAGCATCAAACAACTTCCTTTGCGACTCGCCTGGGCCATTACAGTGCACAAAAGCCAGGGCATGAGTCTGGACGCGGCAGAAATCGACTTAAGTAAATCGTTTGAATATGGCATGGGTTATGTGGCATTGTCGCGAGTTAGGACACTTTTAGGATTGAGCGTTCTCGGCGTAAATGAAATAGCATTTCAAGTCCACGCAAATGCGTGTGAAAAAGACCGGGAATTCATCAGGCTTTCAGATAATGCGTTGCGAGAAATCTGTAAAATAAGCGATTTAGAAAAAAACAGAAAGCAGAAAATGTTTATCGGGGAAAAGGGCGATAATCAAAATCAGTCAAAACAACAACATCCCCAAAGCGCAAACGCATATATTGTGGATGAAATTCGGAAAAAATTTACCAAGGCCTATATGCCTTGGACAAAGGAAAATGATAAACTGCTTGAAAAATTTTTCGATCAAGACAAATCCATTCGTGAGTTAGCAGAAATATTTGAAAGAAAAGAAGGGGCAATACGTTCAAGATTGAAGAAGATTGGAGCTGTTAAAGATACATAGCTAAGATGAAATAATTTTATGCTTACTCCCAGTCAAAAAATTCAGATTTTTAAACATCTTTTCCGAGGTCGAGAAGATGTTTTTGCCATGCGCTGGGAAAAGCAGGACAAATCAGCTAGTGGATATACTCCGGTTTGTTTGAATGAATGGAAGCGGGGTTTATGTAATAAGCTTTTGCGAAAAAGGTGTAAAGATTGTGGTTACAAAGAGTATACACAACTAAATGACCGCTACATCGAGAAACATTTGGTTGGCAATCGTGTTTATGGAATTTATCCGTTGCTTGAAGATAATTCATCGTATTTTCTAGCTGCTGATTTTGATGGTAATGATTGGAAAAATAATGCTATAACTTATCTCAAAAAATGCCTAGAATACAATTTACCTGCATATTTGGAACGTTCCCGTTCCGGTAACGGCGGTCATGTTTGGATATTTTTTGAAAATAACTATCCGACTTGCAAGAGCAGGAATATTGGCCTCAATATTCTCAGAGAAGCAAAAATTATTGATCAATTTTCTAAAGAAGATGCTTTTGACAGATTATTTCCCAATCAAGATAATTTGAGCGGAGAAGGCTTTGGAAATTTAATTGCCTTACCATTGCAAGGCTACTCTAGAAAATCTGGTAATACTGTATTTTTAGACTGGGAAAATGACTTTGAACCGTATGCTGACCAGTGGAATTTTTTAGAAGAAGTTAAAAAAGTTTCCGAAAAAACATTGGATTGTCTCTATAGCAAATTCAATGGTGAGACGAAGTCTATTAAGAAATCAAACCAAAAAAGTTTAACAATAACCGTCCGCGAGCAAATACTTATTGATAAAAATAAATTGCCTAGAATAGTTGTTAATTTTTTACGCGATGAACTCAATTTTTTCAATTTGGAATATACTATCCGGAAGAAGATGGGCATAAATGTTCATAAAGTTGAAAAATATTTTAAACTAGTTGAAGATATTGATGACAAGATTGCTATTCCCCGAGGCTTCCTGCAAAAACTTATGGATTTTTTAAGTGAGCAAGACATAGCCTTTAAAATAATTGACGAAAGGACAAAATTAAAAAATTTAAAATTTGAAAAAAGTCACGAGCTTTTTGACTATCAGGAGAAAGCAATTAAACAAATATTAGTTTCTGAAAATGGTCTGCTGGTAGCTCCACCCGGATCAGGAAAAACGATTATGGGTATAGACATCATTGCCAAATTAAGGCAGCCAACACTCATTCTTGTCCACAAAAAGCAAATATTCAATCAGTGGGTGGAAAGAATAGAGGGATTTTTGAATATTTCTAAAAAAGATATCGGCCAATTCGTTTCCACTAAAAAGAAGATCAGTAGCAAAATTACCGTGGCTATGGTGCAAACACTCAATCGACTGGGAAATTTAAATGAGCTGACAGATAAGTTCGGATTGGTAATTGTGGATGAATGTCATCATATGCCAGCTAAAATGTTTCGCAATATTATCACAAAACTTAATCCATATTATCTTTACGGCTTTACTGCCACTCCTGAACGCAAGAACAATGACGAAAAACTCATTTATATTTACCTCGGCGAGGTCTTGCATACAATTGACACAAACTACAATCAACCGAAAAATACAAAATCAAAAACCGAAGTAATTATTCGGGAAACAAACCTAGAGATTCCTTTTAAGGTAAAAGTGGATAATTTTCAAACTCTTTACAAAATTATTTCATTTGATTCGGAAAGAAATAGAAGTATCATTGAAGATATCAAAAAAGAAGCGGATAAGGGGTTCAAATGTCTCGTGTTGACTGAGCGCAAGGATCATGCCGATGTCCTGAGCCATTATCTCAAAAAGGATTATGAAATTATCCAACTCACTGGAGATTTAACAGCCAAACAACGCAAGGAAAAAATTCAGCAAATTTACGATGGTAATTTTCAGATACTCTTGGCTACCGGGCAGTTGATTGGCGAAGGAACTGATTTTCCCAATTTAGATTGTTTATTTTTAATTTTCCCTTTCGCGTTTCAAGGAAAGCTGACGCAGTACATCGGGAGAGTTCAAAGAGGAAAAAATAAGCAAATCAAAATTTATGATTATAGAGATAAAAAAGTTGAATATTTGGAAAGGTTATTTAAGAAACGCTTAAAATATTACCAGAAAAACTTTGGATTAAAATTGACTAAAGAAAACCACGAATAAGACATCGCGTTGTCTTATTTTCTAAAATGAGACAGGGGCTGTTTTGTGTCTTATTTGTCTCATTTTTCCGGATTTTACCTTGACCTAGAGGCCTCTGGCGCTTATACTCAAAAATAGCTAAGGAAGCCTTCAACGGCTTGATTAAATAAAGTTCTAGACCCGATTGGTCAACAATAATTTACAAGACTATGTTTAGCCTTATTTTTTATATTCAACTAGAACATTAGAATTATTTATGTTAAACTAAGAATGTTGCTATGAGAAAAATACTTGTATTTCCAATCAGTCTTTTTTTATTTATGGCGTTTTTGGTTTTTCCCGCCCGGGCAGAAAGCATCGTGCCGGATAGCGTTGAGCATGTCGATTCGTATGCCGTAGAAATGGATGTAAGTTCCGATTCCAGCGTGGCGGTTACCGAAACTATCCAGTATGATTATGCGGATAAGACCGAAACGGGGTTTACCCGGAATATCCCGCTGGCTTACCAAGATTTAGACGGGACTAATTTTTCCATCGGCATTTCCAATGTTTCTGTCAGCAATGAAAATGGAAAGCCTTATGTCTTCAGCCAATCTAAAGTTGCCGGTGCCGATAAGAAAAAATCATACTTAAAAATTGAAATCGGGGACATAAATTATCCGGTTTCCGGAACTCCAACCTATGTTATCCGCTACACCGTTTCCGGAGCAATAAAATATGCAACTGACCACGACCAGCTGTTCTGGAATATTACCGGAGACCAATGGCCGGTATATGTAAAGTATCCGGAAGTAAAAATAAGCCTGCCGCAAAAAGTCGACAGTGAAAAGATTGCCAAAGATTGCTTCATTGGGATCCCGGCCGCAACCATCAAATGCATCGACCGGCTTAACAGCAAGAAAAAAACAGTTGCCTATTATTCCTACAAGGGAGTAGTTGCCGGAGAAGGCATGACAACTGTCATCGGATTTCCCAAAGGCCTGGTCCAAAAACCCGCGATACAAAAAGTGTACTGGACTGCTCTGACAACTAACCGCTGGATTTGGGTTCTCTTTTTGCTGGCTGTGCTTTTGATTCTTATCATCGCTGTTTTTTCTATAATTTATTTTAAAAAAATAGCGGGATTTTTTTCCCGGAGAAAATGGTCAAAAATACGGCTGTTTATAAGTGAAAAAATAAAAAAATATTACGCTAAACATATCCGGGACAAAAGCCGGAAATGGCAGATAACTGCTGGTATTGTTTTGACAGTAATTCTTATTTCAGGCGGAACTATTTTTTGGAAAGTTGGCAATACCTTAAACAAAATTTTAGTCAAAGGCGAATCTATCGGCAGTGTTGTCAACGCCGCCCTTGACAATCAGGGACAGCTAAAAGGCGAAAGCGACGACCGGATAAACATCCTGCTTCTGGGAATTCTTGGCGCAAACCATCCGGGCGGAGGCTTAAATACTGACACGATTATGGTAATAAGCCTTAAACCCAAGGCCAATAAATTATTTTTGGTTTCCATTCCCCGGGATTTGTGGGTTACCGATCCCGGCAAAGATACTAAAAGCAAGCTAAACGCGGTTTATGCTTATGGGGAAGAAAAGGGATCCGGCCAGGGAATAACAGATATGGAAAATATGGTCGGCGATATTACCGGACTGCCGATCCATTATGCGGCCGTTGTCAGCACGGAAGGATTCGCCCAATTGGTTGATACTTTGGGTGGAGTGGAAGCCGACCTTTCGGAACCGTTTGATGAAAGCGCCCAATTCACCGATATTGAAGTTTGCGATTCGGATACTTATACCATACCCACTGGAAAATTCCAGCGTAAAAAGGATAATGGAAAAACTGTCGCTAAATATCCGTTATGCCAGAACAGTAATCCTGAGTGCGGCGGCAATTTTCATTTGCCAGCCGGAAAAAATATCCTGAATGGGGAACAAGCGCTTTGCTTCGTGCGTTCCCGATATTCAACCAATGATTTTGAAAGAGCCAAAAGGCAGCAGCTTATCCTTCAGCAGCTTAAGCAAAAACTAACCCGGTTAGACTTCAATGATTTCGGTAAAATTAATCCCATTTTGAATAATTTGGGAGATAACGTGCGGACTGATATGCAGCTTTGGGAAATGCGGCGGCTTTTTGACCTATACAAAGGCATGGACAATCCGAAAATTTACCAGCGGGTGCTGGAAGATTCAAAAGAAGGCTTGCTTTATTCGCCGGACAAAACTCCGGAGACTGGTTCCATTTTGCTTCCGAGAGGAGATGATTACGATAAAATCAAAAATCTTTTCCAAAATATTTTCAATGCCGAAAACCAATCGGATATCCAACCCAAAATTTAACTCTTCAGCTTCTAATAACAAACTATTTGATTATTAGAAAAAGGATGAACTGCCATTGGGCCCGATTTTCAATCTCAGATAAAAGCCATTATATTCTTGGGTAGAAACCGAGGGCAAAATATAGTAATGTGTGCCATCTAATACTTTATCCCATAAGCGGTCATGAAAATGTCCAAAAAAAACATATTTGACATTGCCGCTTTGAGCGATGACATTTTCTACATTGATATATTGGGGAAGCAAATCTTCTTTTATTTCTGCGTTCGAATCCTGATCAGGTGTGCTATATTCATCTTCTCCTAGATCAAAAAAAGGAACATGCTCGACCATTAAAACGCTTTTGTCTGTCTTTAAGGCATTATTTTTCAGCCAATCCAGTTCATTGCTATCTGTATCAATATTCTCATCAAGCATTACTATTCTCCACCCGGCACCATTGAGATCCTGATAATAATATTTTTGGCTTGTTAAATGATATATACAGTCTTTGTCGTGATTTCCCTTGGCCCACAAAATATTTTTATTTTTAAATAATTGTTTCAATTTATCAGCGTATTTACATTCACTTTCATTATCAACATTATCTCCAAGAGTTATAATCAAATCGGCGCCCGAATTTAAAACCGGAGCAACATTCTTTTCATACCTTTTCGGATAAACTGTATGCGTATCTGAATGAGACTGTCCAGCAGACCCGGCATGAATATCAGTAACTAAAGCAATAGAAACATCTTTCTTATTTTTTATATCGGGTTTGTAGATCTTAGATGCGTAGACAATAGAACCTAAAACTAAAATGCCCGCTATAAGCAGGGATAGAATTATGTATTTCCGTTTTATTAAATTTTTTAATTTGAGTCTAAAAATATCTTTGGAAAAGTTACGGCTTATTTAGCATAACTTCCCGGGCTGTTATTTTCTGCCCATTTTAAAAGCCAACTTCTTTGTACTTTATTTCCGCTTCCAAACTTTATTTCTTTTTCAGCAATCGCTTTATCCATTGGCCAACCTTGAACTGAATAACGGTAGAGCGCTACGGCCACGCCGGTTCTTCCGGTTCCGGCCGCGCAGTGCACATGCGCCGGCTGATTTTTTGGATCAGTGACAAACTTCAAAAACTGATCGGCTTGTTCGATGCTGGGTGCAGTGCCGTCTTTAACGGGAAGGCTTAAAAAATTCAGTCCCAAATCATTAAAACCGGGCAATTTAGAATCCAGAGCATACTGATTGCTTTTTTCTCCATCCTCTCTGAAATCCACCACGCTCTTCCAGCCGTTTTGTTTCAGCCATTTAAAATCTTCCAGCGATGGCTGGCCGGAACGGGAAAGGATGCCCGGAACCGGAATGGCAAAATTATCAAAACCATTATCTTTAGGAGCGCCGTCAGGAACGTTGCCTCTGGGCCCAACCAGCTCCGGATTGTCGGCATAATTTTGAGGCTGGCTGTTCGAAATCACTTCAGACGACTGTTTAGGCTTCTTTGGCGGAACTATCTTATTTTTATAGCTCCAGAAAACAGAAACGACTATGATTAGCAAGGCTGATGCCAACGAATAGGCTAGTATTTTTTTCTTGCTCATATTTGTCGCTTAATAAATTTAATGATTACGCGATTGGTTGTTATTATACCTTAAGAACTGAAAAGGTCAAAGACTGGCTGTTATTATAATAAAGATCTTGAAATAGGCACTCTTTGTTTTTTGTAGTATAATAATACCAATCAAAGAAAAAATTTAAATGAAAAAATATCTTCTCGGATTTTTATTTTTCGTTTTAATCTGCGTTTTTTCGTTTGGTGCGGGCATAGGTATTGCACAGATTAAAATCAAATATTTTACCCAAAGTAAAACTCAAATTATTTCCGTTCAGCCAGAAAGTCCGGCTATTCCCGAAAATAATGTTTCTCCTATCAAGGAAAAGCGGGAGGAATTGCCGACTTTGCCGATTGCTTCAACAACTGATTTAACAACTCTTCCTAATGTCACTTCTACCCAAGATAACAGCCATGTTTCTATTCCCGCTTCTCCTGCCGCTTCTTCTGTTTCCCCTGCTGCCTCTTCTGCCTCCACTACTTCAGGAAATACTAAGGCTTGCAAAGCTGGAAGTCCGGGCGGAGATATTGTCGGGCCGAGAGGCAATGTTCCCAAAGGCGTTCCTAGGGAAGAGGGTTTTAGCGACTTCGCAATTTCTGTCCCGGGTCTCCTCGGGCGCTCGGGGCGAACAACCAAGAATGATCTTCTTTGGCTTAAAAGCCAGGGTTGGAAAGGCATAGTTAATATGACATTGCCGGGCGAACATGGAGGCAAAGATGACGATACGCGCATTTCCGGTTTCAGCGCAATGGGTTTTCATTATCTTAGCCTGCCTGTTTCAAGCGGTTATGCGCCTTCGCAAAAACAAGCTGAAGATTTTCTGGCCTTTGTTACTAATCCGGCCAATCAGCCGGTATTAGTCCACTGTTCGGCAGGCCACGGCCGGGCGGGAACCATGTCAGCTTTATACCGTTACAGCGTCCAGGGTTGGCCGCTAAATAAAGCTTTCCAAGAATTTAAACTTTTTGATAAAGACGGCATTGACAGCCGGCAACAAAGCTGGCTTGAAGCTTGGGCCGCCCAGCACGCTCCGGGAAGCTATGCCTGTTCAAAAAATCAAAGCCCTTAATATAAAAAGAAGAGATTATCATTATCAAACTCAATTTTAAGACTTTTATAAGCCTTTTTTTGTTAATATAATTTATCGTTCAGAAAGATATTGACATATCTGGCTGTATATGATATAATGGCGTTTAAGGTAAGTTTTTTAATAAGATTTTAAAAACAATCAAAATATAAGAACAGGAGAAAGAACCATGAAAAAGCCGTGGAAAATTATTAAAGATTCAAAAATTGAAAGTAAAGATAAAGTTTTAAGGCTCAAAAATCCATTCAAAAAGAAAAGCGCCGCTAAAAAAATAGTTCGAATCCTTAAGGGCACAGAGCTAATGAAGCGCGTAGAAGAAATGATCTGGAAACCGGCTGGCCGCGCTCATGCCATGAAAGCTCTTAAAAATAATATTATCCCGGAGGATTGGAAAAACTATTATCTCCTTTTCCCCGGCACAATTTGGGAAGATGAAAACGGAGATCTACATATTATGGCACTCTACTGGGATGGCAGAAAATGGAATCGGATATTTGAGTGGGTTGAGGATGAGTTCCTTGACCACTGCAGAATTGTGGTTACCTCTCGATGGTAACCCTACCCCCGCTTAGATAGTTTTAAACAAAACTGTCAGGCGGGGGTTTTTATTTTGAAGCAAAATTTACAAAAATTTTATTGTCCCGACTGGGGCGCTTGATCCGGACGGATTTGGATATTCTGCGCCGTAATAGTTCCATCAGCGTTGGTTTGGCCATTGATCATCACCTGTTGACCATTACTCAAATCAGAAGTACTGCCTTCAACTGATTTTCCTATAGCCGTAGAATCGGAAAAAAAGACAATTTTGGAACTGCCGTCACGGTCTTTAACTGTAATGCTCTTGCCTGCCCCGTTATCCGCCTCGGATTTTACGGGGTCATCTTTAGCAATTATTTCTCCATTTAAAAATCCTCCGCCCTGTCCTCGGTTAGCGCCTCCCTGACCACCTTGGCCGTTTTGCCCGCCTGACCTTTGGCCATTAGCTCCGCCCTGTCCATTTTGCCCACCTTGGCGATTGCCAAAAGTTCCCGCCGTCCGCAGCAATCCTTGCTTATTTAAACTGCTTTTTTCATAAATTGTGCCGCCGTAAAAAGCACCGACTCCAACTACTACCGCTACAATAATAGCGATGGTCATAATTTTTTTCATAGTTTTTTACCCTGTGGAGTAATTTTTCCTTCAGAAAAATAATTTCGCTTAGCGAAATTACTCCACGGGGTGAATTAATTGCTCGGGTTCGATGAAATCAAAGATATATTCGCAAATTTTTTCCGATCCTCCATTGATGACATGGTCGCCGTTATCAAGAATAATCATTTTTTTATTGAGGCTGGGAATCTTATTGGAAAATTCTTCCAAAACGCGGAAATCGGTGATCCGATCTTTTTTGCTATGCACAAAAAGAATCGGCACGGTAATATTTTCCAAATTTAAAATAAACTCTTTTCTTAAATAATCCGTAATAACCTTGGTGGCGGTAATCGGCGGCAGCCTCAGTTTTTTTATTTTTTCCGCCATTTTCCAAAACGGCGAAACTACCGGCAATAATATTTTCTGCCCCAGTTTTATCAAAAAAACATTTTTTAAGCGGAAAGGGGTCCCGATGCTGATAATCGCGTCCAGATTTTTTTCTCTTTTGGCGTGTTCCAGTAAAAAAGCTCCACCCAAGCTGATGCCGACTCCGATAACTTTATCGTGGTTTTTCTTGGCCTCTTTTATTATTTCGGAAATATTTTCGAGGCAATCCGCTACTTTTACTTTAGAAAAATCCTTTACGACGGCATTGCCGTAAAAATTGCTGGCCACGGCATGGCAGCCCCTTTTTTCCAGGCACCTTTTTAAATTCTGAACTGTAAAATCATCCGGAGAAAAACCGGGCAAGAGGATGAAACAAACGCCAGCTTCTTTTTTTAGCATAATTTTTAGGTCAAATTTTCACTGTTGAATAATTTATAATCGTTGGCAAAGGCTTTTTTAGCAATGCAGAAAATGGCATAAGTGATAAAAAAAGCAGAGAGAACATCAATAGAATAATGCAGGTGTCCCAAGATCATGCTGCTTCCAAGTATGATTGCTGCCAAAATGGAAACATAGCGGACTATTTTTTCTTTCCAAAAGGCCAGCGCCAAAAGAAACGGTATGCCCGTATGTCCGGAAAAAAAGAAATCTTTGCCAAAATTTAAATCAGCCAGCAAGTCATTCGGATCTAAATAGGTCTGGCTGGGAGCAGGCCCCAAATGAGTCAGGGTTATAAAAATGGAACGGATAAAAACAAACAAAGCTAGGCTTTTCAGGATAAAAGGTATTCTTTTGGGTTCAATAATAATAAAGAAAGTTATAAAGATGGCATAGAATAAAACGCCTTCGTTCATAATCCAATTGACATTGAATACCGGCAAATTATCCAAAAGAATATCTTTGACATAAGCTCCATTCGTGCTGTTGGCATAATTGCTGGTGAAATGATTGAAAATCAGACTGATGGCCAAAAACAAACCGCCGAGAATTATCGAACCGATAAATTCCTTTTTTGACCAATGATATTTATGTTTGGCGATTACTTTTCTCATTATTTTTTTAATTTTAAATACAGCTCTTCAAAACTCGAAATGGTATTTTCAATGCCGTGTTTTTTTATCATCTCCAGGCTTTTGGCCGCCATTCTTTGGCGCAAATTATTGTCTGAAAATATATTAATGATTTGTCCGGTCAAGGTTTTTTTGTCTCCCGGCTCGAATAAATAACCGCTTTCTCCGTGCTGGATAAGTTCCGGCAGTGCCAAAGCATTGACTCCGATTATCGGCAGTCCGGAGGCCATCGCTTCCATAGCGGCGATGCATTGCAATTCCGCTTCGCAAGCATTGACAAAGCAATCAGCCAGACTGAAAAGATCGCGTAAATCTTCATCCGGAACAAAGCCTAGGAATGAAACATTTTTTTCAACTTTTAATCTTTTGGCCAGCTTTTCCAGTTTTTCTTTCTCCTTGCCCTTCCCTGCAACAATAAAATTAATATCGACTTTTTTCAATACTCCGGGCAACGCTTTCAAAATGAAATCGACTTTTTTTTCTTTGTCCAGCCGGCCCACAAAAATCAGCGTTGGTTTATTGGGAAGATTATATTTTTCTTTTAGATATTCGCCGTTTCTGCCGGGAGTAAAATGATTCAAATCTATGCCGTTGGATATGGGGATTATTTCTCGGGGAAATCCGTTTTTCATAGCCAGATTAGCGGCGGTTTTGGTTGGAGCGGTTACAAAGCTCAATTTTTTGAAAACCGCCCTAAATTGCTTCCAGGCGAACTTTTTTACCTGATTTTCAACTCTCTTGGGCAAATGCAGATAATGAACCAGATTTTCAGGCATAAAATGATTGGTTCCCATAATTGGGTAGCCTGCTTTTCTGGAAATATCAAAAACCGCTTTATTGATGTAAAAATGGCTTTGCAAATGGACCACGTCTGGATTGAATGCTTTCATTATTTTTTTTATTTTATTTTTCTGAAAAATCGGCAGAGAAAAACGAAAACCTTTGATTCCCGGAATGGGATAGGAACTGACGCCGAAAAATTTTATTTGGTTGTGCTCGAAAAATTCTGAATTGATATTAAGCGACGGTGCCACTACTAAAACTTGATGGCCTCTTTTATTCAAATAAAACGCCAGCCTTTGGGCAAAATAGGCAGCCCCGTTCACATGCGGATAATATGTATCAGCGGCAATAAGTATTTTCATATTTTTTTATACAAGTCTTTGGTTGTTTTCCTGATGAAAAGATAAACTGCCACAAAAATAATAAAAATAAACAACGAAGCTATGGCGGTATAATCAAGATATTTGTTTATCTGATTGTAGAAATTGCCGAAATAAAAACCTATTAAAAACAGAACCAGAGACTTTGGCACGGTCGCAATGAAATTATACCAAATAAATTCCGAGATTGGCATTTTGGCCATGCCGGCGCCCAAAAGCACTGCTACGCCAAAAGCATGGGAAAGTTTTCCGATAACCAAAGTCTTGCCGCTATGTTGCTTATAATGATTTTCTATCTTATCCAAATCGGAAATTTTAATGCCAATGTAGCGGCCCCAGCGCTCTAAAAATCGCTTGCCTGCATAACGGCCGATGGCGTAATAAAGGCAATCGCCAACCACATCCGCCACCACAATTAAAGGAAAGGCAATCAAAAAATTCAGGCTGCCCAAGGAAACCATTAGGCCGACAATAACGGTAATAATCGGACCTTCTATAACCACTATGGGAAAGAGTATCCAGTATTTAAATTGCAAGAGCATGGCCAATATTTTAACCAGAGAAATACTCATAAATATATTCTATCATTCATATCGCAACGCTTCAATCGGGCTTAAATTGGCAGCGCGCCGAGCTGGATAGAATCCGAAAATAATTCCAACCGCTGCGGAAACGCCGAATGCTAGTAATACCGATGACAAAGAAACTTGTGTAGTTATGCTCGCAAATTTAGTCACCAGAAGCGAAGCTCCCCAGCCCAAAACTATTCCGACGGCGCCGCCGAAAAAAGTCAGGAATATGGCTTCGGCTAGAAACTGGAGATTGATATAAATTTTCCGGGTGCCGACGGCTTTGCGCAGGCCGATTTCCCGCGTTCTCTCTGTTACAATCATCAGCATCATATTCATAATCCCGATGCCGCCGACCAAGAGCGATATCCCGGCGATGGAAGCCAGCAAAATTGTAAAAGTTCCGGTAATGCTCGAAGCTGTCGCGATAATATCGTTTTGGTTCATCAGGCTGAAATCGGCCGAAGAGGGATTGGAAATATTGTGACGCTTAAGCAAAAGATTGCCGACTTCTTCCTGAACTGAAGCCATAGCGCTTTGGTCGTTGGCGGCAATGCTGATATCATTTACAAAATTATCGCCGGACAGATAATGCTGGGCGCTGGTGATGGGAACATAAATTGAATCGTCCGGATTGGCAAAACCGGCGCCGCCTTTGGCGACTGTCACGCCGATAACCTGGAAATCGTTATTGCGGATGCGGATGCTTTGGCCGATCGGATTGGAATTGGCGCCGAATAAATCGTCCCGGGCCGTGGCGCCTAAAACCGCCACTTTGGCTGAACCTTTAATCTGCTGGTCGTTAAAAAAAGAACCGGTATCCATTTTGATATTGCGAGCCGTTAGATAATCCTGAACGGTGCCAACTATTTGAGTGTTGGTATTATTGCCTTTGGCGGTCACTTGATTCCGCCGGGAAACTTCCGGCGCTACGGCCTTGATGCCCTGAATGGTGCTGCGGATCGCATCGGCGTCTTCAATCGTCAGCGTCTGGGCACTGCCTCGTCCCTGGCTCACGCCCTCGCCTCTTTGGGAGCCCGGCATGACCATAATCAAATTAGAGCCGATGGCTTGGATATTTTTTTCAATCGTGGCTTGCGCCCCTTGGCCGATGGCGACCATAGTAATCACCGACGCAATGCCGATGACAATGCCTAAAATCGTGAGGCCCGACCTCACTTTATTGCCGCGCAGCGACCATAATGTTTCTTTTAATAAGTCTTTGAGCATTTATAATTTTTTATTATCTTATTGACACAAGTTAAATTTTGTAATATATAATTATATAAAAGGAATAAGCCACGGAAAGGAGGAATAAATATGGATGCGTCGCTACTTGCTGCAAAATTGGACATTTACAACACTGATCCCTTGACACGCAAAATTATCATAAAAGAAAGCGTGAAAAAGGGTATAATCCTGCTGGATGAAAAACTTCCCGGCTGGATAGATCGCATTAATCCGGAAAAGATAGATCAGCTCGGCACTAACTTTCTTGGTGTCTTATCGGATGATCCGGAAAGTTTAGCCCATGATCTTGACATTTCCGGACAGGAATCTCTTTATGGGTTTAGTCCCCCTATGCAATTGCTTCAGGCTTACAGAAATGATCTGGAATTGGAATGGAAAAATCAGCTCATGCTAAGGATATATTCATTTGGAACGAAATCCTGACTCTGCAAAAACTCCCTCTGCGATTAATCGCCAGAATCTTATTATTCAGATTCTGGCCTTTTTTATTTTCCAGAGAACAATTTTCTTTTTTTATTTTTACAATCCTTGCTTCCGCAATTGCACTTAAAATTATCAAATATACTATCCTTATAATCCGAAGTTATTTCTTCGCCTTGCCTGATATTTCTTTTGGCAATATCGCATTTTTTTCCCATTAAAGTATTGGCCTCGCAGGAATAATTGACATATTTTTCCGGCGGTTGCATTAAGAAATACCAGCCGTTAGAAAAAGCAATGTATTTCTTCTGCTCTTTCGGCAATTTAGACAACTGGCCTTCGGATATTCTTTTCGGTTTCCAAGCCAATACCGTTTCCCCTTCTTTAAAATCTTTGGCAGCAAAAACCCCCTTGCCGTGTATTTTTGATTTTTTAACGATGACTTTCTTCATTTTTATTATGTATAGCCTATTTGAGCCTTATTTAAGCCTTAAACAGGCTGATACCTGGCCCGCGGTCGCCCTGCGGCTTTACGGGCTTGACTTTTTATTTAGTTTAGAGTATACTACCAGATTATAAAATTAGATGTTATTTTACAAAAAAATTCTTTGAAAGGAGATCATTTATGAAATTAGCATTATCTGACTATTTAAAAAATAAACTGCTTTTTGTAGGTACAAACCTCTATGATCCAAAAACTCAGTTAGAAATAGAAATTTTCGAAGATAAATCCTGCGTTGAAAAATTTATGTTGGGATATATAAAACGTGAATTTAGAAAATTTGAAGAAATTTACTCTGATAAACTAAAGAGGCTTATAGTCGAATATTACAAGCAACACGGTTTTAAACCTCTTTGGAATATTTGGAAGCCAACTGGAACTGGTAATTGGCTGGAACGTAATCTTATTTTTGAAAAGGACAGGTCACCAAGCTTTCAAGTATTTATCTATACAACAGGAGGCATACTAAGTAAGTGGGCAATAGAGGTAAAACAAGTACAATAGGAAATATTTCCGTATATATTTGAATTAGGTCATCTAAAAATAGGTGGCCTTTTTTATTTTCTAAAAAACCTTTTCAACATACAGGAAACAAGAATCAGAGAACAAAAAATTTATTGTTCCTTGTTCACTGTTCACTGTTCACTTTTTTAACATCCGATTCAATCAACCCATCTCTCACTGAAATTATCCTTTTGGCATAATCGGCAATGTCGTGTTCGTGGGTAATCAAAATTATGGTATGGCCTTGCCTGTTGAGTTCCTGAAAAGTTTCCATTACCACCTTGCTGGTTTTGCTGTCCAGATTGCCGGTCGGTTCGTCGGCGAGAATTATTGAAGGATTATTTATTAATGCTCGGGCAATGGCCACTCTTTGCATCTGCCCGCCGGACAATTGGTTGGATAAATTATAAAATTTGCTTTCTTCCATGCCGGCATATTTCAGCGATTTTTTGGCCAGCTCTTCCCGCTCGTGCATCGGTATTTCAGAATATAGGAGTGGCATCATTACATTGCGCAACACCGTTGTCCGCGGCAATAAATTAAAAGATTGGAAAACAAATCCGATTTTTTCTTTGCGCAGATCCGCCAGTTCGTCCTCGCTCATAGCTGAAACTTTTTTGCCGTCCAAAATATATTCGCCGCTGGTTGGTGTATCCAATGCGCCCAAAATATGCATGAGAGTTGATTTTCCTGAACCGGATGGGCCAATAATGGCCACGAATTCCCCTTTGCCAATTTTAAAATTAATCCCGCCCAGCGCCTGCGTTTCTATATCGCCGTTAATATAAACTTTTGTAAGGTTTTTACATTCAATCATTTTTTTGACCCCCTCTTTTTCTTCTCCCCCTTACTAAGGGGGAGATTGAGTAGGGGTAAATCAACGTCCGAACCCTCCTATCCCCGGAATCCGGCTGCTGGTAGAACTGGTGCTGGTAGTCAGATTGGGGTTGATGGTTTGCGTTACCACTTTATCGCCAACATTTATTCCGCTGGTAATTTCGGTATCAGTCGTATTGGAAGCGCCGACCTCGACAGTTTTTTGCGCCGGCGTGGTTCCGCTGTTTAAAACTTCCACATAGCTGGAATTGCCCTGCGTTTTCACCGCGCTGGAAGGCACCAGCAAAACATCCTGCTTGACGTTGGTTATGATTGACGCCGAAACGCTCATTTGCGGCTTGATTCTGGCGTCCTGATTATCCAGATCAATGGTTACATTGTAAGTTACCACGCCTTGAGTAATCGTTCCCAAAGCATCAACGGCTGTCACTTTGCCGGTCGCGGAATAATTATCCAGAGCGTCCAGTTTCAGTGTAACCTTTTGCCCGATGGAAATATTGGTCACATCCACCTCATTGACCTGGACTTGGGCCTTTAAAGTTTTCAGGTCGCCGATAATAATCGGCGCTGTCGAATTGCTGTTTGAGGAAAGCCGGCTTAAATCATCTCCGTTTTTAACATTAACCGCATTGACCGTGCCATCAATCGGCGCGGTAACTTTCCTTTTAGCCGCGTCTGACGACGCATCCCGATAAGCCGACTGCGCCGCGGTTAAACTCTGCTGGGCGGCGCTGACTGAAATCTTGGACGCTTCGTTTTTTTCCTTAAGTATGGCTTTGTTTTGGGAGCCAAGCGTATTGTGGTTTAAGTCATAGCTGGCTTGTTTTTTATTGGCTTGGGCTGATTCAAAAGATTGTTGGGCTGAAATTAAAGATGCCAATGACTTGGAAGCAGTAGTTCCTAATTGGTCATTAATGATAGTGAAAAGCAGCTGGCCTTTTTTAACCGAGTCGCCGACTTTCACCGCCACATTAGCCACGGTTCCGGAAATGGTCGGATCAACTGTAGCCTGCTGGTCAACAATAATATTTCCTGAAGCCGAAATTGAAGAGGTTAGCGTTCCCTTGGCTGCCGCTTCAGTCACATATTGGATAGCTTTACTGCCGGATTTGGATTTGCTATACCAGTAATAGCCTCCGGCAATTATTATTATAATCGCTGCAATTATGAATTTTTTGTTTTTAAATATTTTTGCATTCATATTAATTGCCGGAATTGCTGTTATCAGTATTATTAAAGACTCTAATTAAATCGGCTTGCACTGTCCCATTGTCGCCCGGCTTGCCTAAAACTACAATTTTATCGCCAGTTTTAAGATCGCTTATTTTCAAATCATTCCCCCGTGATTTGATTACGGTTTTATCAGTAGTGGTTACGGTATTTTCATTGCCGTTCTGATCTTTGATGGCGATACTATTGTCCGTGATAGAAATTACATCGCCGGTTATGCCATGGCCGTTTCTAAAATCTCGACCTTGTAAATCGCGTATCATGCCGCGCGGACCGTTCATCGATTTTTGGCCTATAAAATTGCGCTCGTAATTTTCTCCGAATTTATAGGAAAAATGAGCCTTTCGGAAACCCACCAGGATTCCTGCCGAAAAAGTGAAAAGCAGAACAATTATCGCGCCGACCGCAATGGCCGCGATTTTAAACTTTTTGGATTTGATTAGATCTTTCATACTTTTATAAAATTAAAAATTACAAAATTACAAAATTATCAGATGTGTTTATAATGATTTCTATTCCCGCTGTTGAAATAATAATAAAAACAAATCAGTAAGCCGAGAATTGGAATTAATAGCAAAGAAATTTCAATGGTGGGAAAAGTTTCCATCAGGGAATAGGCATAATCGCCCCAGGCCAAAAAGACAACTTTGTAATCGGTAAAAATCAGCTGGATAAAATTCCAAAAATCAGATTTTAAAATTGTCTGGCCAAATTCCAAAACTGCCAGCACCAAAGCCGCGATTGAAACAGCAAATCCCAGCTGGATAAAATACAGCCGGTTTTTGAGCTTCTTTTGCTCCGCCAACCGGATACTTTTCATAATATTCCATTCCAGATTCGCCGAGGGCTCAATTTCCGGCAGGTTTTTGAAGATTTTGGATAGATTTTGGGTCATAATAGTTTATACGAATTACATTTTATTTAGACGCATTTTTTAAGCTTGACTATGGCCCGCGCATGCCGGCTTTTGATGGTGTTATACGATTCGCCTAAAATTTCGGCGATTTCCTGCAAAGTAAAATCGTCTTTGTAGCATAAAAGTAAAACTTCGCTACAGCGCGCTGGGATTTTTTCCAAAGCTGATTCCAATTTTTTCAGGCTGATTTCAAAATCCAAGGTTGCTTCCGGCTCAAAAGTATCGCTTTCCATATTTTCCAGAAAATTATGGCCTTCTGCGTCTTCAAAATAAGCAAAAGGAATAGTTTTTTTCTTTTTGAAATAATCGTAAGCGGTGTTTTTGGCAATCGTAAATAGCCAAGTTTTGAAATTTTTGCTCGTATCATAGCGCTTCAGATTTTTCCAGGCCTTTATGAAAGTAACCTGCGTCAAATCTTCAGCGGCTGAAGTATCTTTCACCAGCCGATAGACAAAATTAAAAACGGGCTTTAAATGGACTTTAGTTAGCTTTTCAAAGGCTGAATCGTCTCCGCCTAAAAAATCTCTAACCAATTTTTTATCTTCCAACTTCATAAAATAAATGAGAAATATGTTCCGTTAATACTACCCTGAAAAGACTCCTTTGTCAAAGAAAACCCCTGCACTGAATATTTACATTTTAGTGCAGGGGGTAAAAAGATGATTACAACTATCTTTTAAAATTTAATGCTTATTTAGAAAATTTAAAATCATTTACTAAGTTGCCATCCAAAGAATAAGTTTTTAAATCAACTTCTTTGCCATTAACTGAAACGATTGAATAATGATGGCCGGTTAAACCGAAATCTGTCAGCCCTGATTGGGGAGTATCGTCGGCCGTTGAGTCGGTATCCCCGACCACAATTTGCTGGATGCCATTTTGATTTTTGCGGGCAAACATATGATAGTGGCCGTTAAAGATGGCGGTAACTTTATGTTTTTGCAGAATATTCCAAAGCACATCCCGCTCTTTCGGATTAGCATCCATTCCATCCTTTTTACTTTGGCTCATTTGGAAAAGCGGCTCGTGAAAAAATACGAAAGTATTTTCCTTTTTATTAGCTGCTAAATCCTGTTCCAGCCAGTTCTGCTGGACGTTGTCAAATGAATGTTCTTTAGGTTTTTCCGTATCCAGAACTACAAAATGGGAATTGCCCTTGTCAAAAGAATAAGTCAGTTCGCTAAATCCGCCCGGGCCATTAGTCGGAAGGTTAAACTCTCTCTGCCAAATGGCATCCGTCGGATTACCGCCTGTCCGGTCGTGATTGCCAACTATCTCGTAAGTTTTAGAAAGAATGGGTGCCATAACATTCTTCCAATTATTATATTTCGTTTCACAACTGCTACCACCATCGCAACTGGAAACTAAGTCCCCCATTACAAAAGCCAGATCAAAATTTTGTTTTGTTAGAGATCGCACCGCTTTTTCTAGATTGCCATTGGGATTAGTGGTAAAAGTTTTTGTGTCGCCAATAACAGCAAAGGTTACCCCTTGTCCTAAATCAGTTTGGCTGGCGTTATTTGCAGAATTATTATCAGTGGGCGTTGTAATTGTGGCTGGTGCTTCGGTCGGCCTTTCTGCTAAATTGGAAAATGTATCTGTTTCATTGCTTTTTGGAATTTCATTGGAAGCATTGGTATTTCGACTAATTTCATTCTGGGATAAAGTTATAGTGGATGTTCCAGATTTTTTCAAGAATGTTTTATTAATTTTTTCCATCACAAACATCCCGCTCCAGAAAAACAAAGGAGCTAAGAGCAAGGCCGCTACAGTGATTATTATATATATTCTCTTCATTGTCTTTTAATACTAGCATTCAATAAGAAATATTTCAAAAAAATAAAAAAGACCTCTTCATCATCTGAGGCCTTTTTTTAATTTTCTTATTTTATCACCGCTGTCGCGCCGGCGTCTTCCAGTTTTTTCTTGATTTCTTCGGCTTGGGCTTTGGCGATTTTTTCCTTAATCACTTTCGGAGCGGCATCCACCAAATCCTTGGCGTCTTTAAGGCCCAGTCCGGTAACTTCGCGCACCACTTTAATCACACTGATCTTGGAAGCGCCTGCACCGGTAAGTTCGACGTCAAATTCGGTTTTTTCTTCCACTGCTGCAGCTTCGCTGACCGCCGGCATCGCTCCCATCATCATTGGAGCCGCCGCACTGACGCCGAATTTTTCCTCCAGAATTTTTACCAGTTCGGATAAGTCCAAAACGCTCATTTTCTCAATTTCGGAAACGAGCTTTTCGAATTTAGCCGGAACTTTTACCTCATCTTTTTTGTCCTTTTTTTCTTCTGTCATTTGATTATTATTAGACTTATAAGCCAAATGTGTCTTATATGTCCAATTAAATTAATTTTTAGCTTCACTTATAGCTTTTAAAGCTTGGACCAATCCCCGCAAATTTCCAGCCAGCACATTGGCCAATCCGGAAATCGGCGCTTTGAGCGTTCCCGCCAGCTTGGCCAGCAATTCTTCTTTGGTTGGTAATTTCGCCAGCGCGTTTACTTCTTCAATTGCCAGCGCCTTTTTGCCCAAAAGCCCGCCGACAATCTTGAGATTTTCGTTGGCCTTGGCCGCTTTGGCAATAATTTTAGCCGCCAGCACTTCATCATTTTGAGAAACTGCAATCGCAATCTGGCCTTCCAGTTTTTTAACATCTACCTCTATGCCTGCATCCTTGAGCGCGATATTAATGAGCGTTTTCTTGATGACTGCTAAATCAATTCCTTCCTGGCGCAATTCGCGCCGCAGGCTGGTCATATCCTTGACGGAAAGTCCGCGGAAATCAGAAAAAACCACCGCTTTGGAATTTTTCAAATCGGCAGCTAATTTTTCCACTATTTTCTTTTTCTGGTCTTTGCTCTGCATAAAAATAAAAATCTGCGTTTTCCGCAGACCCAAAACAAGATTGTTTCCTGCTTGAGATTTACGCTTTAGCCACCCAAGGTCTGGGGAAATTTATACTAATCTTATATTATATGTTCAAATATGTCAACTATGTCTTATTTAGATTCGGGCTCGTTTTTCTTTTCTGCTTTTTCTTTCACTTCTTCTTTTTTTCCTTCGTCCTCTTTAGCTTTAGCGGCGGAGGGTTCTGCTTTGGGAATTTCAACTACTGGTTCTTCTTTAACTTCTTTTTTGGGAATTTTTACTTTTCTTTTTTCACCGGAAATAATTCCTTTGGAAACAAAAAGATTATAGGCTGTGTCGGAAAGCTTGGCGCCTTGGGAAACCCACTGTTTTATTTTTTCTTCTTTAAGAATTGCCTTTTTGGAATGCGGGTCATAGCTTCCCAGAATTTCAACATGGCTTCCTCCCGGAGCGATAGTGTGCTCTTGCAGGACAATTTGAAACTGGGCTCGCTTGTTTTTTCCTACTCTGGCTAATCGAATGGTTAACATAAATAAAAAAATGGCTTAAAACCGTTTTTAATTGCTTTAGTCAGTCTACCTGACTGAAAAAGGCTTGTCAATAGGGCAATTTGACAGCTATTGACAAAAGGCTAAAAAGAGAGTATAATTAAGAGGTTGTGGATAACTTAGGCTTTAAAATAGGGCTGAAATAGGGTATAATAAAAGTAGAAAACAAACAGCAAAATTAGTTACTTGAGATCAGAAGACAGTTTCCGATAGGAGGTTGTCTTTTGTTCTTTTTAAGTGGCATTATTATTAAACAAGGAGGGATGTAATATGTCAGAAGAAGAACTCCGGGTAAGTGCTGAGCAATTGGTGCTTGGCGAAAAACATTCTTCAGCTATTATTGCTCATGGACCAGCTATGTACGAAGATACTGTTCAGTATATCATCGGGCTGGAAAAAGAGTATAAGCTTGAAGAATAAAAAACCTCGTCGGCTTAAAACAATAATTCTCCCTAAGAGAATTAAAGCCAACGGGGTTTTTATTTTTACCCTGTTGAATAATTTTTCCGCTGGAAAAATAATTTTGCTCCGCAAAATTTATTCAACAGGGTAAATTTTCCCGCCCTGCCCCACTTGGTCCAGACTGACAGAAAGCAGTTTGGAAATTCCGTCTTCGCCCATCGTCACGCCGTAAAGCAAGGAAGCGTTGCGCATCGTTTCGCGGTTATGGGTAATGATAATGAACTGGGTATGGCCGGAAAGTTCGGTAATGATTCTGCCAAAACGCCGCGAGTTGGCTTCGTCCAGTGCCGCTTCCACTTCGTCCAGAATGGCAAAGGGCGGCGGGTTATGGGAGATAATAGCAAAAAGCAGCGCCAGCGAGGTCAGCGCCCGTTCCCCTCCGGAAAGCATTGCTAGTCCGATAATTCTTTTCCCCGGCGGGCAAGCGAAAATATCAATGCCGATTTCTTCCTCTTCTTCCGGATTTTCTTCAACGGATTCTTCTTCTGCTGTTTCTTCTCCTTCCAAAAGAGCTTCCTTGTCGCTTATCTTAACCTTGCGGCTTTTTACTTTAATTTTAGCCAGGTTGGCGTTTCCACCGCTGAAAATTATCCGGAAATATTTGGTAAATTCTTTGTTGATTTCTTCGAAAGTTGAGTCGAATTCCGCCCGGATTTTTTGCTCCATTTCTTTGATGATTTCTTTGAGCGCCACTATCGCTTTTTTCAAATCATCCGATTCTTTGGAAAGA
This sequence comes from Candidatus Moraniibacteriota bacterium, assembly GCA_026396205.1. Taxonomy (GTDB): domain Bacteria; phylum Patescibacteriota; class Minisyncoccia; order Moranbacterales; family UBA2206; genus JAPLXF01. Next base: position 2,923 of record JAPLXF010000041.1, on the reverse strand, counting down.
AAGTCAAAACGCTCTTTGGTTTCCTTATATTCATCAATCACCATCGGATCAATGCCGCCAATTTGTTCCACTTTTACTTTTAGCCGGGAGATTTCCTGCTCCAATAAATTCCTGTCGACCGATTCCGCTTCGTTTTTTAATTCTTCCACATTGATTTTTAATTCTCTTTGGACTTCCGAACGCAAATCCTCCTCCCGCACTTCTTCCTTGGCCAAATTAATTTTTATTTCATTGAATTTATCCTTGAGCCCGGAAAGTTCATCTTGTTTTAACCGCAGTTCCCGTTCCGATTCGAAAAATTTATGCCGTTTTTCCCGGTCTAGCGTTATTTCTTTTTTAATTTCTTCGGCTAATCGGGAAATTTCCTGTTCGATGGTTTTTATTTCCATTCTTATTTGGTCCAGTTTCTTTTGAAATTCGACTATAACCGGAGAAGAAACCGGCTCCTTGGAAATTTCCGCTTCGGCCGATTTCTGGCCCGAATCGACTTCCCGCTTCAAATCGGAAAGTTTTTGCCGGATAATGAGCGCTGTTTCCTTTATGCCTTGAATGTCCTCTATTTTTTCAGCCTGCTGGATTTTTTGCATTAATCTTTCCTGCTCCCTGAATATTTCATCGATTCTTTCTTGAACATATTTAATATCCACTTGGGTATTTCCCGCTTCGGCTGATTTAATAATTCTGGCGCTTTCCGCGCGTTCTTTTTCAATTTGTAGCCGACCTTCGGTAACCACCAGTTCCCTTTCCCATTGATGTAATTTTTCTCTTTGTTCCCGCTGATCTTTTTCCAAATGGCTTAATTTATCATCCGCCGAAGCTCCTTTGGCTTCCCGGCTGATTTCATCAGTTAGGCGGTCTGTTTCCCGCTGGATGTGCATCATCTTTCGTCCCGCTTCTTCTTTTTCCGCGTTTAATTTTTCTTTTTCTGACCGCAGGTTATGCCAAAGAAAAGTAAAAAGTTTTGTCTGCTTGTTTTTTAAATCTCTGTAAACTTCCTCGCTCTGCGAGACTTTGTCCGCTTGGCGCTTCAGGGTGCGCAGATGCGGTTTGATTTCTTCGATTATGCTTTCCACTTTTTCCAAATTTTCCTTGGTTAGTTCCAGCTTGCGGATGGAACGCTCTTTTTTTATCTGATAGTGCTTGACGCCGGCCGCGTCTTCAATCACCGTCCGCCGTTCCAAAGGGCTGGCGGAAAGCACCGCGTCAGCCATACCTTGATTGATTACGCAATAGCTTTCTCGGCCGATGCCGGCTTTAGCCAGCAGATCCACTACATCCTGCAACCGCACCCGGGAACCGTTGATCTGGTATTCGCTTTCCCCGCTCCGGAATATTTTTCGGGCAATGGCCACTTCTTCGAATTCAATGGGAATTCTTTTGTCTGAATTATCAAAATATAATGTCGCGTGGGCGCTGCCCAATCGGGCTTTCTTGCCGGAACCGGCGAAAATAATATCTTCTGATTTTTTGCCGCGCAGGTTTTTCATCGACTGTTCGCCCATGGCCCAGCGCGCCGCATCGGCAATATTGGATTTGCCCGAACCGTTCGGTCCGACAATGGCGGTAATGCCCTTTTTTCCATTTTTGGAAAAAGAAAAATCCAACGCCGATTTGGCAGCGAAGGATTTAAATCCGGAAATTTCCAGCCTCTTTAGAAACATGCCTTTTTTGTCTGCGAGCGGAGCGAGCAGCTACAAAAAAGAGCATCCCGCACCAATTCTCTTGTTTACACGTTAACTTACTTGCTTGTTTAAGCCACTAGGCGAATCCGCGCACTAAACTTTATATTAATTCAATTCTTCTTCGGAATTTGGTGCGGGATAGCATTTATAATTTATTATTTATATTATACTACAAAATTAAAAATTCACGAAAAGAAAAGGGGCCAGGCTTCTTAAAAGCGTTTGGCCCCATAAGTTTAATACCGTGGATTAAACTTAGGCTGCGGGTTTAGTCCCCGGAGATACAAGAATTCTCTTGGTTCCGCGGACACGGGAGCCCAGCTCCGAGATAAGCGGACCACCTCCTTTCAGGAAATATTAATTAGCTGAAGGATTAGTGATTTCATTCCGCTCCTCCTTTCTAAGCGCAAAAGCGCGCTCGGCACTGGAAAAAATACAATCTGGATAAAATGATTATTGCAATTCGCATCCTGTTATGCCTTTTTCTCCGAAAATGCGGATGCCGGAGATCGTGTTTTAGTCTGATAGGCGCTCACCTCCTTTTTTTAAAGATACTAAACAACAAAAAACAGGGCCGAAAAAATACCCCATTTCACCTCCTTCCATATTTTATTTTTTCCCCTCATGGTTATGCTTGAATTATAGCAAAAAAATAGAAACAAAAAAAGGTTGACCGATATCTTGTCAACCCTAAATAAACATACTTTATTCCTAATTAGCTAAGAAACTAAGGCCTAAAAAGCTATCCTTACCAGCCCTTTTCCTTCAGTGCATTAACTGCCGCCAAACGCTGGGCTTCCTGTTTGGAAAGCCCTTCGCCTTTGGCGATTAAATCGCTGCCGATATAAACTCCGACAACAAACTTTTTGTCATGGTCCGGCCCAGTTTCGCTGATAACCCGGTAGGACGGAGTTAGGCCTTCCCGATCCTGCGCCTCTTCCTGAAAGCGGCTTTTAGGATCCACAAAAAGATTATTTTTAAGAATGTTCGGCAATTCGCAAACGACATTTTCCAGAATAAATTTTTCCGCTGCCGCAAAGCCCTGCTCTTTCTGATCGAGATAAAGGGCGCCGACAATCGCCTCAAAAGCGTTAGCCATAAGATAAGTCCGGGCTTTCCCCTTATCTTTGGTTTCACCCTTGCTCATCATTAAAAATTCTTCCACGCCTAATTTTTTGGAAATTTTGGCCAGCATTTCTCCATTGACCAGCGCCGCCCGCCAATTGGTCAGTTCGCCTTCC
>JAPLXF010000039.1 GCA_026396205.1 Candidatus Moraniibacteriota bacterium | reverse complement strand
GCTGGAAAAGGAAAGACTTACTCAAAAGAAAACCATTTATCAGATAAAACGAGATTGCAGTTTTAATTTCCAATACGCTGATAACATTTTATTTAGGCTAAATTTTCAAGGTGCGTAACTACTGTTATTTAATTTGAATTTGAAGATAAAACAATTGTTAAAAACAAAAACCAAAATAAAAGAAAGAACATACACAGTTGTAGCTTTGGCGACGGTAGTACTGGGTCTAGGAGCATTGGCGGCATTAATGAGCAAGACTGTTAATAAAAGTGCATCAACGGCTATCGGCGGCGTGGTGATGGGATATATAACAGAAGATGGAACCGGCAGGGGGGTGTCGTGCGACGATGTGCGTTCTGACTGTGGCGGATCCACTGCCAGCAGTAATGATGGATACTACCTTCTCACTGTGCCCGCAGGTAATTGCACCCTCAAATTTAATTGTATGGGATATGTCTCTAAATCAGTCAATATAACCATCAATTCGGGACAACAAGTTGAGCGGAACATAAATTTGAGTCCTAAAGCTAAGCAGGCCACAGCGTCGGCCAACGGATCAAAATGCAGTTCGGCTTCAAATTGCGCCAGTGGAAGTTGTGTCAGCGGAATTTGTTGCGATGTCAAAAATTGTTCCGGAGGAAAAAGCTGTTCCACGGGAAAATGTGCTTGTCCGTCAGGCCAGACATGGAGTTCATCCAAGTGTTTGAAAAACAATGGGCAAAGTTGCATGCTTGCCCCCCAATGTTTAAGCGGAAAATGCGATACTACAACGAAAAAATGTTATTAATCTGCAAGCTGGCGCTATTTTCAGATAGAACTATAGTAAAAGCATAACCTATTAATTTCAAATTATATAAAGTTTTTATTTTATTTAATTTGAAGATAAAAAAATGTCGACCCAAACAAAAACTAAAACAAGCACCGCGGTAAAAATCGCGCTGATTACGCTGGCGGTAGGAGGCGTATTAGCTGCCGGTGTTATAGCCAGTAAAAATATTAAAAAAAGTTCAAACAGCGCGGCGACTAATAGTGATACGAGATGTGTCGCTAAGCCGGCGGGTAACACTTGCTCTGATTTATCCGGTCAAACTTGGTGTACTACTGATTGCAAAGGCGGAACCTATGCCGGGACTTATTGTTGCGTCGGAACTTGTTGCGTTCCCATTGCCCATAAGGATGATAAGAAATGCTCCAACGGTACCTACGTCCCTAAAAATGGATGCTGCTCCAATACTGAATGCGGTTTAGGAAAATGCAAGAATGGCAGTTGCGTCTGTGATACAGAACCTTTTACTCATGATTGCGCTGACGGCACCAAATGCAATGAATGCTGTAACGACTCAAATTGCAAAAGCGGCAGCAAGTGTGCCTTGGGAGCATGTATGCCTTTGCCTCCTTGCTCACTTAAGTGTAATGGAAAATGTATAGAGCCGGATGCAAGTAATTGCGGCGCCTGCGGCAAAAAATGCAGCCTATTCCAGAAGTGTAATGTAAATGCAGGTGATGCGTCCAAATCATCTTGTGAATCATGCGGTGGTGGCAAGATAAGATGCGGGAATAAATGCATAACAGTTTTTTCTAAAACAGATTTAGTAAATTTAGCTTCTTGCTTTATACCTGGAGTTGGTCCTGCTAAATGTGTGCTTTCAATGCTTGCAAGCAAGGGTTTTTCTTGTGCTGAAGGAACATGGAATAAGTCAGGAGCAATCATTCTTACGGCTGCCGGACAAAAATGCAGTATGGATATTGAGTGCGCAAGCGGAAAATGTTCAGGGGGCAAATGTAAATAAATACGAACAAAAAAATGCCAACCCAAACAAAAACTAAAACAAGCACCGCGGTAAAAATCGCGCTGATCACAATAGCAGTCGGAAGCGTATTAGCCGCCGGTGCTATAGCCAATAAAACTATTAAGAAAAATTCGAAGAGCGCGTCGTCTAGTAGTGATACGAGATGTGTCGCTAAACCGGCGGGTAATACTTGTTCTGATACATCCGGTCAACTTTGGTGCACTACCGATTGCAAGGGTGGAACCTATGCCGGGACTTATTGTTGCGTTGGAACTTGTTGCGTTCCTTTGGCCCTTAAAGACGGCAAAAAATGCCCCAATGGTAGCTTTGTTCCCAAGAAAACTGGGTGTTGTTCAAACGAAGACTGCGGATCCAAAAATAATTTGGGAACTTGCGTAAATGGAAACTGCAGCTGCAAAGCATCTGTTTCAGGGCCTTGCAATAACGCCGGTGTCGTCACCCAATGCAATGAATGTTGCGATGACAAACAATGTAAAGACGACAAAATATGCGTGAAAGGTAAATGCTCTGCAGCAGAAGATTTGGAATGTGATAAATATGATTCAAAAAATAATTGTATAAAATGTGCCACGGCTTATGATTATGAGCTTTGTCCAGTTAAAAATGGAAAAGGAGGAATAGGAATGTGTACCGTCAAGACCTTTGGCGATTCTTCCTCCTGCTGCTGTAACCAGCCGGGTAAATTTTGTGACAAAAGTGGAAATTGCCTTAAAATATGCCTGCAGACAGCCAAAAAAAACGGACTTACCATATGCACGCGCTGCAATGATGGATACAAACTTTGTACTATATGCAGTATTGGAAAGAACTTCGGTGCTTCTTTCTGCATTAAAAATAATGAGAGTTGCAAAAATCAAAAGGGAGGAAACGTCGTTGATGGCGGATCATGTTTGCTTAATAAATAACTTTACAGTTAATCAAACAACTAAAACTGTGGATAAGTTAAGGATAAAATAAGTTAAGGCACTTTCGAATAAATATAAAATGGCTTGGATAAGCCATTTTTTTATAAAGCACTCTTTTCCCTTAAAAAAAGTCCTGCCACTACTTGCATTTATTTCAGACCCGTGTATACTGGGTATATACTTGTCAAGTCTACCTAATAGGCTTGTGATGAAAATTCTTGTTTTCTATAAATAGGGTGAATTAAATACTTCTAAATTCCATATCTCATCCAGATCTCTTGCTTCTCAGATTTTAATCGGAGCAGGGCGAGTGATGAGAAGTATTTTTATGCCTAAAATCAAGAAAGAACTGAAGGTTAAAGATACCTTCAACGAACAGTCGTCGCTGGCTAAGCGAAAATTTTTTAAGCCCATCTCGACAGTTTCTTTGCCTAATCTGATTGAGGTTCAGCTTAATTCATACGACTGGTTCTTGGAGAAGGGACTCAAGGAAATTTTGAAAGAGGTGAATCCCATCAAGGATTTTACCGGCAAGGATCTTGAGCTCTACTTTGAGGACTACTATCTCGACGATCCTAAATTCGACGAGGTGACGGCCCGCAATAAAAATATTTCCTACGAAGCTCCGCTCCGGTGCAAGGTGAAGCTGATTATCAAGAAGACCGGAGAAATAAAAGAGCAGGAAATATACTTGGGCGATTTCCCGGTCATGACCGAACGGGGAACTTTTATCATCAACGGCGTCGAGAGAGTCGTAGTCAGCCAGCTAATCCGCAGTCCCGGAGTTTTCTTTACGATGGCTTATCAAAAAGGCAAGCGCCTTTTCGGAGCCAAAATTATTCCCAATCGGGGAGCTTGGCTGGAAATCGACACGGATTTTGACGGAGTGATTTCGGTAAAAATCGACCGCAAAAGAAAAGTGGCCATCACTTCGCTCTTGCGGGCTTTTGGCTATGCCACCGATAAGCAGCTGGCGGATACTTTCAAGGATGTGGATACCGGCGAAAATAAATTTATCGAAGCCACTATTGGCAAAGATTCTTCCAAAAATCAAGCTGAGGGCTACAAGGAAGTCTATAAAAGAATCCGCCCGGGAGATTTAGCCACGGCGGAAAACGCCAAGCAGATGATTGACACGATGTTTTTCGATTATGAACGCTATGACTTCGGCGACGTGGGACGCTATCGATTAAATCAAAGATTAGATTCGGATTTTCCCAATACCGAGGAATACCGCGTCCTGCGCCGGGAAGATTTAGTCGGTATTATTAAAGAAATTATCAAATTAAATAACGACCCCAAAGGGCAAGCTGACGATATCGACCATTTGGGCAATCGCCGGGTGCGGGCCATCGGCGAATTGGTGCAGAATAAACTGCGGGTGGGTTTTGCCAGAATGGCCAGAAATATCAAAGACCGCATGAGCACCTGCGATATGGAAACGGTAGTGCCGGGACAATTAATTAATTCCCGCCCGATTGCGGCGGCCATCAAGGAATTTTTTGCCAGTTCCCAGCTGTCCCAATTTATGGACCAGGTGAATCCGCTGGCGGAATTGGAACATAAAAGAAGGCTTTCGGCGATGGGTCCGGGAGGTTTGACCCGTGAACGGGCCGGTTTTGAAGTGCGCGACGTACATCATTCCCATTACGGAAAAATCTGCCCAGTGCAGACGCCGGAAGGCCCGAACATTGGCTTGGTTGGGCACTTGGCTACTTACGCCAAAATCAATGAATACGGTTTTCTGGAGACTCCCTTTATTAAGGTTTACCAAGTTATGGAGAATGATCCGGAAAAATTGATAGGCAAAATTCTCAATGAATCGGTGGTCGGAGCCAGAGAGGGAATGAAAATTGACAAAACGCTGGCTCATAAAATTGCCAAAGAAAAGAATAAAAAAACCATTAAGATTAAACCGTGGGTCAGCAAAGAAATTGAATATACCAATGCCACCAAGGAAGACAAGAAAAATATCGCTCACGCTTCGGTGACGATTGATGCGGACGGAAATATTACCGATCAAATGGTGGAGGCCAGAGTCAGGGGCCATGTGACGGAAATCGAGCCGACGGAAATCGACGGCACGGATGTTTCTCCCAAGCAAATGGTTTCGGTGGCTACTTCGCTTATTCCTTTTTTGGAACACGATGACGCCAACCGCGCTTTAATGGGTTCCAATATGCAGCGGCAGGCTGTTTCCTGCGTCAAGCCGGAAGCGCCGATTATCGGCACCGGCATTGAAGACAAGGCGGCGGCCGATTCCGGGCAGTTAGTGGTAGCCAAGCAAGCCGGAGAGGTGGTGGAAGCCGATGCCGATCATATTGCGGTCAAAGAAGAAGCGCCGGCTGGAGCCAAAAAGCCTTATTTCAAGCGGGAATACCGGCTGCAAAGTTTTGTAAAATCCAACGCTTTTACTTCCATGAACCAAGTGCCGAGAGTGGTAAAAGGACAAACAGTAAAGAAAGGACAACTTTTGGCGGATGGAGCTTCGACGGATCACGGAGAATTGGCACTGGGACAGAATGTACTGGTGGCTTTTATGCCGTGGGAAGGCTTCAATTATGAAGATGCGATTATAATTTCCGAAAGACTGGTGCAGGCCGACCGCTACAGTTCCATTCATATTGAAGATTTTTCCATTGATGTACGCGATACCAAACTCGGGCCGGAAATTGTGACGCGCGACATTCCCAATATCGGCGAAGAGCGCCTCAAAAATCTGGATGAAACGGGAATTATCCGCATCGGGGCCGAAGTAAAGTCCGGCGACATTCTGGTCGGAAAAATTTCTCCCAAAGGCGAAGGCGATTTAACTTCGGAAGAAAGATTATTGCGGGCTATTTTCGGCGAAAAATCCCGCGATGTCAAAGACAGCTCGCTCTATCTGCCGCACGGGGAATACGGAAAGATAGTGGATATCAAGATTTTTTCCCGCGAACAAGGCGACAAATTGCCGACCGGCGTTATCCAGCAAATCCAGGTTTCGGTAGCCCAGCTGAAGAAAGTATCAGTTGGCGATAAACTAGCCGGACGACACGGCAACAAAGGCGTTATTTCCCGGGTCGCTCCGGTGGAAGATATGCCTTATTTGCCCGACGGGACCCCGGTAGATATGATTTTGAATCCTTTGGGCGTGGCCAGCCGTATGAATATCGGACAAATTCTGGAAACCCATCTGGGCTGGGCGGCTTCGAAATTAAAATATAAAGCGGCTTCTCCGGCGCTGGACGGCGTAACGGAAAAGCAAATTAAAGCGGAATTGCAAAAAGCCGGACTGCCGGAAGACGGCAAAGTCAAATTGATTAACGGCAAAACCGGTATGCCTTTCGATAATAAATCCACCGTCGGCGTTATGTATGTTATGAAACTGCACCACTTGGTTGACGATAAGATCCATATGCGTTCCATCGGGCCGTATTCCTTGATTACCCAGCAGCCTTTGGGCGGCAAAGCCCAATTCGGAGGCCAGCGGTTTGGAGAAATGGAAGTCTGGGCGCTGGAAGGCTACGGCGCGGCTTACACTTTGCAGGAAATGCTGACTATCAAATCCGATGATGTTTTGGGCCGATCCAAGGCTTATGAATCCATCATCAAAGGCGAACAGATTAAAAGTCCGAATATCCCAACTTCTTTCAACGTGTTGCTTAATGAACTCAAAGGCTTGGGCCTGAATGTTGAACTCAAAGGAGTGCAGAAAGAAGAGCTGGAAACGAATGAAGGGGGCGAAGAAAGAAAAAGAACCGAGGAATAATAAATTATTTTTTAGTCAAATTTTTTTATGGAGTCTTCAACTAAAGTCAGTGATTTTACCAGCGTCCAACTGAAACTGGCCAGTCCCGAGGAAATTTTGGAATGGTCGCACGGCGAAGTTACCAAACCGGAAACCATCAATTACCGCACCCAGCGTTATGAAAAAGATGGGCTTTTTTGCGAGAAAATTTTCGGTCCTTCCAAGGACTGGGAGTGCTATTGCGGCAAATACAAACGCATCCGCTATAAAGGCATTGTCTGCGACAAATGCGGCGTGGAAGTCACGCGTTCGAGCGTCCGGCGCGAAAGAATGGGGCATATCCAATTGGCGGTGCCGGTTTCACATATCTGGTTTTTGCGTGGCGTGCCTTCCAAAATCGGCTTGGCCATCGGCATGAGCCCGCAAGAATTGGAACGGGTAATTTATTTTTCTTCCTACATAATTCTGACGGTGGATGAAAAAGAAAAAAATCAAGTCAGCGAACAGCTGGATCAAGAATTTAAAAATAAGCAAAAAGAAATCCAAAAAGGCAATGACGCCGTAGGCATCAAGGAAAAAAAGATTGAAGAACTGAAAACCGTTTATCGGGGCATCAAGGACGATCTTAAAAGTTTGACCAAACTGCGAATAATTTCCGAAGTGGAATATTTTAATCTTTCTTCGCGCTTTGGCCAAGTTTTTACCGCTGGCATCGGCGCGGAAGCCATTCGAAAAATTCTGGAGAGCATTGAAATTGAAAAAGAAATCAAAAGGCTGAAAAAAGAAGTTCTGGAAAACGAAACGGCGGATATGAAAAAAATCGCCAAGCGCATCAAGCTTTTTCAGGGCTTTCAAAAAGCCGGCCTGAAATTGGAATGGATGCTGCCGATTGCCATCCCGGTAATTCCGCCGGATTTGCGGCCGATGGTGGCTTTGGACGGAGGCCGTTTCGCCACTTCGGATCTTAATGATTTATATCGGAGAATTATCAACCGCAACAACCGGCTCAAAAAACTGATTGAAATCGGCGCGCCGGAAGTGATTACTCGCAATGAAAAACGGATGCTGCAGGAAGCCGTGGATGCTCTTTTTGACAACAGCGCCCGTCACGGCCAAGCCAGCGTAACCGCCTCGACTGGCCAAAGAAGGTCTTTGCGTTCACTGGCCGATACTTTGAAAGGCAAACAGGGGCGTTTCCGGCAGAACTTGCTGGGCAAACGCGTGGATTATTCCGGCCGTTCGGTAATCGTAGTCGGCCCGACACTCAAGCTCCACCAGTGCGGATTGCCCAAGAAGATGGCGCTGGAACTTTTTAAACCTTTTATTATCAACAAACTTATTGAAAGAGAATTAGCTTACAATGTGCGCAACGCCGGGAAAATGGTGGAAGCGGAAAGCGAAGAAGCCTATGAAATTCTCGACGAAATTATTGCCCATCATTATGTGCTGTTAAACCGCGCTCCAACTTTGCACCGCTTGTCCATCCAGGCTTTCCAGCCGGTTTTGATTGAAGGTAAAGCCATTCAAATTCATCCGATGGTCTGTTCGGCTTTCAATGCCGACTTCGACGGCGACCAAATGGCGGTGCATGTGCCACTGACCGACAAAGCGCGCTGGGAGAGCGAGCACCTGATGCTGTCTGCCAAAAATATTTTAAAGCCGGCCAGCGGAGAGCCAATTACTACTCCGACTTTGGATATGGTGCTGGGCGGGTACTATCTGACGCATATTGTTCCCAAAGTCAAAGGAGAAGGCAAGGCGTTTTCTACCGTGGACGAAGCTATAATGGCTTATGATTTGGGATTGGTGGATGTGCGAGCTAAAATCAAAGTCAATTACGAAGGCCAACTGATAGAAACTTCCGTTGGCCGAATAAAGTTGAATCAAGTGATTCCGGAAAAACTGCGTTTCATTAATGAAGAAATGACTAAAAAGGAACTGAAGCTGTTGGTAGCGAAAGTTTTGGAAGTCTGCGGCCTGGAAGAAACCGCCAAGTTTGTCGACCAGATAAAAGATTTGGGATTTAAAGCGGTTACCCAATCCGGCATCAGCTGGGGCATGGAAGATTTGAAAGTTCCGGAAAGCAAAGGCAAGATTATCGCCGAAGCCGAAGAAAAAATCAAAGCCATCAAAGGCCAATATAATATGGGACTTCTGACGGAAGAAGAACGGCGCAACCAAGCCATTGAAATTTGGAATGCTACCAAAAATCTGATAGCTGACGCAGTGAAAGAAACAATCGACAAGGAAGGCCCGGTTTATTCCATGGTTTATTCCAAAGCGCGCAGCACCGAAACGGTGGTAGCGCAATTGGCCGGCATGAAAGGTCTGATGGCCGGGCCGACTGGAGAAACTATTGAACTGCCAATCAAGAGTTCCTATAAAGAAGGTTTGCAAGTTTTGGAATATTTCATTTCCACTCACGGAGCCCGCAAAGGTATGGCCGACACAGCTCTGCGGACTGCGACCGCCGGATATCTCACGCGGCGCTTGGTGGATGTGGCGCAGGATGTAATTGTCAAAGGCAATGACTGCAAAGACAAAGTCGGTGTTTATCTTTATCGGGAAGATTCCGACCGCATCGGGCAAAGTTTTGCCAACCGCGTTATCGGCCGGGTGCTTATTGAGGATATTATTGATCCAAAAAGCCAGAAAGTAATTGCCAAAAAAGGCGAATTAGTCTCTAAAGAACAAGGGCAGGCGATTGATAAAACCGGCTTGACTAAAGTCAAAATCCGCTCGCTGATAACCTGCAAGACTAAGCGCGGAGTCTGCCAAAAATGCTACGGCATCGATTTAGGCCGCGGCAAACTGGTGGAAATCGGGCAAGCGGTCGGTATCGTGGCGGCACAAGCCATCGGCGAACCGGGAACCCAGCTGACGATGCGGACTTTCCATATCGGAGGCGTCGCCGGTTCTGATATTACCCAAGGTCTGCCCCGGGTGGAAGAAATTTTTGAAGCCCGCCCGCCCAAAGGCGAATCGGTCATTTCCGAAATTGACGGCAAAGTAATTGCTATTGAGGCGGGAGAAAAAACCATTACGGTTAAAGTCGAATCGCAGGATAAAAAGAAAGTAGAAGAATACCCAATGTCTTCCGGCAGCACTTTGAAAGTGGCGGAAGGTGATTTGGTGGCCAAAGGCACCAAGCTCAATGAAGGTAATTCGGACTTGAAAAAACTTTACAAAATTGTCGGTTGGGAAGAAGTCTATCGCCAGATTCTGCGGGAAATTCAGGAAATTTACGCTACGCAAGGCGAAGGTATCAATGATAAGCATATCGAAGTCATTGTCAACCGGATGTTCGGCCGAATCGATATCACCGATGCCGGCGACACCGATTTGCTGGTCGGTGATATTACGGAAAAAGATGAATTTATTGAGATTAACGCGGAAATGAAAGAGAAGGGTTTGCAAGAAGCCAAAGGCGATAAATTACTTTTGGGAATTACCAAAGTGGCGCTGTCCACCGAAAGCTTCCTGTCGGCGGCTTCCTTCCAAGAAACCGCGCGCGTACTGATTAACGCGGCCGTCCAAGGCAAAGAAGACAAGCTCCGCGGACTCAAGGAAAATGTCATTCTCGGCAAACTGATTCCCGCCGGAACAGGCTATCGGGGAGAGGTGAAATAAAATATACAACTTTAAAAAACCGCTTTAGATTGTATGGGCGGTTTTTTGTTGCGAAAATAATTTAAAGAGGGTAAGATGTAAAAAGTTTAATTTATTAATAAAAACGTATGGCAACATCGTTAAAAAAATTAAAAGAGCAATTGAAAAAAATTAAAACAACTGGTTTTGTTAAAACTCACAGAGTGCACGATACCGGTATTGGTAAAACGCTGGAAGATCTTTTGGGGATTAAGGAAAATAATTTGAAGCTTCCAGATGTTGGCAAAGTTGAATTAAAAGCCAAAAGAATTGATTCCGGCAGCATGCTTACTCTGGCTACAAAATCACCAGAGCCAAAAGGAATAAACAAAATTTTGTTTGAAAGATATAAATATTTAGATAAAGAGAGGAAATATAATTTACATTCCACGGTTTACGGATCGCGAAAAAATCCGCAATCATTCGGGATTGTTTTTGAAGGCGAAAAACTTGTTTTAAAAAACAAATTTAAAATAAAAGCGCATTGGCCTATTTCTATTTTTGACGATGTTTTGAAAGCCAAATCAAATAAAATTCTATTGGTTTTTGCAGAAACGAAAGGTGAACGAAAAACCAAAAATGAAGAGTTTCATTTTAGAGAAGCTTATTTGCTTTCAAATCTAAATATCAACAAATTTAAAGCGGCTGTTAAAAGCAATAAATTAAAAGTTGATATTAGAATAGGCATTTACAGAAGCGGAAAAAATAAAGGGAAATATCATGATCACGGCACCGGTTTTAGAATAAATAAAAAAGATTTCCTTCAGCTTTTTGATAAATTTATTCAAATTATCTAGTCTTTTCGAAGGACTACAACACTTTCCTTATTCATTGTTTCTTCTAATACTCCGGTAATATTCGTGGGAGAGTTTTTAATAGGCATTCTTTTACCGGGGATATTTCTGACAAAAATATCTTCGCAGGTAAAGCCGATTTTTTCGCCCAGTTCTGCGATTATAAAATCAGTGGGTATTCTAACTTGTTTTACCAGCCGATTGCCGATAACCAAGCAAAAATATTTTTTGGGCTTTAATATTTTATAAGCTTGTTTTAGGCAATCATTCAAGCCAATATAAAAGCTTAAGACATCTTTAGCTCGTTTTTCATCCACTTTGGATATTTTGCTTAAGGAATCTTTTAGATATTTCGAATCTAAAGAATGCTCCAAGGTTTTAGTCGCTTTTCCGCCAAGCAACTCATTGTCTACGCCAGAGGCTTTATTAGGATCTTCAAAAATATCGATCCATTGCGCAGAAAGCCGAGAAAATTGGCCATAGGCAACAGTTGTTCTTGAATCTCCATAAGGCGGAGAAGTAATAATGCAATCAATGGAGCTATCTTTTATACCATTGACTTTTGAAGAATCACCGTAGATTATTTTAGCCCAAGCTTTTTTATTGGCATCTTTGTAAAAATCAGCCATTCCTTTGATATTGGCTTCAGTTTTCTTTTTGAAAATTTCCAAAACATCAGGATCATATTTTTCTAATTTATCTTTTTTAATTCTAACAAGCTTAAATTCGCCATTTTTCGTATTTGAGGATAACCGCACAGTTTCGCTAAAAGAAACCAAAAAGTAATTTCGTATAGGCGCGTCTTTTATTTTTAAAATTGCCTTTTTGATTTTTGACAATTGAACAACAACTTTTTCCTTAAACCAAAAATCAATATTATTAAAATTTGGCTTTTTAATTTCCGCATCTTTTATTTTTCCAATTTCGGAAAGAAGTTTAAAGTATTCATTAGTAAGCGCAGATGGATTAATTGGCATTGTTTTAGCTTTAGCCAAAAAGATCGCTAATGGATTTAAATCGATGCCATAAGCATTTCTGCCTAAAAGCTTGCTTTCAACCAGCGAGGTGCCAGAACCGCAAAAGATATCGCAGATCGTTTCTCCTGCTTGGCTGTAATTTTCCAAAAGCCGTCGGGCCACTTGCGGAATAAACATGGCCGGATAGGCATGTATTCCATGAGTATATGATTTTGTTTTCTCGCCTCGATAATCCCATGAATAATCTATTCTTCTGGCATATTTTTTATCCTTGACTTTTTCTTTTTCAATCTGCGTTTCTAAATTTCTGATGATTTTTACAACCACTCCTCTAATTTCAACTTCTTTTCTGTAGATAGGGAAAAGCGTCGGATTTGCCGGCTGCAATCTAATTCGATTTTTTTCTCGGTAAAGTTTTTTTAGCGTAGCTTCATTATCGTCAATAACGGCAACAACTGTTTGTCCATTGTCGGCAAATTCCTGCTTTCTAATGACAACAATGTCTCCGTCAAAAATTCCTTCGTCAATCATACTATTGCCTTGAACTCTCAAGGCATAGTTTTTTCCATATTTTTCAATCTCATCTTTTGGAACGGTCACCGTTTCGCCAGGAATTTCAATGGCTTCAATTGGCTGTCCGGCGGCGATAGTACCAAGCAATGGAATTTCAATTGAATTAGAAACTGATTTTGCTAATTCGATGCTCCTCGCTCCATAATTATTTTTCAGAATAAATCCTTTTTCAATCAATTCTTCTATATGTTCATGAATTGTTGAAAGCGCTTTTAGTTTTAAATGTTTTCTAATCTCCTCAAAAGTAGGGGATAGGCCATTTTTTCTAAGGTATCCTTTTATAAATTCATATATTTGTTTTTGGCGCTTGGTTAATGTCGGCATAGATATTGACAATTTTAATATATTTACTATACTCTTATATTATACCCGAAGATTACCCGAAGGTCAAAATACGAGTTATCCACAGGCAAAGGAGTTGCCTTATTAAGATAGTGCCCAATTGGTGCAATATTCCACAAAAACACCACTTGCACGGTTGTTTTTGTTTTTCTTCTTTTGTGCTAAAATAAAATGGTTATGGGACGCAAACGCAAATATAAAAATTATCCGGCGGGGCAGCCCGTGCCTTTCAACAATGAGCGCCGCAAAGTGCGCTTTGATATTGCCTCCGAAGCTAAACGGGGAGTGGCGGCGGTTTTTCTTTTCGCACTGGCCGCGCTGATTGTCTTAGGTTTTTTTGATAAAGCTGGCCTAGTAGGGATAAAGTTGAACATTTGGACCAGTTTGGCTTTGGGTTGGGGAAAACTGGTTTTTCCCGTTTTTCTTTTGGTGGCCGGCATCATACTGCTTTTCCGCAAGCAAACCTCTTTTTATATTTTTAAAATCATCGGGCTGATTCTGATGCTGGGCGGAATTTCCGGATTTTTTCATTGGTTCACCGATCCGCCAGAAATGCTGGAGTTGGCCAAAATCGGATTGGGCGGCGGCTACTTCGGTTACGCGGTGGCTTTTTTCTCGATTAAATATTTGAGCCAATCCGGAGCCATGGTAATTATCGCGGCCCTGTTTATCGCCGGCCTGATTTTGGCTTTTAATTTTTCACCGGTGGAAATGTTTAAAAAATTAAGAGAAGAAGGCAAGAAAGAGGCGGAAAAAAGGGCGGCCGAAGAATTAGCGGGCCAGAAAGGAGAACTGTTGGCGGCTAAAAAAGTGGAAGCCGAAAAAGGCAATATCGGCAAAGTGGAATTTGTCGAAGGTCCGGATCAATTTGTAGACGAAAAACTGCTGGCAGCCGGATTGCAATCAGCCAGGAAATTTAAGAAACCGGGAGAAAAAGAAGAGGGAAAGCCGGCGGCTACGGAAACCGGCTGGGAATTTCCGCCGCTGGATTCTTTGGAAAAACAATCGGGCAAAGCCAAAGGCGGTGATGTGGAAAAGAACGCGGAGATTATCCAAAAAACATTCAAGGATTTCGGCATTGATGTGGCGTTGGGCGAAATCAAAACCGGCCCGTCTGTTACGCAGTATAGTTTTCGGCCGGCGGTCGGAGTGAAAGTAGCCAAGATTCTTTCGATGCAAAATGATTTAGCGCTGGCGCTGGCCAAACATCCAATCCGCATCGAAGCGCCGATTCCCGGGAAATCCCTGATCGGTGTGGAAGTGCCTAATGATATTCCGACTCTGGTGCGTCTCCGTGATTTTATGGAAAGCATTGATTTTGTCGAACGGAAATCCAACTTAATGCTGGCGCTGGGCGAAGATGTCAACGGTGATTTTATTTTTGCCGATTTAGCCAAGATGCCGCACCTTTTGGTGGCTGGCGCTACCGGATCGGGAAAATCGGTTTGTATTAATACTTTAATTCTCTCCCTCCTTTACCAAAATTCTCCGGACGATTTGAAATTTATTCTGGTCGATCCCAAACGAGTGGAACTTTCTCTCTATAACGGCATCCCGCATCTTTTAACCAGCACGATTGTGGAAAATGGCAAGGTGGTTGGTGCGCTCAAATGGGCGGTAGCCGAAATGGAAAACCGTTACCGCTTGCTCCAGGATATGGCTTCAAAAGATATTGTTTCCTACAATGAAAAAGTTAAAGAAGGAAAAAAACGGCGCTTTATCGATCCGGAAACCAAGGAAACAATTGAAGAAGAAGTGCATAAGCTTCCTTACATAATCATTATTATCGATGAACTGGCCGATTTGATGGGTAGTCATGGCAAAGAAGTGGAAGGCGCCGTAGTGCGGGTAGCCCAAATGGCGCGGGCAGTCGGCATTCATCTGATTGTTTCCACGCAAAGACCGGAAGTTAAAGTCATTACCGGTCTCATCAAAGCCAATATTACTTCTCGCGTGGCTTTCCAAGTAGCGACCCAAATCGATTCGCGGACGATTATTGATATGGCGGGAGCCGATAAATTGCTGGGCAACGGCGATATGCTTTATCTTTCAGCCGCTTCTCCCAAGCCACAGCGAATCCAAGGCGTGTTTGTCAGCGAGTCGGAAGTGAAGCGGGTGGTGAAATTTATTCGCGGGCAAAAAGTGGAAAGAGGCGAAGAACTAGGGGAAGAAATAACCAAAGAAGTAAAACAAGAAACTTTCGATTTTCAGAATGTGGATGAAACCGGAGAAGAAGACAGTCTTTATGAAGCGGCGAAAACAGAAGTAATGCGCGCCGGCAAAGCTTCAGCTTCACTTTTGCAAAGGCGGCTGCGGGTCGGCTATGCCCGGGCGGCGCGCCTGCTGGATGTTTTGGAAGCCAACGGCATTATCGGCCCGCCTGACGGAGCCAAACCCCGCGAGGTCTATTTGAAGGAAGGCGAACCTGGCTACGAAAGTCCAATGGAAGACCAGATAGAAAGAGATAAGTGGAATATGTAATACAAAAATAAAATTTCTAATTGTCGATTTTTAATTCCTGAAAATTTTTAATTTCCTATTTTTATTTTTTAATTAGGAAATTGGATATTCATTAAGAATTAGAAATTAGAAATTAGAAATTTTTTAATTTATGCTAGGCAACGGTTTTACTAAAAAAAGCGTCGGGACGCTGACGCTGGGAGAAAAGCTGAAAAAGATTCGGGGCGAGAGAAGAATCAGCCTGATGGAAGTGT
Source organism: Candidatus Moraniibacteriota bacterium (assembly GCA_026396205.1). Taxonomy (GTDB): domain Bacteria; phylum Patescibacteriota; class Minisyncoccia; order Moranbacterales; family UBA2206; genus JAPLXF01. Next base: position 9,702 of record JAPLXF010000039.1, on the reverse strand, counting down.
CCCGCCATACCCGGATTCCGGTGAAATATCTGGAACTGCTTGACGAAGGTGCTTACGACCGGTTGCCGGCCGATGTTTATGTCAAAGGATTTTTACGCAGCTACGCCGATTTCATGGGCATGAACGAAAAAGTATTGATTAAACTTTATGAAAAAGAACGGGGCATCCAAACCAATCTGGATAAGGATAAAGTCAATAAAAATGAGATTTGGGAAAAAATCAAACCGATTAAAATATCTTCCTTCGTCATTACCCCCCGTTTTTTAGCCATTGGGACGGCCATTTTGATTCTAGCCGGAGGCATTTTTTATCTTTATCGGGAAGTTGGCTCTTTTTCCACGGCGCCGCGGCTGGTCATTATCAGCCCGGAAAATGAAATGGAAGCTTCCGGCAATTCGGCGGTGGTGGAAGGAGTAACGGATGCGGATGCCCAAGTTTTTATCAACGGCCAGCCGATTTTAGTGAATGACGAAGGCAATTTCCGCGAGAATGTTACTTTGCAAGCCGGAGAAAATGTTATTGCCATTGAAGCCAAAAATCGCTTCGGCAAAGAAACCAAAAATACGCTGACGGTTAAATCCAAAGCAGTTTCCGAAACAGCGGCTGCGGAGAATAATCCGAACCCGGAAATAAAAAGCGGGAATGAAACCAGTAGTGATAAAGTGAATGTGGAAATCAGAGTGGATCCGGGGCCGGTTTGGCTGAGCGTAGAATCGGATGGCAATCTGGTTTTCAGCGGTACCATGCTGTCCGGAGCGGTGCAGACCTTTCAGGCAGCGGAAAAAATTACCATTGATTCGGGCAAGGGCAATGCTACCTTCGTAAAACTTAACGGCCGGGATTTGGGACCACTCAGCCAAAATCCGGAAGCGGTGCGCGGAGCCGTTTTTACGCCGGATACTAAAAAATAATTTTTAATTTCCGTCAACTAGAAAAGGATTTGCAGGCATGGTAAAATAACTTGGGTAAAAATAAATTATAAATTATGAAAGAAGAAAAAGAAAAAGAAGTCAGCATCGTCGTCGACCAAATTAAAGAAAAATTCGGTGAAGGCGTCATTATGATGCTGGGCGATATTAAAAAAGTGGATGTGGAATCCATTCCGACCGGTTCCATTTCCTTGGATATCGCTTTGGGAATCGGCGGCATTCCGCGCGGCCGAGTAATTGAAGTTTATGGGCCAGAATCATCCGGAAAAACAACTCTGACTTTGCATATTATCGCCAATGCCCAAAAAGTGGGAGGCGTAGCGGCTTTTATCGATGCCGAGCACGCTTTAGATCCGGAATACGCCAAAAAAATCGGCGTCAATATCAAAGATTTGCTGATTTCCCAGCCGGACAACGGCGAACAGGCGCTGGACATCGTGGAAACTTTGGTTAATTCCGGTTCCATCAGCATTATCGTGGTAGATTCGGTGGCGGCTTTGGTGCCGCGCGCCGAAATCGAAGGCGAAATGGGCGACCAGCATATGGGGCGGCAAGCGCGTTTAATGTCGCAAGCGCTTAGAAAACTTACAGCTATTGTGGCCAAGAGTAATTGTACGGTAATTTTTATTAACCAGATTAGAATGAAAATCGGCATCGTTTTTGGCAATCCGGAAACCACGACCGGTGGCAACGCGCTGAAATTTTATTCGTCGGTGCGCATTGAAGTGCGCCGGGCTGCGCAGATAAAAAAAGGCGATGAAGTGGTCGGCAATCGGATGAAAGTGAAAATTGTCAAAAACAAAGTGGCACCGCCTTTCAAGACCACCGAAATTGACATTATGTATAACGAAGGCATTTCTCTGGCCGGAGATATTCTGGATACCGGAGTGAAATACGAAGCCATCGAGAAAAAAGGCAATTCCTATTCTTTCGGGGAAATAAAACTGGGCACCGGCCGGGAAGCGGCCAAAGCTAATTTAAGAAGCGATGATAAATTGGTCAAGGAAATTACCAAGGCCATATTTTTGAAGTTGAAAGAGAAAGAAGCGGAAAGCGAAGCGGGGGAATAGATCCAATTTTTAGAAATTACTTGATATAAACTTGAAAAACACTCTAGAAATAAGGGTGTTTTAGCACTTGGACACTCCATGTCCAAGTAAGTGGTCCCTGTGGATAACTTTATTAACTTGATTTATCTTCAGGTTAATGTTACTATTTCAACTGACTAAATTCATATAACTGACTTTAAAAATAAAATAACTTATGCCGCGTTCGTCTAGTCTGGTCTAGGACGCCAGGTTTTCATCCTGGAAATCATGGGTTCGAATCCCATACGCGGTACATTCAAGAATTGGTGTGGGGCAAGCCTGGAAATCATGGGTTTTTACCACGTCGAATGACTTGTGGCGAATCCCATACGCGGTACTTTTCAACGATGAAATGGGTTTATAAATTAATTTCTTCTAATTTTAGACAGAACTTCCAAAAAGGCTCTGTTTTTTGATTTTTACGCCTGTTTGGTGTAGCTTAGAAGAGTGGAAATCAAGCTAATTTATGGTTCGAAAAATCTTCAAATCAATGAAGAGCGTTCTGCTCAACGACACTCGCGCGCTCTATAATCCCAAAGACAGGGATATTCTCAACAAGTCTTTTTTCTTTGCAGGCGATAATGGCCAAGCTGTTTTGCTGATTCACGGCTGGTCATCCACGCCCTATGAAGTGCGTAAGCTGGGAAAATATCTTAACGAAAAAGGCTACACCGTTTCCGGTCCGCAACTGCGCGGCCACGGTACGGTGCCCAAGGATTTGGAAAAAGTCAAATGGATTGACTGGTTGGACGATTTGGAGGAAGAATACGACCAACTGCGGGAAAAATACCAAAAAGTTTTTATCATCGGAACTTCTATCGGTGCCAATTTGTCGGTGATGCTGGCTTCCGAACGGGAAGATACGGCGGGCTTGGTGCTTTTGGCCATTCCCTACAAAATCAAGCTGGAAAAATTAGCCATTATTTTTGCCAAAAGCCTTAGTTTTTTCAAGCCGTATAACACAAAATTTTATCCGCCGACTTTCGGCATAGCGGAAAATCCCACCCGTCTTATTTCTTACCAAAGCTATCCCATCAAGAGCGCCATTGAAGCTTTCGAACTGATTAAGAAAAGCCGGGAAAGATTGGCGGAAATTATCCAGCCGGTTCTGCTTATCCAATCCGCCAGTGACCATATTATCGGCAAGAAAAGTATGGAAAAAGTTTACCGCGAACTGGGCTCGGAGAAAAAAGAAAAAAAATATATTCGCCGTGCTTACCACTCTTTTATTTCCGATCCCAAAAACAATGCTGTGTTTGATAATATTTTGGATTTTTTAGAAAAACAATAAAATGAAAATCGGAATTTTTACCAATAATTATCTGCCGAATCCGTATGGGGTGACCGGGTCTATTGAAAGTTTCCGCAAGGAATTGGAAAAAATCGGTCATGAGGTTTTTATTTTTGCTCCGCGGTGGAAAGGATATTCAGATGATAATGAAAGGGTTTTTCGTTATCCAGCACTGGATATAAATATTAAATTCAGATTTCCGCTGGCCATTCCGTATTCTTGGAAAATAAATAAAATTATAAAAAATCTGGATTTGGACATCATCCATTCCCAGCATCCTAATCTTTTGGGAACGGCGGCCAAAAAATGGGCGAGGAAAAAATCCGCCAGCCGGCGGATCCCGCTGGTTTTCACTTGGCATACTTTATATGATCAATACACTAATTTTGTGCCTTTTCTGCCCAAAAAATGGGCGGCGCGCTGGATAATTAAAAAAGCGGTGCAATATGCCAACCAGTGCGACCAGATTATTGTGCCGACCGAATCAGTAAAGAAAATAATTCAAAACTGGGGTGTCGTGAATAAAAATATAGTTGCTATTCCAACTGGCGTGGAGGAAGAATTTTACCAAAATTCGGACAGGAATTTAATCCGCCAAAAATACGGAATCAAAAATGACGAAATTTTATTGCTTTTAGTTTCGCGATTGACGGAAGAAAAAAATGTGGAATTTTTGCTTGACGCGGTTAGCGGAATTTTAAAAAATGATAAAGTTCACCCTGTTAAATCCCCGCAAAACGGGGTCGCCTCTGGCGAATTTAACAGGGTAAAGTTTTTAGTTGCCGGCGATGGATATCTGATGCCCAAACTCAAAAAGTTTTGTGTATATAATAATATTGCCAAAAAAGTTATCTTTGCCGGCGCAGTGGATAAAAAAGAAATAAAGAATTATTACGCGGCCGGCGATATTTTTGTTTATGCTTCCAAATCGGAAACGCAGGGGATGATAATTTCCGAAGCCATGTATTGTGGCCTGCCGATTGTGGCGGTCAGAGCCACGGGAATAGAGGATTTGGTGGAAAATGAAAAGAATGGATTTTTAGTCGCTGAGAATAAGGAAATATTTTCTGATAAAGTCCAGAAAATTATTGCGAATGAAACTTTACGCCGGCAATTTTCCGAAGCCTCGAAAAAAATTGCCAGGGAAAAATATACCAGTGCGGTTTGCGGGGAAAAAATGCTGGAAATATACAATAAATTAATAATTAAGAATTCCTAATTTCTAATCAAATCCCAATTGATTAATGGCCAATTTTTAAAATTTATTAATTCAGTCATTAGCTATTGTTCATTGATTAGAAATTCTTAATTAAGAATTAGAAATTTTATTGCATATGGTTTTAAAAAGAAATTTTTACCAGAAAAATACTCTGGATGTTGCCAAGAACTTGCTGAGCTGTTTTTTGGTGCGCAAAATAAACAATAAAATAATCCGCGCTAGAATTACCGAAACCGAAGCCTATATCGGCGAAGATGATCTGGCTTGCCATGCATCAAAAGGAAGAACTAAAAGAACTGAAATTATGTATGGGCAAGCGGGCCATGCCTATGTCTATATGATTTACGGGATGTATCATTGCCTCAATATCGTAACCGAGAAAAAAGACTTCCCGGCGGCGGTGCTCATCCGGGCCGTAAAAATAGAAAATGTAGATTATAAAAAAACCAACGGTCCGGGAAAACTGTGCAAAGTTTTAAAAATAGATAAAAAATTAAACGGTTGGGATCTGACTAAAAAAGAAAAAATCTGGATCGAAAATGGTATAAAAATTTCAAAAAAAAATATTAAATCAGCCAAGCGCATCGGCATTGATTATGCCAAACATTGCCGGCATTATTTGTGGAGGTTTTATATTAGCTTATAGCTTTCAGCTTCTAGCTTTTAGGAAAAGAAAAAGCCAATCATGATTTTTTAGTCAAGATTGGCTTTTAATTTTTCCTTATAATAGTGAAATTATTGCTGATACAAGAAAGCTGCGGCGTTATCGAAAAACAATTCCGACAGCTCAAGAAGCTTTTGTTCTTTTTTCAACCGCTCATCCCCGGTAAGTTCCATTATAATCGGAGCCTTTTCTCTTAGCAGCCGCGATATCTGTTCCATGGAAAATACCGGTTCTCTGATATCCAGCTCCGCTAATTTCCGCTGGATGCAGGCAGTTTGGAAAAATCTGTCATTTTTCTCCATGATGTCTTTATTCTTAAGAACATCACTGTGTGTTTTGGCTACGACTCTACCGCATATATGGCAGTAGATTTGCGGATCCATTTTAACGCTAGAACCGCCTCTTTGATAAAAGTTTTTTTGTTTTTTCTGCTGATCGCTATAAACAATACTTGTTTTAGACACGATAATTCCTCCTCTAATGAAAAGTTTTGGGTTTATATTCTGCTGTTAAAAAGCTACAGCTAGATATGTTAGCAGCATATTCTTATTTTGTCAAGTTTTTATTCCAAATGGATATTTTGGCTAAAGCGAGCCATTTTTTCTACCAGCAATGGGTGATTTTTCAAAGCCGGGTCTGACTTTAAAATATTTTTAGCTTCTTCCTGCGCTACTTTGATTAACCGGACGTTGGTCAGATTTTCCATGGCAATATCCGGGAGTCCCGATTGCAAAGTCCCCAAAAATTGCCCCGGGCCGCGCAGTTCCAAATCTTTCTCGGCGATTTTAAATCCATTTTCACTTTCAACCAGCGCTTGCAATCGGCTTTTGGCGGTTTCCGAATTGCTGGTGGAAAATAAAAAACAATAGGACTGGTGTTGACTTCGGCCAACGCGTCCGCGAAATTGATGCAATTGCGATAATCCAAAGCGGTCGGCGTCTTCAATAATCATGACCGTGGCATTGGGAATATCAATGCCGACTTCCACCACGGCGGTGGCGACTAAAATATCCAATTCTTTTTTATTGAAACCAGCCATCACTTTTTCTTTTTCCGCTGGCTTCAGGCGGCCGTGGACCAAGCCGATTTTCAAATCGGGAAATATTTCCTCGGATAATCTTTTATATTCCTGCGTGGCGGCTTTAACTTCGGTCAAAATTTTAGATTCTTCCACTAGCGGTAAAATGACAAAAACCTGCCGGCCCTTTTTAATTTCTTCTCTGATGAAATTGTAAATTTCTTTCCGGCCACCTGGCGGAATTATTTTCGTGATAATTTTTTTTCGGTCTTTAGGCATTTCGTCCAAAATGGATAAATCCAAATTGCCAAAAAGGGCAATCGCCAAAGTGCGGGGAATGGGCGTAGCGGTCATGGTCAAAAAATGGGGGATTTTGCCTTTAATTCCGTCGTTAATTTCAGTAGTTTGCTGCTGCAAATAAGCCCTTTGGGCGACACCAAAGCGGTGCTGTTCGTCAATAATAATCAAGGCCAAATTATTAAAATTAACATCCTTTTGAATTAGGGCATGAGTACCGATGATTAAATTTATTTCTCCATTTTTTATTTTTTTAAGAAGATTGCCCCTGGTGTCATTCCCGCGTAGGCGGGAATCCAGTGAATAATTTAAATCTGTGCGACTGGATTCCGGATCAAGTCCGGAATGACAAGCTAGTTTATACGAACTTGTAAGCAAAGCAATGTTTATTTTGTGATTCCTAAGAATGGCTAAAAGCGTTAAGAAGTGTTGTCTAGCCAAAACTTCCGTCGGCGCCATAATTGCCACCTGATAACCGGCTGTTAAAGCTTCTAGCGTTGCGATAGCGGCCACTATAGTTTTTCCAGAACCGACATCGCCATTGAGGAGCCGGTTCATCGGCCGCTCTTTTTCCAGATCTTTCAGAATTTCAAAAGACGCTTTTCTCTGGGCATTGGTCAACTTAAAAGGCAATCCAGACACGAAATCTTTTATTAGCTTTTCATCAAATTTTATAGCTACTGATTTTTCTTTGGCCCATAACAAGCGCACCTGCAAAGTTTTTAGCTGGACCAAAAACATTTCTTCAAAAGCGAATCTTTTTTGGGCGCGCAGCAGTTTTTCCTGGTTCTCCGGAAAATGGATTTGCCGGAGGGCGGTGTAAATATCGTAAAGATTCAGTTTTTTTCGAATTTCTTCGGGAATAACATCCGGAATTTCTTTGGCGATTTGCAGCAGCGGTTTTATTTGCCAGCGGAGCCATTTGGAAGTTAAACCGCGTGTTTCGCTGTAAACCGGAATAATCCCACCGGTGTTGGTAATTTCCCGCGCGGCTCTTTCCCAAGCCGGATTAGACATGGATAAGAACTTTTTATTTAATACTATTTTTCCACTAAGCCGAACTGAAACACCTTCTTTTAAAGTATCCAAGATATATGGCTGATTGAACCAGACAGCCTTCAAAGGAATATTATTTTCGTCCTGGATGACAATTTCTTCAATGGTCAGATGCCGGCGGAAAATCCGCGCCAGCTTAGTTTTGATAATTTTTCCTTCTACGGTGACCACTTTGCCCAGATACTTTTCGCTGATTGGCACAACTTTGGAAAAATCATCATAGCGGAAGGGAAAATAAAAAAGCAGGTCTTCAACGGTCTGAAGCCCTAATTTTTCCAAAATCTTGGCATATTTTGGGGTAATTTTGCCAATGCTGGCAAGCTTGGTTTTGGGTGTAATTAGCATGTTTTAATTATATATTACTTTGATTTTTAGGTAAATTTTGTTCACCCTGTGAAATAAATTGCATAGCAATTTAACAGCAAAGCTATTATTCCACAGGGCAAGTTTGACAACTTCTATCGGGGGGGGGGGGTATTATTGAACTAGATAACTAGTTCTTTTTTAATTACTTTAACAATTAATAAAGGGAGAAAAAATATGTCAAAACAAGAACAATACCAACCAACGCCAGAAGAAATTAAGAAAACTGAAGAAATGATGGATAAAAAACAAACAAATGATTCAAAAGTGCGGGAGAAATATATCGAAAGAGCAGAAGCAATGGAGAATGTATTAAAGGATGATATTCTTTATGGTAGGATTTTTCGCAATATTGCGGACTTTACAATTATGCCGAATATAGCCGCAGATGTTAAAACTAAGAGTGGAAAAATTTTTATAACAATAATGAATGATTTCAATAATCCCGAAAAAGGAAGGATGCAAATTTGGTTAGAAGAACCCGATGTTCCTGATGAATATGGTATGATGACAGGAGCACCCCAAAATATTTTAGCTGATATGGCAGAATCAGAAAAAATAATCAATTTAAATATGGCTATTAAGATAATAAAAGAAAGGCAAAACCTCTTAGAGGAAAAAGAAAGAAAATATGAAGTTCAAGGAAAGAATAGTAGTGACAAATTATATGTTTTTGAATGCATGAAATAAGAAGATATTTAAAAATTTTAAAAGCGCCCTGCTAATTGCTCGGTGCTTTTTTCTTTCCAAAAAATCTCTGTGTTTTTCTTGCCATAGCCTGAAAAACTTGGTAATTTATTTAAGCCAGTGAATTTTTTAAATGCTTACATTTCTAGCCTACGCTAAATATGTAAGCAAGTAAGTAAGACTATTTTTAAACATGTACCACCCAATTGAATACTACGAAATTTTGCTCGAGCAAAATTTCGTAGTATAGCAAACTTTTATTAAATATTTACCCGATACTAAAAAAACAAGCCTAAGCAGAAATTTTTAGTATAGATAGCTTTTTGCCTTTTTTCCACAAACTTTGTATAATGAAAACTCCTAGACATGAAGGACTGTTATCCCGCACCAAATTCCGAATAAAACTTTTGCTAAAAACGAAAATTTATTCACGGAATCGCCTGCGGCTTAGTTTAAGAATTATATTATTAATTAACAAAGAATTGGTGCGGGATGCTCATAATTGTAGCTACTCGTTCCACTCGTAGACAATTATGGCACATTGCTATTTTAACGGAAAGATTACGACGCTGGATAAAGTGAAAATCAGCCCGTATGATATTGGGTTGCTTAGAGGTTATGCAATCTGTGATGTGATGTGCACGCATAATGGCAAGCCCTTTTATACCAAAGAGCATTGGCAGAGATTTGTTAATAGCGCGCGGGAATTGAATTTGAGAGTGCCTATAACCGGAAAAAAATTCACAGAGATCTTAAGTAAGCTATTAAAGTTAAGCGGATTTAAAAAAGCCAACTTGCGAACAGTTTTAACCGGAGGCATTAACAGCGACGGAGGAACAATTTACGAACCGGGCCGGGAAACTTTTTATATTTTAGTGGAAAAATTCCAACCGCTCCCCAAAAATTTATATGCGAACGGTGCTAAGGTTATTACCTATGAACATGACCGGACTTTTCCGCGGGCCAAAATTACCAACTATATCGGCGCCATCAAGAATCAAAAGAAAAAAGAAAAAGCCGGCGCTACCGAAATAATTTTTACCCATTGTGGCAAAGCCTTGGAAGCTTCCACCAGCAATTTTTTCATCGT
>JAPLXF010000029.1 GCA_026396205.1 Candidatus Moraniibacteriota bacterium | reverse complement strand
GTCATCCACAAAAACACCGCCGCCCGCCGAAAATCCAGGCTAAATGCCAAAATCAAAAATCTGGGGAAAAAATAAGACTTACAAAAACCGCTAGAACTAATCCGGCGGTTTTTTTATTTCTTTGCGAAAAAGAAAAGTTAGATAAAAAATTATAATTCCACGATAAACTTATCCAGCGCCAGTTGGATGTCAATTTTCCCAGTTTTGATTTTAACGTCCAGCGCCAGAAGTTTGGCGTAGATTTTTTTGAGCTGCCCAAAAGAAAAACGCTGGATCTGGCCGAGGCTTTTACGCACTACATAGGGATGCATTTTGGAAACATTGGCGATTTCCCGCTCGCCCATTCCGCTATTTTCCTTATAATCCGCGATTTTCAAAAGATTACGGAACTGGTAGATAAACATGGAAAAAATATAGAAAGGGTCTTCACCTTGGCCCAGATGCCGGTGCAAAAGTTTCAGCGCTTCCCTTTTATTTTTCGCCCCCAAAGCGTCAATGGTATTGAAAATATTGCTGTCCAAATTGGCCTTAACCAACAGTTCCACCATTTCTTCGCTGATGGTTTTTCCGCCGGCGTAACTTGCCAGTTTCTGGATTTCATTATCCAAGAGAAACATATCATTGCCGGCATAAAGCACTAATTTATCCAAAGCCGGTTGGGAAATTCCGGCTTTTATATCTATTTCTTTTATTCTTTTATTAATCCATTGGTTTAATTTCAATCCGCTCAATTTTTCAAACTCTTGGGCTTTTCCCGCCATTAAAATTTTCCCCAAAGCGTTATTTTTTTGGATTTTTTCGCCCTCCCAAAAAACCACAACCAAATCCCGGCTGGTTTCCAAATCTTTTTTATTTTTTTTAATAAATTCCAGAATTTTTCCCTGATCCGTATCGGTGCCGTTTTTAATTAAATTTTTAATTATTACCAGCCGCTTGGGAGCCAAAAGATTCGGCGTTCCCAAAATATTTATCACTTCTTCCGTTTTAGCTTTGTCGCCGAAATCGCAAACCGAAAGACCCGAAGCCGCCGGATCGCTTTTCAGGAATTTTTCCTTTATTTCCTTAAGTTTTTGGCTGGAGCGGAAGGCATCCTCGCCATAGAGAAAGATAATCATAAATTGGTATTTAGTATCTTGTATATAGTATATAGTACTTAAAGAAAATAAAAAAAGAAAGGCTTCCTATAAACAGAAAGCCTTTTTTATAAAATCCTAAAAAGCTACAAACTAATAAGCTAAAGCCTAGCTATACTCCCGGCGTCCACTTTAGCGCCTGCCCCGGTTCCAGAAATTCCACCCAGATTTGCCCTGGCACAAATTTAATCTCGTTGCCGGCTTCGTCATAAAACATCAATTTGCTGTCAACTCTGGATTTGTCTTTTTTCCAGCTGCCTTTGATTTCTTTGCCATTCATATAATAGAAAGCGTCGCCGGAATCGGAGGTATCGAACCAAGGATCGCCAACCTGGACATTATTATATTGTCCCTCAATTTGTTCTGATAGTGCCATTAAGACTGCCACATTTTTAGGGGCCATCCTTTTTTTGTTGTTTCGGTCGATGTCCGCGACATTGCCCCATGTCCGAAGATATGAATTAGATTCTTTGTCGTAATCATATTCCGCCGCAAACGGTCCCGGGAAAGCCACGCGCAGATGCCCGCCGGTCGGCCGCTGATCCA
>JAPLXF010000050.1 GCA_026396205.1 Candidatus Moraniibacteriota bacterium | reverse complement strand
TCAAATTGCTGACGGCCGAAAATGCGGAAAATCAAAAGCGGGAGGAATTTGAAAAGAAATCAGGGATTTGGTGAAAGGAAGCCCCATCGAGCAAATGGTTCCGGAAATTGCCAAGCAAGACCGGATTATCGCCGCGCTTTTAGTGGCCATTGCCCGCAAGGAAAGTAGCTGGGGAGTGCATGTGCCGGTTTTGGACGGCCAGGATTGCTATAACTATTGGGGCTATCGGGGCATCCGCGATCGGATGGGAACCGGCGGGCATACCTGCTTTGACAGTCCGAAAGACGCGGTGGATACGGTTGCCAAACGGATTGAATTCTTGGTCTCCAACAAAAAACTGGATACGCCGGCCAAAATGGTCATCTGGAAATGTGGAGATAAATGCTCTTCCGACAACAAATTCGCGGTCCAAAAATGGATTTCGGATGTGGATTATTATTTTCAGAAATTGAATAAAAAGTAAATCTGCAGTAACTTTTTTTCTGGAGGGGATAAATGTGGCATAATAAATTCATATTTTTGCAGTCCTGTCTTTGGGCTGTTTTTTGATGGCGAATTCAACCGGCGCCGCGGCTTATATATTGCAAACTATGATAAATTTTGCTATAATATAAGCATGATAAAGTTCAGACCGGCTTTGTTTTGGGATACTAACCCGAAAAATATAGACACGAAAAAAAACGCTCAATATATCATTGAACGGGTTTTGGATTTTGGCAATGATGGGGAAGTAAAATGGCTTTATCATTTTTACGATAAATCATTGTTAAAAAGCGTTGTCACCAAATCACGATCATTAATGCCGGAAACAAAAAATTTATGGACATTGCTTCTGGAAAACAAATAGATTCCAATTTAACTATTCTGCCTTTAGCGACAAAAAAAGCGTTTATTTTTTTGTCCGAACAATCATGGCTTAGTAAAAGTAACTGGTATCTGGCCGGCGGAACCGCGCTAGCCCTGCAAGCTGGAAATCGCAAGTCAGTGGACTTGGATTTTTTTACCACAGAAAAAGATTTTAACAATCAAGGATTGCTAAATAATTTTTCAGAAAACAGCGGATGGACAACCGCAGTAAATAAAAAAAATACAATATACGGCGAATTATTTAAAGCCAAAGTAAGTTTTATTGCTTATCCTTTCTTTATTCCGAAGCAGGATTTCATTCAATTCGGTTCAATTAATATTTTGCGGCCGCTTGACATCGCCGCAATGAAAATTATCGCTATCTCGCAGCGCGGGCGCAAGCGCGACTTTTTTGATCTTTATTGGTGCGCCAAAAATATAGAACCGTTGGAAAATTTGGTAAAAAGGCTGAAAGAGCAGTATCCATTTGTGGCTCATGATTACCACCATATTTTGAAAAGCCTGGTTTATTTTAAAGACGCCGAAAGCGATCCCGCTCCGGATATTTTTTTCAAAGCGGATTGGAAAGAAGTCAAGGATTATTTTAAAATAGAAGTTTTAAGAATTACCCGTAAAATAATACTAGAATAAAAAAATGCATGGAATCGAGAGAGAG
>JAPLXF010000031.1 GCA_026396205.1 Candidatus Moraniibacteriota bacterium | reverse complement strand
AAAATTGCCGTTCAGAATTGGAAAAATACGGCGCGGAAATTCCGGCTTTCGTGCCGATTCCGCGCGTTAAGCTTACAGAAGCGGTTGAAATTCTTAGCAGCGGATACGGCAAGAAAATCGAAAATCTAGATATTGATTCCGAGGGAGAAAAACTTATCGGCCAATGGGCTAAAAAAGAACATAATTCAGATTTTGTTTTTTTGACCCACTATCCTTACCGGCTTCGCCCGTTTTATTCCATGCCCAGCGCCGATCCGGAATATACGGAGACTTTTGACCTAATCTACCGCGGAGTAGAAATTGCCAGCGGGGGTCAGAGAATCAATAATTATCAGGAGTTGCTGAAAAATATCAAGAAACGCAAAATGAAGCCGGAACAGTTCAAAGATTATCTGGATATTTTCAAATATGGCATTCCGCCCCATGGCGGCTGGGGCTTGGGCTCGGAAAGGATCGTCCAAAAAATACTCGGCCTTGGCAGTATCAAGGAAGCCATACTTTTCCCGCGGGATGTGAAAAGACTGACACCGTAAATTTTAAAATGAATTGACCCCAGCACTAATTCCGACAAAGTTTTGTGATAATTTATAGTCTTAATTGCGTAGGCGCCTTCGGCTTTAAAAAATAAAAATAAAAGTTTCTACACAGAATTAGTGCGGGGTTCTCAATTTTGTAGTTCCGCCAAGGCGGAGACAAAATTGGAAAAAAATTGGAAAAAACAAAAACAAAATGCTGGAGCACAAAGAACATTTTAACAGAAATAAAGTCAGGGTCATAAATTGGGTTTCCTTTCTGGTCGGTTTTTCGCAGGCTATGGTGATTTATGTCCTGTCCACTTATTTCAAAGAAATTTCCGGAACGGAAAATGTCAGCATTTTTTATCTGGCTTCTTACGCCATCATTCTCCTTTTTCTTTTTAATTTGCATAAATTTACCCGGATTTTGGGAAAAGGCCGGGTTTTTCTTTTTTCCGTTTTAGCCAAAATTATCGCCAATGTTTTTTTGATTCTTTTGCCGCCGGCTCCCTGGCTAATTGTTATTCTTATCGCTTATGTTATTTTTTCCGGATTAGAATGGGCCAATCTGGATGTTATTCTGGAATCTTTTTCCAAAGATAAAATTTCCGGGCGGATTCGCGGACTGCATTTGACTATCATCAATTTGGGCTTTATTTTCGGACTGTTCATCTCCATGCGCCTGCTGGATGAATTTGGTTTTCACGGAGTTTTTATTGCCGCGCTCATTTTAAATGGTGTAATATTTTTAAACGCGCTTATTGGCTTTCGGGATATCAATGAAGTTTTTACCAAAAAGTTGAAATCCATAGAACTTTTAAAAAAGATTTTCCGTCGAAAAGATATTTTTTCCATTTATTTGGTTTCATTTTCGTTGGAATTTTTTTATGCGCTGATGGTTATTTATACTCCCATCTATCTTTCCGATTTGGGAATTTCTTGGGGAAATATCGGAATTATTTTCACCGTAATGCTTATTCCTTTTGTCCTGCTCCAATATCCGGCCGGAATATTAGCCGATCGGAAACGGGGAGAAAAAGGATTGATTATTTTTTCGCTTTTTTTGATGCTGGCGACTACTTTGGTTTGTTTTTTCACCAATACCAAAGAAATTTTCGTTTGGGCGGCAATTCTTTTTGGCACCAGAATCGGAGCGGCGCTGGTGGAGATTCTCCGCGATTCTTATTTTTACAAAAAAATCGACGGGCAAGATGTGGACATTATCGGATTTTTTCGGACAGCGATGCCGGTAGCCTATATCGCGGCGGCGGGAGTTTCCGCGATATGGCTGCTGTTTTTTCCGGTTAAAGCCGTTTTTCTGGTGGTTTCTTTAGTTATGGTTCTGGCGCTTTACCCGGCTTTTCGACTTCCTAGCAATAAATAATTTTAGATTTTTCAACTCCCTCGGCGGGAGTTTTTTCATTTGAAAAAAACAGTGTCAGGTGGTATGATAGATAAGTATAAATAATTAAGAAAAACATATGACATTAAGCAAGAAAATTGCCAAGTATCTTGGTGATGCCAAGTATAAATATGAATTAGTGGAGCATAAAACCACTTATACTGCTTGGGATACATCGCAAACGGAAAAAGTGAAACCTCAAGAAGTGGCTAAAGCTTTGATTATGAAAGCCGATAACGATTATGTTCTCGCGCTTATTCCAGCGAACAGGAATTTGGACAAGCAGAAACTTTTGAAAGTCATTAATGCGCAAAAAAAGAAAAATGTTCACCCTGTGGAATACCGCGGAGCGGTATCCCGCCAGGGCGGGATATTCCACGGGGTAAAAAAAATTGATTTTGCCAAAGAAGCCTGGATGAAAAAAAATCTTTTGGGCAAAGTCGGAGCCACGCCTCCGTTTGGAAAAATGATGAACTTGGAAATATACGCCGACAACCTGCTTCTCAAAAATAAAAAAATCTATCTGGGTTCGGGAAAATATACTCTGTCAATTAGAGTAAATACAAGTCAATATTTAAAGATAGAAAGTCCGGTTAAAGGAAGTTTTAGCAAATCTAAAAAATGACGCGAAGCGTCATCCCGAACTTGTTTCGGGATCCCTGCCTACCGCAGTCAAGTAATAATTAGATGCTGAAACGAGTTCAGCATGACAATAATGAATGGTTTATCAAGTCAAAACCGAAAAATTTGAAGGGCCGCTGGAATTGCTGGTTGAGCTGATTGAGAAGGAAAAACTTTCCGTTACCGAATTAAGTTTGGCGCATGTAGCGGACCAATATCTGGAGTTTATTCGTGGCAATGAAAGCATTAATCTGGAACATTTGTCAGATTTTCTTTCCGTGGCTTCAAAACTGCTGCTGATCAAATCGCGGGCGCTGTTGCCGACGCTGGAACTGACCGAAGAAGAAGACGCGGAAATCAAGGATTTAACCGAACAGCTGGCGCTTTATAAAAAATTCAAAGAAGCTTCCGCGAAAATCGGAAATATGTCGGCCAGGCGCCAAATCAGCTATTCCCGCGATCCTTTCTGGGGAATTAAATCCGTTTTTTATCCGCCGGAAAATATAAATATATTCGATTTGAAAAAATGTTTCCTGTCCATTTTGGCTGAAATTCCCATCGTGGAAAAACTGGAAAAGGAATTTTTGGCTGAAGTAATGACACTGGAAGAAAAAATCAGCGAACTGCAAAATGTCCTCCGCCAGCGAATTGAAACCAATTTTGCCGAACTGACAGCCGGTGCAGCCGATAAGATAGAAATAATAATTTCTTTTCTGGCGGTGCTGGAAATGATTAAGCAAAGAGTAGTTGAAGCCGAGCAGACGGAACTTTTTTCCGAAATCAAGCTCCGGCAGAAATACGCGATAGCGGAAATATAGGAAAAAATATGGAAACAGATAAATTAAAATCAGCCATTGAAAGCATTCTTTTTATCAGCGGCGAACCGGTAAGTATTGCCCGCCTGGCTAAAATTACCGAAACCGACAAGCCAACGGTAGAAAATGCCCTGATGGTGCTGCAAGCCGAATACGATTCGGCTCGGCGCGGCATTGTCATTATCCGCAAAGAAGATGAGGTGCAGATGGCGACTAATGCGGAAAATTCCGAAATCGTCGAGCAGATTATTAAGAGCGAGTTGCAAGGGGAATTAAGTCGGGCGGCGCTGGAGGTGCTTTCCATTGTAGCTTACCGCGGTCCCATTAGCCGGCTTAATATTGAAGCTATCCGCGGCGTTAATTCCACTTTCACATTGCGGAATCTTTTAATTCGCGGACTGCTGGAAAGAGAGGAAAATCAAAAAGACAGCCGCAGTTATCTCTATCAAATCTCTTTCGATTTTCTCAAAAAGCTCGGATTGGACAATATCGGTAAGCTTCCGGATTACGAAACGCTTTCCCAAGACGCCAGGGTGGAATCGATAATCCAAAGTTAAAATTTTATGCTGCAGTTCATATTTTCATTGTTAATAATTCCTTTCATCCCGCTCTGGGTATTTTGGAGCGTTTTTAATAATGAAAAAAATAAACTAGGGGAAGGTGGCGGACTTTCGGTGGTAGAAGAGCAAAGCAGGCAATTGGCTGCCAATAATTCACCGAACACTCCGGAAAATCAATCAGCGGTAGCCAATATTTTCCCCGTGGATAATTCAGCCTCTTCCGGAATAATGCCGGTAAAAAATGAAAACAGCCAGGATCTTAAAATCTGGGCCGGCTCTTCAGTGGCGATTGATTCCAGCACCGGAAATATCCTGCATTATGATAATGGAAAAAATAAGATTCCCATTGCCTCGCTGACTAAAATTATGACGGCCGTGGTGATTATGGAGCATCTGCAAAATCTAAATGAGGAAGTGATAATTACCCGCGAATCCCTGATGGTGCCGGGAACGGTGGTCGGGTGTCCCCGGACCGGCTTTTGCCCGAGCAACCGGATGTATGTCGGTGAAAAAGTGAAAGCCATTGATCTGATGAAAGCTATGCTGATGAACAGCGCCAATGATGCGGCTACAGCTTTAGGAATCCATATCGCCGGCAGCGAAGATAAATTCGTGGAAATAATGAATGACAAGGCGCAATCGCTCGGTTTCAAGGATACCCATTTTTGCACGCCTTCCGGTTTGGAAATTGACGGTCAGGAAGCGGAATGCTATTCAACAGCTTATGATATCGCCCGCATTGCCGCCTATTCGTTGAAATATGACAAAATTTGGGAAATTATGCGCATCCCAGAAGACCGATTTTATTCCACTAACGGAAAATATATGCACGAATTGAAAAATACCGATCTGCTTTTAGGTAGTTTGCCTAATTGTCTGGGCGGAAAAACCGGCTTTACGCCAGCGGCAGGAAAATCACTGCTGGTGGCTACGAGCGATTTTTCCGGAAAGCATAAAATAATCGCGGTCTTGCTGAATGATGAAACGCGCTGGGACGATATGAAAACTTTAAACGATTGGATTTTTAAAAGTTATATCTGGAAGTAATCACATAACCCCGAATAGCAGAGCAGGGCTCGCTACGGGGCAAGCACATAACACATAGCATAGAACACATAGCAAAGAGCATGTAATATATTTTTACAAACTGTTCCATGCTCCATGTTTCGTGTTCCATGAAATTATGGAGATTTCACAAATTCAAAACATTCCGGAAGTAATCGATATAATGAAAATTTTGACCACCGGATTTCTGGCATTTGTTTTGGCATTTCTACTCACGCCGTTGTTGACGGCACTGTTGTATAAATATAAAATCGGTATAAAAATCAAAGAGTGTTCCGTGGACGGTAAAAAATTGACTTATATCAACCAACTGCACAAAGACAAGTGCGGCACGCCGACTATGGGCGGAATTCTGGTATGGTTTTCCGTTTTTATTTTAATTCTGGCTTCACAATATGTTTTTCCGTATCTGGCGGTTTTATTCCATCGAAATTTTTTCGCGCGTCTGGATTTCTGGAGCCGTTCCCAAACTTGGCTGCCGCTGTTTGTGCTAGTAACCGCCGGAATTTTGGGACTTTTTGACGACTGGATGAGCATCAAGGGCATCGGGACAAATAAAGGCGGGGGCATGCGTTTTTTGGCACGCTTCGGCTGGCTGATTGCGATTGCGGCAGTTGGCGCGTGGTGGTTTTATGGCAAACTGGGTTGGG
>JAPLXF010000018.1 GCA_026396205.1 Candidatus Moraniibacteriota bacterium | reverse complement strand
GAATGTTTTTTTCTTTTGTTTGATTTTTAAGTTACTTTTGGCCAAAGCCCATCCCCAGCCAATAATCTTTTATTATACTCCCAAACCAGCTTTTTGTCAAATGAAACAGCCTGATTTAGGCTAAAACAAGCCATTTTTTATTTTTGGCAATAAAAACAGCCCCTAATACTCGGGACTATTTTGATTCGAGGTTTAACCTCGATTATATTCTTTTAAATCGTTACATTTTGTAACGGTTTCAATTATCGGCCAGTATAGCAAAATCCAAATAAAAAATCATTTCGAGAAATTTGACAAATATCTACCACCAGCTAAAATAGGGTTATGAAACAAGAAAAATTTATAACAGAAAAATATTTGGACAAAAGGCTTTCCGAGCACAGCCAAGTTATCGTTTCCGCTGTGGATGAAATTTTAACAAAGCGCTTGAAAGTAAGCGAAGAAAGGTCTGATTTTAGATTTACAGCCTTGGAAAAACGAATGAATAAAATGGAAATCAGATTGAGCAAAAGGATTGATAATGTCCAAACCTTGATTGATGCTTATGTTAAACAGCAAGAGGATTTCAAACAAGAATTTGTTATAATGAAAGAAGAGTTGAAAAAAATAAAAGCGGTTCTTAAGAGTAAATTAGGAGTGGAAATTCAAGCTGTTTAAATTTAATAAATGTTTAAAATAATACCGCCTCTAGGCCGGTATTTTTATTTGTAAAAATCAAGCCAAAAAATCAGTGTTTTGACAATTAATCCTAAATGTGGTATTTATTTAATTATCAGAAACGAATCAACTTTAAATACTTGAAAGGAGGTGGGAGTTCTTTAAAATTATTAAATATTATTTCCGAAAGAAAAGAACCGCGAAAGGATCTCTGTTTTTTTATTAACAAAAATTATTTGAAAAAGAAAGGAGAGTTGTTATGAAAAAGTTCGCACGAATTATACTTTGTATTTCTGTATTACTTTTTACAATTATTCTCCAATCGGCAACCACATCCGCTGAAATATCCGACAATGTACTTTTGAAAGAACAGCCTTATCCGCCCGGCCTGCAAGAACTTACCCTTAACGGCCAATCCATTTTCGGCGTTTTTGAATTTGATGGCACAAGAGTATTTTTAGAAACTCGCCGCGGAGAAATGATTTCCGGAGCCAGGCGCATAATGGATCCGACCGCGCCCTTGTTTGAAATTGATCTGAGGATTTCTGATGAAAATGGCTTTCCGTTTTTCATCCAGACGGGCGGACACGGTCCCATTGATGAAGATTGGATTTCGCCGTTGGAGCCTTTTCAAGATGAGAACATTATCGTTGAACAAGAAGCATCGGCTGACAATTTATTAAATTGCGCCGCCAAAATGATCGAAGCTTTGAGCCGGATTGAATTCAGATCCGATTTAATCCCGGAACATAGGGCCGCGATGAATATTTTACCTATTATCAAATCGGCGATGTCTGCCGATGAATCAAGCGACGAATCTTATGAAGATGTTCAATCTTCATCGTCTCTCGCGCATTCCATTGAAATATGGAGGAAAAATTTTTTATTCACCGGCAACATTTTGGGCGACCATTCGGGCACTATTGCAAAAACTATTGTCAATGGCAGCGCCTGCCAAATATGGTCCGCTTGCAACCACGGAACTTGTCCCGGATCGGGAATGGCAAAAAAATGTTCGAAAACATTTACCAATCGGACCGGATTTTGCCAGCCTCCGCCGATGTGTTCAAGCGCTTATGGATTTTTACCCGGACAGCATATCTGCAACGATGATTCTTATATCCAGTATTATCGGATTAGGAATAACGCCAACCCCAATATCAACGGCGGAACATGCTCTGACAACGGCTTGCGCCAATACGCGCCCGATTGCTGGTGATATTTATCAACAGCAAAATATAAAATAGGCCGAGAAAACTCTCGCCTATTTTTTTAATTCAAAATTATTCAGTTGCTTCAGCTTCTCCATCAACCGAACAAGTTTCTTCTGACGCGCTATCGCATTCCGGCGCCACTTCTTCTTCAACCGGATTATCTAAAGTATATTGTTCCGGGTCGCTACATTCGACTCCCTGCTCTTCTTTAGTAGTTTCATCGCATAAAATTTCCGAACAGTCTTTTTCCCCTTCTTCGCAAACAAAAGGCTGACAGGTTTCGTCTTTCTCCGGATCGCACAGCGGAATCCGGCTGGCGTTTCTTTTGGCAATTTTGTAATACCAAATGTCTTCTTCCGGATCATTAGTGCAAGCTTCTCCTTCCACCGTAGAAGCCGGGTCGCATTCCCAAATGAAAC
>JAPLXF010000060.1 GCA_026396205.1 Candidatus Moraniibacteriota bacterium | reverse complement strand
CATGCCGCTTAAAACTTTAATTTCTCCCAAGAAGTTCGGATATTCAGTCAGAGGAATAGAAGATACCGTTTGCAAGATGCCGTCAATGCGAAAACGAATTTTAATATCCGCGGCTCCCGGTTCAATGTGAATATCGCCGACGCCCAAAAGCACCGCCGAAGCGAAAATTATTTTCAGCATATCCGTGGTCTTGGATTCGGAAACCAATTTTTGCAGTTTGGCAAAATCGCTCAAACATTCCTTGGCGCCTTGATAATTATTTTTGCTGACCAAAACGGCGCGTCCCAGTGTGGCGGCCATCAATTTTTCATAAATTTCTTCCAGAAATTCTCCCGAGCCGGTCGTGCGCCGGACTTCGTCGATGGAAGTTATGCCTTCGATGGCTTTTAAAATTCCATCCTGCAACATCGTAATCATGCCGGCTTCCAGCGCCGACATTGTCAGTTCCGTGTCACTGGCCATTTTCATAATCAGCTTTTCCAAATCTTCATTGAGTGTCAGCACTTCGAAAATTCCAATCCGGCCCTTGTAGCCGATATTATTGCATTTGGGACAGCCCTTGGAGCGATAGAGCTTGGGAATATCTTTGGGAATATCCAATTTGGCTTTGGGGGAAATAATCGACAGGATTTTTTTTATCGATTCCACCGATTCTTTGGCGGGAATATATTCTTCCTTGCAATGTTCGCAGAGTTTCCGCACCAAGCGCTGGCCGATAACGGCGTTTAAAGACGGAGGAATCATAGTTGGCTTGACGCCGAGTTCAATCAGCCGCGGAATGGTGCCGACGGCGCTGTTGGTGTGCACGGAAGATAAAACTAAGTGGCCGGTCAGCGCCGAATTGACGGCGATATCGGCCGTTTCATCATCGCGGATTTCACCGACCAGAATTATATCCGGATCCTGCCGGACAATGGCGCGCAGCCCGGTAGCGAAAGTATAACCGCGTTTTTTTTCAATCTGGGTTTGGGAAATGCCTTCCACTTCATATTCCACCGGATCTTCAATAGTGATAATTTTGGTTTCCGGATCGTTGAGTTTATTGATGATGGCGTAAAGCGTCGTGGTTTTTCCGGAACCGGTGGGGCCGGTATTCAAAATCATACCGTTGGGTTTTTGGATTTCCCGGATCAAAGCTTCGTTGGCTAAACCGCGCAATCCCAAGCTTTCAATACCCAGCCGGATGGAATCCGGATCCAATAAACGCATGACTACGCTTTCGCCGAAACTGCCCGGGATTACGGAAACGCGGATTTTGATGCGCTTGTTGTCGATATTGACTTCAAAAGCCCCGTCTTGGGCGATATCGTGCAAATTCAGTTTCATGCCTGACATCATTTTTATACGGGAGATGATGCTTTTAAAGACATTAAGCGGCAGGAAGGCCACATCTTGCAAAACGCCGTCGATGCGGTAGCGCAAACGGAAATCATGCTCTCTGGGTTCGATGTGCACATCGCTGGCGCCGAGCTTGTAGGCGCCGCCCATAATGACATTTAAAACTTGGGTTACCGGCAGTTCGTTGATGCGCTGTTTGAGCGTAATCAAGTCTTTAAGATACTGGTCGAATTTGGCCAAATCTTCGCCGGTCAGCGTGATACTCAATTGGGCCAGAATGTCGATAAAGACCAATGTCTTGTAACGCTCCAGAATTTTTTCGAAGTTATATTTGGAAACGACGAAAACTTTTATCTCCCAGCCGGTTTCCTTGGCGATATGCTTGATATATTCCGCTGTTTCCGGCACTGTCGGGTCCAAAGAAACCACAGTTACTTTTTTGGCGATTTTTTGGATAACGGCGATGCCGTATTTGCGGGCATCATCTTCCTTAAGAGTGCGGATAGTTTCATCGGCAATAGGAATCAAATTGGTGTCGATATAGGAAAAGCCGATGGAAGCGGCAAAAGCCGAAGTTATTTCTTCCTCCGATTCATGGCGCATCTTGGTCAGCACTTTCTGGGTTTGCAATTCTTTTTCTGAAGCTTCCGGTTTTCCGCCGCCTGTTGGTTTTGGTTTTAATACTCGTGGCATTTTGTTTTTGAAGATTTCTTTTAATATATTTTACCACAAATTGCCTTAAGTGGCGAAAAGAAAAGGCCACAGATATAAAAGTGTGGCACTAAAAAAGAATCGTTAGGATTTTTAATTAAGCTTTTTGCGCTCCTTTTATTTTTTCCACCAGCGTTTTGCCAGCAGTGGCTAAATCGCCCGAGCCCAAGGTAATTTCCAGCATCTCCCGCTTTATAATCCCGCCCAGCGCTGATTGCAATTTACGCAAGAGTTCGCCGTTAGTAGGCTTCAGCATAGCGATTACCGATTCGGCCGTATTCTGATAAAGGACGGCAAAAACACTGCCTTCGCTGTAATTTTCCTGCAGCTTGTCCAGAATCAGCGGAATATCATTCGGCCGGGTGCGGCTCTGGACGAAATCCTCAATATTAATTTCCGTCCAGACAATCTGGCTTTCCGCGTCCCATTTAAGATTAGCCATCGCCCGGCCCCAGAGTTTCAAAATATTGAGCGTCTGGGTTTTATACAAAAACCTGACGATTTTTTGCTGGTCGGCGCCTTGGCCCATCAGAGCGGCGGCTAAAAGCAGAGCGCGGGGAGTGGTATTTTTTTTCTGGAAACTGTCGGTAGCGCTGGTGATGCCGGCCAACAGGCACTCGGCGATTTTTTCATCAATGGCCACTCCATTCAGCCGCTCCAGCAGATTAGCTACCACTTCGCTGGAAGATGAGGCTAGCACGTCAACGATGGCCACTTGCCCGTAACGTTCGTTGTCGCTCCGGTAATCGATATTTACTACCGGAACTTCAAAGAAAAGGTCGGAATTTTTTTCGTAAATTTTTCCCAGCCGCTCTAGATCCGGACTGTCGATAACAATAATCAAATCGTATTTGAATTTGGCCGGGACGAAAGAAAAATCGCGCGGATCGATGGCGCCTTTTTCCGGAGTGATGTAGATATTGTAAGCGCTGTCTTTGATTTCCGTGCGCACATTGGTAATCGGATTGTTCTGGGTATTGAAGGAAAGAATGAAATCGCGCGCGCCGGAAATTTCATTCAGCAATCTTTCAGGTTTGGGCAAAAAGGAAAATTTATCCGGAAAATTATTGGAGAAGGCGATGGTCGGTAAGACGCCTTTTTTTTCCAGCCAAAAATATAAAGCCCAAGCGGCGCCGACAGCATCGCCGGTCGGCCCTTCGGGAATCAGAATCAAAATTTCTTTTGATTCGTCCAGTAGTTTTTTCAGTTGGGCAAATGGTTCCAGAGTCATAATGGGGTTATTGATACTTTATGATTTTTTTGTTAGTATTACAAGGTAGCAAGGGATAAAAAATGTGTCAAATTGAGGCTCAATTTAATCCTTGACACGCGGACAATTTTGTGCTAGAATGGCATATTCTGAAATAAAGAGAGATCTTTTAAAAACAACATTTCCCTAAAGGGAGAAAGGATGGTAATTATGAAAAAAATAGTTGTTTTATTGGCGATAGCAATGCTGGTTGTTTTTTCTGGAGTGGCTATG
Source organism: Candidatus Moraniibacteriota bacterium (assembly GCA_026396205.1). GTDB lineage: Bacteria > Patescibacteriota > Minisyncoccia > Moranbacterales > UBA2206 > JAPLXF01. Next base: position 16,739 of record JAPLXF010000060.1, on the reverse strand, counting down.
GCGGGTGGACATCATGGCGGCCACAGAAGCAGTCATCACGGTGATTATGGCGGTGGATATTATGGCGGTGGATATAATTATGGCGGGCATTTTTATGGTGGTGGCGGATATTATAACAAAGGATCTTACTGGGGCGGAGTTGTTGTTGTGCCTCCAAGAGTTTACATTACTCCTGTGGCTCAATGCTGGGAGGAAACCCGAAATGTGCCTGCCTATGATCGATATGGAAACTTTATTGGCTATGTACCGCAACGGGTTACGGTTTGCCAATAGTTGTTTCTCAAGCAGTAAATGAAAATTTGCGGTTAGCTGACTCAAAAGAGTTGATTAACCGCTTTTCTTTTTGCCTTTTCTTCATTATTATAGAAAAAGCTTATGCCGACTTACATTACTAACAATTCAAAGGAAACCCAGAAGCTGGGTGAAATGCTGGCCCAAGAAATAAAAGGCGGGCAGATAATATGTCTCACCGGCGATTTAGGTTCGGGTAAAACCACTTTTACGCAAGGGTTTTTAAAAGGCCTAAAAGTCAAAGGGCCGTATACCAGCCCCACTTTTTTGATAATGAAAAAATATGATAAAAATATTTATCACATAGATGCGTATAGAGTAAAAGCCAAAGATATTTTAGCGCTGGGCTGGGAAGAAATGGTAAAAGATAATCCGCCAGCCGGCGGAAGCGTTATAATAATAGAGTGGGCGGATCGACTCAAAAAGATTATTCCTACTCCGCCAGCTGGCGGATCAATTTGGATAAAATTTAAGTGGCTGGGTGAGAATAAGAGGGAAATACAATTTGTATAACATGGAGCACATAACACGTAACAAGTAGCAATTTTATATGAGCCGGATGTTTGTTTATTCTATATTTATATCTTTCATGATCGCCATGGCGTTTCATTTTTTGGGTATTTTTGAAATAGAAAAGGAAAGCGGGCAGAAACAAAAAGTGCAGGGCTATATTCCCTTTCTTTTTGAAACTTACGACCAGACCAAGGAAAAAATCCAGAAAATCCAAGAAATGGAAAACGCTAGAAATCTGGAAATACAAAGTCTGATGGAGGAAAAATAACCAAAAGCTTTTTGACTTTTATGTCAAAAAACCATAGTATCAAAAAATCCAAAAGAGAGTTATAATTTAATAAATGGTATTAACCCCAGAGCAAGCTCTGGACTCTATTTTCGCGGCAAGCCGCGAGGTATTAACCAGCGAGCTCGCCCGCCTTTGGCGGGAATAAAGAAAACAGTATCTTTAACAACAAAATCAACCCCAAATCCCGTTAGGGAGAAAGGACGGTTCTTATGAAAAAGATTATCTGTTTCGCAATTGTTCTTATGTTGGCCGGTTGTGGCGGATTCTATTACCAACCGTATCCGGCCGGTACTAGAATCTATACCCAGCCAGCTCCGTCAGTTGTCGTGCAGCCAAATCCGTATATATACACTCCATTGCTTGATCCATTTTTTTATCTGGGAGGTTTTGCGGGATATTACGGCGGAGGGTGGTATCCGCATGGATATTATCGTTACGGCGGCCACGGTTACCATGGATATGGCGGCGGAGGTCATCATGGAGGAGGCGGACATCACGGAGGTGGACACGGAAGGTAGTTAATATCTAACCGGTTTCTTGCCAAAAAAAGAGAAAGGGTGTATTACTAAAAACATGTCTTTTAGTAGAGGCTTTTTAATAACAAAATATTTTTTATTTGCAAAGGAGGTGAGACAATGAAATCAAAACGCAGTTTGGCAAAAACAATCGTTCTGGGTATTCTTGCTGTGATATTTGTTCTATCAATCGTCATTTCCCCGCCGGTTAAGGTAATTTATGCCAGCCATACAGGAGAGCTTATCGGTACTGCGCTTGTAGCTGGGGCAATTGGCGCATGCGCAGGTGCACAAATGCAACAGGACAGACAACCGGCAGTCATTGTAGTCGAGCATCAACATGGGCAAGGATGCGGGCATACTTTCTATAATGGAGCGTGGTATTCGAATGAGCAGTGCTATCAGGTCAAAAATCCTTTGTATGATCAGGATGGCAATTTCATAAAATATGAACTCGCGCTCGAATGCCAGTAGCCAAAGCTACTCGGCACATGCGGCCAATCACTCATCCGAGTGGTTGGCCTTTTCTTTTTGCCTTATTTTCATTACTATAGAAAAAAGCTTATGCTGGCTTACATTACGCAAAATTCCAAAGAAACGCAAAAACTGCAAATTTGACAATCATAAAATATATTGCTAGATTAATTGATTCGCAGAGCGATACTTTTTCGCTTAGGTGATGAAAATCCTGTTATTTAAAAATTGAAAATGCGTTTTAACTAAGCGGCTTTTTAGCCGTAGGCATACATATAACAGGAAACTAGCCAAACACTAAAATCAGAAAGGAGGGATGCTTATCAGTGTCTGTTAACGATTTATTATTCCCAAAAACCCAAATGGTTCGCGAGAACCGGAAAGGAGTTATGTGATGAAAACGAGGGTTAAGTTAACATTGTTTGTTTTATTTATGATGCTCTGGATGCCTTTATCAGTTCAATCAGAGCAAACAAACGAGTTGCCGCCGCCGATGGATATTTCACCGGCAGCGCAACCAGCGCAACCGGAGCAACAAGCAGTTGTCCCGCCGCCAGCAGTGCAGGCGCCTCAAGCGCAACCATTGCAACCGCAGATGCAGAATCAGCCTGCGCCAGTTCAGCCAATGCAATCAATTCAACAGCCGGCTCCGGCCAATCTGCCTGAGCAGACGCAACAAAAGATAATGCCGGTCGTTATGGGAAGGATGGCCTTTGTTGATGGCGAATTACAGCGGCTGATTCCGGGAGAAAACGGAGCCAAAGGTGAATGGGTTCCAGTGGAGAAAGATACTCCATTTGGAATCTATAATGCGGTAGCTTCCAATACAGAAATCAAAGCGGAAGCTATTTTTCCAAGCAATATTGTTTTGAGAATCGGCGGCATTGTCGAACTGCAAATGCTTAAACTTGATGCCGAGCTGATGGAAACCGATCTAAGTTCCGGAATAGTCCGTTTTTACAATAACGGAAATTCGAGCATCAAATGCGCAACGGCCGTCGGATATGTTCAAAGCGAGCCCGGTTCCGGCGCAGTCTTCGATGTCATATTCGATAAAAGCAAGAATGTTGCCGAAGTAATAGCCGTAAAGGGAACAGTCAGTTTTTATAATAGCGCTGGCAGGCAGGATGTAATCGCCGGCTCTAATTCTCTGGTGGTCAATGATAAAGTAGTGACAGCGGGAACCGGAAAAACAGGCGCCAATTGGGAGGCCTGGAATATCCAGCGGGACAATTTATGGGATACTCAGATGGCTCAAGGAAAAGAGTCCGAAAAATATTTGCCCGAGAGTATCCGCAATGAGGCTTACTCATTAAAAGACGGCAAATGGGGAAGCGTAATGTATGAAGGACAACCCCGGGCTTTCTGGCGGCCAAATGTTCCGGTCGGCTGGAAACCGTATGAAACCGGCCACTGGGTGGAATATGAGGACGACCAAGTCTGGGTGCCCAATGAATCGTTTGGGTATGTCACACACCATTATGGCAACTGGGTCAATGTTGATGGTGTTTGGTTTTGGGCTCCGCCCGTGGAACATTATGTGGTTGGAAGCCCGTATCTGCCTATTTATGACACATGGTATCCGGGCCGAGTGGCATGGGGTTATGAAGGAGACTATGTCGGCTGGTTGCCGCTGGCTTACAACGAACCTTATTACTCACCCTACTGGGATAATTATTATGGATATTATGGGCATCACGGCTACTATCCTTATCCAGGTTGGTACGGTGGATACGGTTACGGCTATGCCGATGTAAGCTTTCATGATTACCATTATTACGGTGGCGGTTACGGGACATTTGTCCATCATGGCGACTTGTATCACTCTTACGGCGGTTATCACAATGCGAGAATTGCCAATTATGACGGCTTCAAAAATGTGCGGTCCGGACGCATGGATGGCAGTCGGTTTGGCGGAGATCGTTTCCGGTCTTCAAACAGAATAGCCAATTCCCGGCCGAATAAAAGTTTCAATGACCGGGCAATGGCAAATCGCAACCGAGGCGGCAATTTTCAGAAGAGTGGTGGCCCCTTTAATAGAGGCAATGAAAGAATAGGCGGCCCCGGAAGAAATAAGCCATTCGATAGAGGTCAGGGAAAACTGGGTGGCGGTCAGAATAGACCGGGTAACGACAGGCCGTTGTTTAACAAAGGTCAGGGAGCAGGCAAAGAGAGAATTAAATCTCCCGGCCAAGGCCAAAATAGACCCGGTTCTCAAATGAATAGGGATAAACAGCGCCAGCCTCAGCGCCAACAGCGCATGGAACAGCGCCAGCAAAAGCAACAGAAACAGCCTCAGCGCCAACAGCGCATGGAACAGCGCCAGCAGAAACAGCAAAAACAGCCCCAACGCCAACAGCGCATGGAGCAACGCCAACAGAAGCAACAAAGACCAGAGCGCCAGCAAAAAATGGAACGACGGCAACAACAGCCGCGCCAGCAGAAAGTGCAGAGGCAACAGCCTCAAAAACAACAGCGGCAGCCAAAACAGTCCAATAAATCCGGTGGCGGCGGCGGGAAGAAATGGAAAAAATAGTTAACCGACGCAACTATTAAAGACAAGAGGGGAAGAAGGAATATTTCTTTTTCCCCTCTTTTTATTGACCAAAAATGCACTTTAAGCTTAAGATAAATTATATATTAAAAAAATATGTATGGACTTCCCGAGAAAGAACTTACAATATTGAAAAAATTAAACATTCCGGTTAAAATCCAAAATTTTTTGGATACCATGAGGAGAAATTTTGAGGAGGACGGGGATACTTTTTTGTCGCCCCTGATGGTGCTGGAAAAAAATACCTGCCATTGCGTGGAAGGGGCGGTTTTGGCGGCTTTAGCGCTGCGCGTCCACGGCTATCCGCCGCTCCTGGTGGATCTGACTGCCACTAAAAGCGACCTGGACCATGTCATTGCGGTTTTCCAGAAAGACGGCCGGTGGGAGCTATTTCCAAAACCAACCACGCGGTGCTCCGCTACCGGGAACCGGTCTATAATTCTATCCGCGAGCTGGTAATGAGTTTTTTCCACGAATATTTTGACGATTCCGGCCGGAAAAATCTGCGCAGCTTTTCCTTGCCGGTCAATCTCAAGCGGTTTGATAAATTGGGCTGGATGACTACCCGGGAAGATATTGATTACATCCCGGAATATCTGGCGGATGTAAAACATTATCCGCTGCTCACCCGCCGGCAAATCCGGAATTTAAGGAAAGCGGATAAGATTGAAATCCAAGCCGGGAAAATAGTGGAATGGAAAAGCGGCGTTAAAAAGAAATTAGCCTGATTTTAAAATATGTATCATCTCTACATCCTTAAATGCGCTGACAAAAATCTATATACCGGCATTGCGGTTGATTTGGAAAAAAGGATAAAGGAACATAACAGCTCAAAACTGGGATCGAAATATACCGCTGCCCGCCGGCCGGTGAAATTAATTTACGCTAAAAAATTTTCCAACCGTTCCGTGGCTTCCCGAGCCGAAAGCCGGATAAAAAAACTGTCCCGCCAAGAAAAACTGGCGCTGATAAAAAAATAACCGTGGCGGAAGCTCCGCAGAAGTAAAATTTCTTATAAATCCTAACCTAAATAGAGCTGACTTTAATCTTAAAAAGGCTTAAATAAAGCCCTTTTTGACCTTGGCCCGTGGTCGCCCTGTGACTTTACGGGGGTATTGACAAAAAATATGGGATATGCTAGACTTATTGGTTCTCATTGCGGGAACAGGCCCGTAAGGCGGTGGCCGAAATCCGCCCAGGTGGCTTGCCGATGGCAGCGCCGAAGGTTCTTTTACACAGTCTGGCGATGCCAGACACAACGAAAGGAGTTTTTATGAGACCCAAAAGTTTGTTAAGAGCAAATACAGATGATGCGGCAACAAAAGGGACAATTATTTTATTTGCGGACAATGAAAATATTGAACTCGTATGCACAAGTTTAGAAGTAAATGCAAGCGCAGGCGAATATGTTAGTACGCTTGCTATTGTTCCTCCCTTAAAAAATGAAGAAGAAGGAGTAGTGGGAATTCGTATCTGGGATTATAATACGGACAGAAAATTTCCACATCAGGTTTCTTTTTTGCTACGAGTTTATCGCGACGAAAACGGACCGCATATTGATTTAGAAAAAGCATGGGCTCCTCATTTTGATCGACTTGGACAGATAGTAGAGAATTTTGTGACGGTTAAGGTCGGAGATGAAATTTTTGTTTCAAGTCAAAATTATGCCGAAAAAAATTCCTGCCATTATGTTCCGGACGGCAATCTGATATGTCGCTATCTGAACAAAAAAGCGGAAGAAGATGAACTACGGGCAAGTGCTACGCTTTACCAGGCAGAAAAGTCTGCGCGGGAACAATTGCCGGAACTGCTGAAAAAGATCAGTGAGACGGAAGAGGAAAGAGATCGGCTAGGAGCAACTTGCGATGGGTTGGGCAAGGAATATCAGAAGCTTATAGATAAAAAAGTTGAGCTGATGAAAGAAGTTGAAAAGTGGAAGGGGAATTATTCTTTGCTGTTCAAAAGTTTTGAGCTTACAATGAACCGGTTAAAAGAAGCGACTCGCAGAATCTTCTTTATCGGAATGACCAAGGTCTTCATCGATGAGGAACTGAAGTTGCTTGCGAATTTGAAAAAAATAAACGAAGATAAGAAGTAGCAATTCATTGCACAAGCGGGCTCGCGGTCAATAAACCGTCGCAGCCCGCTTTTTTTAATTGGAAATAATTTGAAGAAAGAAGAGTAAAAGCATATAATATGCATATATGAAGCAGAAAATCATTATTTATCAATCCCCCAGCGGTTCTATAGAACTTAAAGGGGATATCAAAAAGGAAACTATTTGGGCAACACAGGCGCAGATTGCTGATGTTTTTGGTATTGAGCGGTCTGTGGCGACCAAGCACATACGCAATGTCTTAAAAGATAAAGAACTTAATCAAAATCAAGTATGTGCAAATTTTGCACATACTGCTGATGATGGTAAAACATATCAAGTTAAGTATTACAATTTGGATGTAATTCTATCAGTCGGTTATCGCGCAAATTCTTCAAGGGCAATTGAGTTTAGGAAATGGGCCACCAAGACACTCCGCGAGCATATTACCAAAGGCTTTACTATCAACAGAAAAAGGGTGGCGCAGAATTACGACAAATTTATGCAGGCGGTGGAAAATGTCCGCGCGCTGCTGCCTTCTGGAATGAAAGCGGATACCGGCAGCATATTGGAACTCATTAAAACTTTTGCCGATACCTGGTTTTCACTGGATGCTTATGACAAAGAAAAATTTAAAGCCGGCAAGACCACCAAGAAAAAAGTTTCTTTGGCGGTCGGCGAACTGATTAAGGGAATTTTAGAACTTAAAAAATCTTTGCTGAAAAAAGGCGAGGCGGCCGATATTTTCGCGGTGGAAAAAACCGCCGGCGCGGCCGAAGGAATTTTGGGCAATGTTATGCAATCTTTCGGCGGAAAAGATTTGTATCCGAGCCTAGAAGAAAAAGCGGCGCATCTTTTGTATTTTATGATCAAAAACCATCCCTTTATTGACGGTAATAAAAGATCCGGCGCTTTTGCTTTTGTCTGGTTTTTAAAAAAGACCGGAAAATTAAATATGGCCAAAATCAGCCCCGAAGCGCTGACGGCCATTACCTTGCTTATTGCGGAAAGTAATCCTAAGGATAAAGAAAAAATGGTCGGGCTGGTAAAAATGATTTTAGGAAATTAGAATAATGATTATGAAAAATAAATCAAAAAAACTGGCTCTCATCGACGGCAATGCGATTATCCATCGCGCGTTTCATGCTTTGCCGCCTTTGACGACCAAAAAAGGCGAGCTGGTGAATGCGGTTTATGGGTTTTCCAGCCTGATGCTCAAAGTTATAAACGACCTGAAACCGGATTATATCGCGGTGTCTTTTGATTTGGCCGGGCCGACTTTTCGGCACAAGGAATACAAGGAATATAAAGCCACGCGGGTCAAAGCGCCGCAGGAACTTTACGATCAGATTGAACGAGTCAAGGAAGTGGTGCGGGCGATGAATATTCCGATTTATGAAAAAGAAGGTTTTGAGGCTGATGACATTATTGGAACGCTAGTATCGCAAGCGGAAAAAAATAAAAATATCGAAAGTTTGATCGTGACCGGCGATTTAGATACTTTGCAATTAGTCAGCGATAAAACCAAAGTCTATGCGCTTCGGAAAGGCATGAGCGACACGGTGATTTATGATGCGCAAGGCGTGATAGATCGCTATCATTTAACGCCCGAGCAAGTCATTGATTTCAAGGGCCTCAGAGGCGATGCTTCGGATAATATTCCCGGCGTCAAAGGCATCGGCGAAAAAACCGCCACCGAACTTCTAAAGAAATATAAAACCGTGGAAGGCGTTTATAAAAATTTGAAAGAAATAAAAGGCGCGGTCAAAGATAAGCTGGAGCGCGACAAAATGCAGGCGTTTATGAGCAAAAAACTGGCGACCATCGTTAAAGACGCGCCGATTGAATTGGATTTTTCCAAAGCCGTAACCAAAGAATTTGACCGAAGAAAACTGGTGGAACTTTTTCAGGAACTCAATTTTTTCTCGCTCATTAAAAGGATTCCCGATTCGAATCTACGAATGGAAAACGAATCTACGAATAATAGTGGCGGTGTTAAAGATATAAAATATGAAATTGTTAGCGAAGATAAAGCCGATGAATTTATAAAATCCTTAAGTGAGCAAGAGGAAATTGCATTTTGTCTTGATTTAGACAATGAAAATAATATTGAAGGAGCAGCTTTTTCGTGGAAAACGGGAAGAGCAACCTATCTCACAACCCGTAACCTGCAACCCGTAACGCTTAAATCTTTTTTTGAAAATGATAATGTAAAAAAGATTGGCTATGATTTGAAAAAAGATTATAAAACTTTAAAAAAAGCCGGCATAAATCTAGGTGGAATATACTTTGATATAATGATTAGCGCTTACGCCTTGAATCCGGGCGGCAAAACGAAACTGCCTAATTTGGTTTTGGAAGAATTGGGCGAGGAAATAAAAGAGGAAAGTAAAAAGGGACAATTGGGTTTGGAAATTGAATCAAGCGAAAGCAAAGCACAGAAAATCTGCCAGAAAGTTGATTATATCTGGAAACTAAAAGAGATAATACTGAAAAAAATCCAAGAAGTTAGTGCTGAACAAAAAAGAGAAAAGGATTTGAATTATCTTTTTGAAAAAATTGAAATGCCATTAGTTCCGGTGCTGGCGGAAATGGAAATTGCCGGCATCAAATTGAATACGACAATTTTCAAAGGCATTTCGGAAAAAATCACCAAGACCATAGAAAATCTGGAAAAAAACATCTATAAACTGGCCGGTGCGGAATTCAACATCAATTCTCCCAAACAGCTTTCCGAGATACTTTTCGTCAAGCTTAAAATTCCGACGGCGGAAATCAAAAAAATCAAGACCGGCTATTCCACCGCTTCCGCGGAACTGGCCAAGCTGAAGAAGGAATACAAAATCGCGGAAAAAATTGAAGAATACCGCGAACTTTTCAAATTGAAAACCACTTATCTGGATACTTTGCCGGAACTAGTGGATAAAAATTCCCGGATCCACACCGATTTCAACCAGGCTGTAACCGCTACCGGCCGATTGTCTTCCTCGGAGCCGAATTTGCAGAATATCCCCATCCGCACGGAGCTGGGAGAACTGTTGCGCACCGCTTTTGAAGCGGAAAATGGCTATAAGTTGGTCAGCGCCGATTATTCGCAGATTGATTTGCGAGTTGTGGCGCATATGAGCGGGGATAAAAAAATGATAGAAACTTTTTATAAAGGCGAAGACGTCCACCGGAAAACGGCCGCGGAAGTCAATAAAATTCCAATTTCGCAAGTCACGGAAAAAATGCGTTTTGAGGCCAAGGCTCTCAATTTCGGCGTGATTTACGGCATGAGCGTTTTCGGCTTTTCGGAAGCGGCCGGCGTGGACCGCGACGAAGCCAAAAGATTTATCAATGAATATATGGAAAAATTTTCCGGTATCGCCCAATATATCCGGGAAACGAAAGAATTCGCCAAAAAGAATTTATATGTGGAAACGGAAGCCGGCCGGAGAAGGAATATCCCGGAAATCAATTCGCCCAATTTCCAGGTCCAAAACGCCGCTGAACGGATGGCCATCAATATGCCGATCCAAGGCCTGGCGGCGGATATCGTTAAGTTAGCGATGATAAAAGTTGCAGAAGAATATAAAAATAATGAAGATGCTCGCCCCGTTAAATCCGCCGAAGGCGGAGCGGAGCTATTTAACGGGGTAAAAATGGTCCTCCAAATCCATGACGAAATTATTTTAGAAGTGAAAGAGGATAAAGCGCAAGAAGTTGCCAAGAAAGTTAAGGAAATTATGGAGAATGTTTATAAACTTAAAGTTCCTTTGGTGGTGGATGTAAAAATTGGGGATAATTGGGGGACTATCTAGCTTCTAGCTGATAGCTTTTAGCTTCTAGGTAAATTTATGTTAAATTCATATAAAGACTTAATTGTCTGGCAAAAGGCTATAAAATTAGTAATAGCCATTTATGAATTAACGGATAAGTATCCAAAAGAAGAAATCTATGGGATAATTTCTCAAATTAGGAGATGCGCAGTTTCAATTCCGTCCAATATTGCCGAAGGTCGTTCTAGAGGGACAAAGAAAGACTTTACTCAATTTCTAAGGATTGCTTTCGGTTCTGGTGCTGAACTAGAAACTCAAATTGAAATATCTAAACAACTGCCAAAAACAAAAAATCTTGATTATAAAAAAGTTGACACATTGCTTTTAGAAGTAATGAAAATGCTAAATGCAATGATAAGAAATTTAAATATTTAAATACTAAAAGCTAGCAGCTATAAGCTAAAAGCTAATCCCGTGCCCGAACTCCCCGAAGTCCAAACGGTCGTTTCTGCCCAAACTTGACAAAAAACCTACTTTCGAATATAATAGAAATGAGGCTATAAATTATTGTTAAAAAAAGAAAGATATCCCAGCACTAAATTCCGAAAAAGGCTTTATTATAAGGAAAAATCGTATCCACGGAATCGCCTTCGGCTTAACCAAGCGTAATATTAAGATTTATACTGCGAATTAATGCGGGATGCTCAATTTTGCCAGCCTACCGGCAGGCAGGTAGCTACTCACACAGTTCGCAGACAAAATTGGCATGACTAAAAAAGAGCTTATTTGGCGGGAAATTTTGTTTCAAGCCATAGAAAAGAAAAAATGGGAATTTACCCAGAAAGAACTGGCGGAAAAGTTCGGCTTTTCACTAAGCACGATTTTCAACGCGCTGAAAATTCCCCGGCTTAGCGGAGCCATCAAAGTAACCGGCCGGAATTTTTCCGTAATTGATGCGGAGAAATTTTTGTATATTTGGGCGACCCAGCGAAACCTGCAAAAGGAAATAATTTACGCGACCAATATTTCGGAAGATATGGGGAAAATTGAAGGACGGATGCCGGACGGAATAATTTTCGGGGGCTACAGCGCCTATATTGCTAGATACAAAGATGCCCCGGCCGACTATTCCAAAGTTTATATTTACGCCGAACCGGAAAAATTGGCAGAAATCAAAAAACGCTTTCCCCCGGAAAAAGGCGAAGCCAATCTGTTTGTTTTGAAAAGCGATCCGCAACTGGAAAAATTCGGAAAGATAACTCCGGACATCCAGCTGTTTGCCGATTTTTGGAATATGGGCGACTGGTATGCCAAGGATTTTCTAAATGCCTTGAAAAATAAATTATTTTCATAATTCGCATGCGCCGCATTCGCAGTGCGGCTTTCGCGAAGCGAAAAAACGTGCAATTTTATAACGACCTGACTACGCAAAAAAGTTTTGTGTATCTGCAGAAATTAAACAAGCAATACAAATTTATTCTCATCGGCGGCTGGGCGGTTTATTTATATTCCAAAAGCCTGAAATCCAAAGATATTGATATTATCGTTGACTATGATGTTTTGGCTAAAATCAAAGAAACAGGCGAAGTTTTTAAAAACGAAAGATTACGCAAATATGAAATCAATGCCGGAAATTTTGACGTGGATATTTATGTTCCCCATTATTCGGAATTGGGAATAGATACCAAATCTATAGAAAACAGCGCTGTCAATCAAGGCGGATTTTCCGTTCCGGCTTTGGAAATTTTACTGTTGATGAAACTTTTTGCCTGGCGCAACCGCCGCGGATCCAGCAAAGGGCAAAAAGACGAACTGGATATTTTCAGCTTGGCGCTACTGCCGGAATTCAACTGGAAAAAATATCAGGAGTATGTCAAAAAATTCCAGTTTTCAGAATATGATAAAGAATTTGTAAATCTTTTAAAAAGCACCCATAGTATTAAGGAGTTGGATGTTAATGAGCAAAAAATGGCCAAATTTAGGAAGAGAATTTTAGCGGAAGTGGTTTGATTTTTAAGGAAATTATGGAAAATGTTTATAAACTTAAAGTTCCGCCGGTGGTGGATGTGAAGATCGGGGATAATTGGGGAGAAATCTAAGCAATTTTATGAAATATTTCAAGGACATTGTGGTTGCCGAAAAGTTTATTTTAGGAAATCACCATAAAGGAGAAAATATAAGAATTCGGGTTGGGTTAAGAACGAATGGCGATTTACATTTGGGAAATATTTTTCCAATTATTAGTGCATTAATTATCGGAAAAAACTTAATTGTAAAAGGTCTTCAAGTCGAATTAGTAGTAGTTTTAGTTGATCAAGAAATAAATAAAAATAAAGTTATTTATAATCTATCCAAAGCGGATATTTATATAAAAAATATAAAAAAATTCATTTTAGAATTAAATCTAGGAGAAAAGTTAAAAATTAAATATAAAACTATTTCGCAGGTTCAAAAAACGCAAGAATTTAATAAAGTATTTAGTAAAATTGTTTTAGCATCAGATAAAAGTTTGGTTATCGGCGCAATATGCAAAAAGTGCAAAAGCATAATAAAACATTGCAGGAAAGAAAAAAGTTTTTTTGAGTGTGAATGTGAAAAGTGTAAGTATAAAAATATTTTTAATATAAATAAATCAGGCAAAAATTTATTGCTGGAACATGATCTGCTGGGAGCAATCGAGAATGTCCTATTAGATATTAATTTACATATTCTCGGTTCTGATCATTTAATAAAAAGGAATAAGAAAACAGCGCTAGAGAAAAGAGAAGAATATTTAAAAAGGTTGAATTATGAATCTAAATATATAACATTATTAACACCCCTCGTTTTATTTAAGGGAAAAAAAATGAGCAAAAGTGGAAATATCGGTATCTTTTTAAAACAAATCCAAAATTATTATGGGAAAAGGTATATAGAAAATTTAGTAAGTTTTGTAAAAAAGAATAAGAAAGAAAAAATAAATCTAAAAAGCATTAAAGAAATAATTCAAGTTTAAATTATGCCTGAATTGCCAGAAGTTCAAACCGTCGTTTCTGAAAAGTAAGGCAGTATGGTTTATAGTTGACAGTAAACTGTCAACTATAAAGGGGTTAATATTGACGGGTTAATATTAACCCCTAACTTGGAAACTTCGTTTCCAAGGCATTGAGATATTGCGAAGATATTGACTTTTCGTATCAAAAATGATACAATTAGGATATAAAAATGATACAATTATCTAAAATATGGCTTATAATAAGCAAAAATTGAATAAAAGACAAGATGAAATTTTGGCTATTTTAGCCAAAAAAAGCCCCTTTTCTACTTCTCAGATGCTGAAAAAAATCAGCATTGTTTTTGGCAGTGTTTCCAGAATTACTTTAGTGAGGGACTTGAATGAATTATTGGGGCTGAATTTTATATCCAAAAGCGGAAAAGGCCGCAGCGTTAGGTATTCCTTATCAGATCATTATCGTTTAATTGAACCGATTAATGTGGAAAAATATTTTGCACTGGGAGAAGACCAAAGGATCGGCAAGGAAAAATTTAATTTTGAAATTTTTTCTTTGCTCGGCGATTTTTTTACGGAAGCCGAAAAAAAACAATTGGCGGAGCTGAATAAAAAATACCGAAATAATCTGCAAAAATTTTCTACGGAAATGGCGGCCAAAGAATTTGAAAGGCTAATTATAGAGTTGAGCTGGAAATCATCGCAAATTGAAGGCAACACCTACACGCTTTTGGAAACCGAAGTTTTGATAAGGGAGCATCAGGAAGCCAATGGCCATAAAAAAGAAGAAGCCGTGATGATTCTCAATCATAAAAAAGCGCTGGACTATATTATGAAAAATCAAAAAACATTCCGCCAGATTTCAGTTTCCAAAATCGAAGACATCCATAATTTGCTGACAAGCGGCTTGGGAATTTCCAAAAATTTGCGCAAAAGGCCGGTCGGGATTGTAGGAACGAAATATAAGCCGTTGGATAATCAATTCCAAATAAAAGAAGCACTGGAAAAAACTTGCGAATTAGTAAATCGAGAAAAGAATCCTTTTGCCAAAGCGCTTTTGCTTTCAATTATGATTGCCTATATTCAGCCTTTTGAAGATGGCAACAAGCGAACCAGCCGGATGATTAGCAATGCGGCGCTTTTAGCGCGCAATATTTGCCCGCTTTCCTATCGTAGCGTGGATGAAGTGGAATATAAAAAAGCAGTAATCTTGTTTTACGAAAAAAATAATCTAAGCTATTTCAAACAGTTGCTTATTGAACAGTTTGAATTTGCCGTGAAAAATTATTTTTCAGCCTAAATTATGCCTGAATTGCCCGAAGTTCAAACTGTCGTTTCTGACTTAAATAAGAAAATTAAAGGCGATACTATCACCGGTTTTTGGAGTGATTGGCCGAAAGCGATTAAAAATTTAACTTTGGAAAAATTTAAGAAATTAATCATCGGCCGGAAAATTTTGGGAGCCAGGAGGCTGGGAAAAAATTTGTTTATTGATTTATCGGGCGGCAAAACTTTATATATTCATTTGAAAATGACAGGACACCTGCTTGTGAAGGCACAAGCAAATTTCCAATTTCCAATTTCCAATTTCCAATCAATTTCCAATGACAAAATTTCCAATTCTAAAAAACACGATTATTTTGCTGACAAGGTCAATAGTTATATTCATCACATCTGGTATTTAACCGATTCGAAACTACGAATGAAATGCGAATCTACGAAAGAAAATTCGAATGGGCGCGTTCGTAGCGCGCAGTTCGCATGCAAAACGTTGGAGTTCAGCGATGTCAGGAAGTTTGCCAAGATTGTTTTGGATGATACGGAAAAAATAAAAAACTTAAAAGAAATAAAAGCGCTGGGTGTGGATGCCATGAGCCCGGAGTTTACTTTCAAAAAATTTGAGGAAATTTTAGGATACCCTCACCCCCTGCCTCGCCGGCAGGCAGGCAGCCCTCTCCCTAAAAGGGCGAGAGGGATTTTTAATAAGCCAATCGGAATTGTGCTGATGGATCAAAGTTTGATTGCCGGCATTGGCAATATTTACCGCAGCGAAATTTTATATGATGCCGGAATTGATCCGAGAAGACTTGTGATAGAGATACGAGATAGAGAAATAAAGGAATTATATAAATCGATTAAAAAAATATTAAAAAAAGCCATAAAAATGCGGGGAACTTCCGACTCGGATTACCGCGACACGGCCGGCGCGCCGGGCAATTTCCATAAAATTTTGAAAGTGTATAAAAAAGCTGGTCAAAAATGCCAGAGGTGTGATACAATAATTAAGCGTATAACTATGGCCCAACGGAGCGTATTTTATTGCTCTAGTTGCCAAAAATAGTAATCTCTACGAATTACGAATCAAATACGAATGTACGAATAAGTAAAATTCGTATATTGGTAAAAAATAGTAATTAGTAAAAAAAATTATGAATCGAGCCCAAAAAATAATTCTAGCTATCATTATAGTTTTGATAGCCGTTGCCGTCGGTTTTTACTTTTTCAAGGGAAAAGGGAAATCAACCGTCAAGCCAATTAATGTCAACACCGGCACGAGCGGTGGAGCGCAGTCATATCCGCTGGCCAATGAAGGCAATGTCAGCCCGATTTCCGGACTGCCCTGCGCCGATTGGAATCGCCGTCCCATTGCCGTTATGCAGCCGGGAGATGTAGCGGCTAGGCCGGATGCCGGATTTTCCGATGCCGATATGGTGATTGAAATGCCGGTAATTACAGCTACCATAACTCGATTAATGGGTGTTTATATTTGCGGCAATCCGGATGATGTCGGTTCTATGCGCAGTGCCCGCCATGATTATGTGGCGCTGGCCAAGGGTTTGGACGCGATTTTTGTCCACTGGGGCCGGTCGGATATCGAAAAATTTAAAGAGCTTCTCAATAATGGAGTAATTGATGATATTAACTGCAATGGTGATGCGGGGAAATCAGCCAATGCCTGCCCGGATAACCCGTGCTATCGCAAGGAAGCCACTGGAACTATGCGCGGCGTGGATACCGGTTATGCCAAATTCAATAAAATTGTCCAATGCTCAAAAGATTTTGGCTATCGAATGATAGGCCAATTCTCCGGCTATTTACACCAGGGCGAAGCGCCGTTGGATCAGCGGCCGACCGGCGGGCATCTGCGCGTGGCTTTCCCGGGACCGTTTGCGGCGGAATATGATTACGACAAAGAATCTAATTCATATCTTCGGACATGGGGCAATGTCGCGGACATCGACCGAAACAACAAAAAAA
>JAPLXF010000054.1 GCA_026396205.1 Candidatus Moraniibacteriota bacterium | reverse complement strand
ATTCTGGTTCCTTCGCGGGTAAAAAGCGAGGAAATAACAATGCCATTGTCTTTGCCATTAAGCAGTGCCAGCGAAAAACTTTGGTCGCCGCCAACATCTTTGAATGGATTGAAACGGACCACGCCAGTTTTGTGCAATCCTCTTAATGAAAGGGCGTTTATCTGGTTGGAAATATTAAAAAGTTCTTGAATATCCTTGTCTAGAGTTTTAAGAGACTTGGACTGTTCCATAATTACGGCTTCCAAATCTTTAGCCTTGGTTCCGGAAAAAAGCTCTTTTTGTGATTTTTTTATTCGGCTGATATTCGATTGCAAAATTATATTCCAGATAAATAAAGCCAAAATCAGCGCTCCGAGGGCGATAGCAACAAGAATAATCGGCTGGATAGTTGATAATATTGCCATATAGTTTCTTTAAATTAGCACCAATTAAGGCTAAAGTAAACCCCCCTGAACAGCTTACATTATATATGTGGATAATTTGTATTGATTTTCTATTTTTGTTCTAGTATAATTAATTATAGAAAACAAGTAAAATCCATATGCTCACAAAACGCCAAAAAGAAATTCTCGACTTCATAAAAAGCTATTCGAAAAAAAAAGGATATTCTCCTTCGTTTGAAGAAATCAGAAAGCAACTTAAACTTGCTTCTGTTTCGACTGTTCATTTTCATATATCAAAACTCAAAGAAGGTGGTTATTTGGGAAAAATAGAAAATAAAGCTCGCGCTATTAGCATTACTCAAGAACAATTATTGGTTCAAATTCCCTTATTGGGAAGTATTGCGGCCGGAAAACCAATTGAAGCAATTCAAGAATACGAAACAATCGCCATACCAAAAAATTTATTGGCAAAATCTGGAGAACATTTCGCTTTGCAAGTCAAGGGTAACAGTATGATACAAGAAGGTATTTTTGATGGAGATAATATAATTATTAGAAAACAAAATAATGCTGAAGATGGCGATACGATAGTGGCACTCATAAATCAAAACGAAGTTACCCTTAAAAAAATATACAAAGTAAGGGGTGGTTTTAAATTACAACCGGCAAATCCGTCATTGCAGGCTTTAGTGGTTAAGCAATTGATTGTGCAAGGCAAAGTGGTTTCTGTAATGAGAAGCTATGTGGGGCGAAAAGCCTTAAACCAAACATTAAATTTGCTGACTTTCAATAACGAATTAAAGCAACTTATAGTAAAAACACAAGAAGAAATAAGACACAAATTTAAACCAAACAAGGAGTTTGAAATATGGCAAAGAACTGAAAACAAGCCGGATCAAGATAAATTCTGCCTTGAAACGGGATATACTTTTTTAAATGAAATTCTTTTGCTCTGGGTTTGCAAAGATAAAAAACTTTTAAGTTTTGAAGTTATCCAAAATAGGCAGCAATTAAAATCTTTAAAACAAGAAGCCCAACAAATTTATTCTCATATTTTTGCAAATAATATTTTTGATTGGTATGAACCAAGTGATTTTTTACTCCAAGAAATCACAAACTCTTTTAATAAGTATGATTTCACGCCGATTGATCGGGATATACTTGGAAAATTATACGAACAATTCATAACGCAAGAAGAAAGAAAAAAACTAGGACAATTCTTTTTGAGATTTTTCAAAAAATTAGGATTAGATCTTATTTCTGCTTTGGATTATAATAGGAGAAATCATTAAATATAATATTATGGCAGAAAATCTAACATACCTAGAGATAGCATACAAAATTTTTAGTGAGGAACCAGAGCTAAAGCAGATCCATTATCGTGATTTAGCAAATAAAGCTTTCGATTTGGGTCTAATAGAAAGTGATGATTTAATTATCGCTGGTAATATTGCGTCCGCAATTAATGCTGATATCAGAAAATCAAAATCACAAGGGACTGAATCGAAATTTATTTCTTTCGGAAAGGGCTTATACGGTCTATTAGAACAAGAACCAAAAGGAATATTCGCCGATATAAGAAATAAAAACCAAGAAGTAAAAAAACAATTATTAGAAGCACTGCACGCCATGCATCCTTCCAAATTTGAGGAATTAGTAGGAGAGGTTTTGAGAAACCTCGGATTTGAAAAAGTTCAAGTTACTGGTAAAACGGGAGATGGAGGAATTGATGTAACTGGAGAGTTGGTTGTTGCAGGTATAATAAAAAATAATGTATCTGTTCAAGTAAAGAGATGGAGGAATAATGTCCAAAGAGCAAGCATATCCGAATTGAGAGGTAGCTTAAGGCCACATCAAACTGGGTTGTTTATCACTACCTCTAATTTTTCGAGACAATCAATCGAAGAAGCAGAAGACCCTTACAAAGCAACAATTTCACTAATGAGCGGAAATGAATTTGTTGATTTACTTTGCGAATTTGGTGTTGGTATAATTCTTGAAAAGGTTACAATTTTTGATATTGACAAGAATGAAATAAATTTCGATTTTCCAGAAATATCTGAAAGCGATGGGAAAGAAATCGAGATTTTTGCTAACTATAAAAATCATAAACATTTCGCAGTTTATTATTCTCCAACGAAAATTATTTATGAAAATGAAGTTTATAATTCTCCTTCCGGAGCCGGAATGAAAGTACAAAATGGATTACCCGTTAATGGTTGGAAATTTTGGAAATTTATTGATCTAAAAACCGGCAAAATTCATCCGATAGAAAGACTTCGTAAAAAATAAAATATTAAAAACTATGACAAAAAAAGAAATAGTAAAATCTATTAAAGAAGAGGTTAAAGAAATTCACGAAGAATACAAGGATTGTAATTGGGAAGGATTTGGTATAGATGAAGATCGGCTAGAAGAATATAGCAGAGGATACCATGACGCGCTTAAAGACACATTAACTATGCTAAATAAAAAATGATTTTATTCATTTTTAAAATAATTTAAAAAATAACCCAGAGTTTTTTGAGGGTTATTTTTGTAATAAAAAGGATTTAAATTTTCTAAATTTGACTGGTAACGGTTTTAACAAAAAATTCGTCCTTAAATCCAACTAAAGATGATATTTGCCGTTCTTTCAATTTATGTTTTCTGGCAATATTATAAAAGTAATTATAATCAAGATTGCAAAATATATTGAGAGTTTCATCACTATTTTTTCCAATCAGTTTTGGGACAAGATACTTTTCAAAAACGCTTTTGGCAGTAATCTTCTTTTTCTTTTTTTTCATAAATTTTTTATTAAGTAGTTTAATTGGCGGTGTGAGAGGGATTTGAATCCCAGCAGTAGTCCGCGGCGGACACTGCGGGACAAGCCTTCAGCCATTCCTGTTTTTTCAGAATGTAAAACTTGGCGGTGGGAGAGGGATTCGAACCTTCGGTACCCTTGCGAGTACACCGCATTTCGAGTGCGGCCCATTCAACCACTCTGGCATCCCACCTGGATTGTGAATAACTTCCCCTTTCGTTAATTTATAATTTATTGTAAAATGTATGTATGGAAATGGCAAGTGAAACAAAAACCGACTCTCTGCAAAATTCCCA
>JAPLXF010000079.1 GCA_026396205.1 Candidatus Moraniibacteriota bacterium | reverse complement strand
CTTTCTGCGTCAGTAAAGTAGCGGCTAAAATGGGAGTAGTGGCATTTTTGGAGCCCCTGACTTCAATTTCGCCTTTAAGTTTTTTCCCGCCGATAATTTCAAAACGGTTCATATTTTTATCTTTTTTAGGCTTAATTATGTTTTGTATAAGTATATTCTAACCAAGGCTTTTTTTCAAGTGAAAATAAAAAAAGCCTGGATTGAAAGACTTTTTTAATTTTTATTTAAATTAATTCAGTTTATCCTCGTAATTTTTTGACCAATAAGCCACCCTGGTGCAATACCAGTCATATTTGCTGGAAGTGGTTCCGGAAAGATAAAGTTTGGCCGCTTTGCACTCGCCCGATTTAGTCTTGCTGGATGCCCCGCCATTGGCTAATTTTTTGGCCATCGCCACCACGCCGTCTGTCAGATTCCACGGATCTGGCGGTTTGTGCCCAGTCAGGGAAGAAACTATGCTTTTGTATCCCAGCCAGGTATCCGGCATAAACTGCGCCACGCCCATAGCTCCGCCGGTGCCTTTATAGGAACTGGGGGGACAGGAAACTTTTTTCTTTTTCCAGTCATATTTTAACTCGCTGCAAATATCTTTAAAAATACCCAGCCTGTATTTGCTCATATTGCTTTTGTCCGCCGTGCAGCCGCCGGTAAATTTTCCCAAACCCGATTCAACCACTAGCATCCCCAAAATAAAATCTTTCCTGACGCCGGTGGCTTTGCTGGCAAAATCTGCCGCTTCCATAACATTGTCAAAACTGACATTTGATCCCAACAAACTGGACAGTTCGCCTTTTAATTTATTGATTTTGGCATTAAGTTCGGCCAGCGTGGCTTCAGCTTGCTGAATGTCTTCCTTAATTTCAACTTGCTCCGATTTATGCACAGTGAGAATTTTTTCGTGTTCGTCTTTCTTGTCTTCCAATTCCGATTTCACCTGTTCAACTTTATTTTTCGAATCGTCAATTTCCTGCAATATTTTTATTATTTTGTCTTTAACACTTAACAATTGATCGGATTGTTCCGCCAATTCATTCAAGCCTTGTCCGCTTAAGGCAATTTGCATAAATGGATCCTCCACTCCGTCCACATAAAGCTCCTTGATATATTCGCTCAGAATTTTTTTATTCAGCTCGATGCGATTGCCCAAACTTTTAATTTCCGCTTCTTTTCTGGAAATATCAGTTTCCGTTTTATTGATCAGTTGCTGGGTGGTGCTGATTTCAACTTGGGTTTTTTGCAAAACATTCTGGCTGGCATCGATTTGTTTTTGGGTTTCTTGGGCCTTTTTAGCCGCCTTATCAATCGAATTTTGGAGATCTTCCTCGCTGGTAGCCGCGCTGGCCATTCGGGAATTAAAAAAAGCTCCGCCGTAGCTCTCCAAAATAAACATAGCTAGCAGAATGATTATTCCGTTTCTTAAATATTTAAACATATTTCAACCCTATTGTAACATAAAAACCGCCCTGATGTAATACTTGCCTACCGGCAGGCAGGTCAGGACGGTTTTTTATTCAAAAAACTAGGTTATTCCTTCTTTTTTTCGGGAGCTGGAGCTTCGCCTTCGGGCTTCTTTTCGCCTTCGGCAACTTCGCCTTCCACCGGAACTTCCTTAACTACTCCCTCAACTTTGGTTACATCTTCTTCAACTTTTTCTTCCAATGCGGAAAGTTCCTCTTCGGAACGAGGCGGGGTTGCCAGCGCCACTACCGTTTCCGGATCAATTTCAATTTCCACTTTGTCGGAAATATTCAAATCTTTAACGCAAATATGGTCTTCGAAAGTTTTGATTTTGGAAACATCCACATCGATATGCGAAGGCAGATCGGCCGGCAAACATTTGATTTTCAATTTATCGACGCTTCTGACCAATATTCCGGCCAATTCTTTGACTGCCGGCGATTCGCCTATCAGCACCAGTTCGACTTCCGCTTCAATTTTTTCCGTCATTCTTACCTGATAGAAATCAATATGCTGAAGAGTTCCCCTAACCGGATCTTTTTGAATTTCGTGAATCAAGACATTGCGAATGTTTTTTCCGTCAATAGAAAGTTCAATAATGACGCTTTCTCCAGATTTGGCCAGCAATTTTTCCAATTCCATAGCTTTGACCCAAAGCATTTCGGTTTTTATTCCTTTGCCGTAAATCACCGCCGGAACCAATCCTTTTTTTCGGCCTGAATTTACTTTATTCCCTTTTTCAATTCTGGAAACGGCTGACAGTTTAACTTTATCCATTGTTTTGACTCTACCTTCCCCGACTTTTTAAGTCGAAGTCTCTCGAGTTTTAAAATATTATGTTGGTTTATATTATCATTCCGGTAAAAATTAGTCAACCCCGTTAGAAAAATATTTTTCTGTTGGGGTCAACCCCGTTAGAAAAGTATTTTTCTAACGGGGTCAATCCGTTTTAAGTTTCCTTAAATAAATACTCTGCACAATTCCCAGTGATGCCAGCATTACAGTTAAAGAACTTCCGCCATAACTCAGGAGCGGCAAAGGCACTCCGGCCACCGGAACCAGCCCGATATTCATGCCGATGTTGATAAAAACTTGGGAAAAATACATCAAAAGAATTCCCACCGCCATAAGATAGCCGAAATTGTCCCGAGCCAGCCTGGCGGTTTCCCGCAAACGATAAAAAAGTATCCCGAACAGAAACAAAACCACGGCTGAACCGACAAAGCCCAATTCTTCGGCGATAACCGCAAAAATAAAATCAGTGTGGCGTTCGGGAATAAAATTAAGCTGGCTCTGCGATCCGTGCCCCAAACCTTTGCCCCAGATTCCGCCGGAACCGACCGCCACCATTGATTGAATCACATTATAGCCGCTGCCCCGGGGATCCTGCTGGGGCTTTAAAAAATTGATGATTCTTTCCTGCTGATAATCTTTGAGAAAAAAAGATCCGGAAAGCCCCGCGGAAAAAATAATCAGCATCAAAAGAAAAATATTTTTTTTATTGATTCCGGAAACCAGCAGCATTCCCAGCCAAATCGCCAGTACGATGACAGCCGATCCGAAATCCGGCTGGCTGAGAATCAAAATAACTGGGATAAGCACTAGCGCTATTGAAGCGATTACCCTTACAAAAATGCTCAGTTCGGTTCTTTTTTTGGAAAGAAAGCTGGCCAAAAAAATTATCATAATAAGTTTGATAATTTCCACCGGCTGGAAACGCAGCCAACTGAATCCCAGCCAACCAACTGTGCCGCGGACGCTGGTTCCGAAAATAATTACCAGCAAAAGCAGAGCGACCGCTCCGAAATACAGCCGGGTACTCCAAGAATTAAAAACCCGATAATCCGAAAAAGCCAATAAAAAAAGCAGGACAATTCCGATCAGAATGGATATTCCCTGCCGATATAGATAGCTGGAATTTATGTTGCCGCCGCTTAAAGTTATGCTGAAAAGCGCCAAGGCTCCGATGACAACCAGTAACAGCGCCGCCGTAAGCATAATCCAATCAAGCTTTAAAAGATTTCTTAGCATAATTGTCTTTTCAGATTTCTAAAATATTCTTACTCCATATCGTAGCGCTGAAAATCCTGCGTTTTGAAAAATCTTTTGACAAAAGATTCCGAATCAAAAACATTTACTTCCACCTGAACTTCCATATTGGCAACCGTTCCGGAAAAACGATTGGGCCAGACAGCCCGAAAATCACGATTTTCTTTGGATCTGACAGTGTCCATTTTGGTAGAATTGAGAGCCACAATCCGGCCGCTGCCGTCTTTTAGAATTACTTCCAAATTAATCTTATTGAAATCAAATGGGCTTTCATTTTTAAGCAGTCCCGTAGCTTCAGCAAAACCAACTCCGCCGGCAATTTCCTGATAATTTTTATTGACCACATTCAATTGCGGGCGTTCGAAATAGTCATTTTGGAATTCCACCCATTCGGTTTCTTCCACAACCATTCCGACACTGGCCGGCGCTCTGGGAAGATTGATATTGCTGACGACGATATATTTGGTTTCCCGCGGCAGAATATAGTTGATGCCTTTTTTTTCAGCCATCACTGTTCCGCCGGCATCTTTGATTTGAAAAGTATAGCTGAATTTATTGCTGCCATAGAAACTATTGGGATTTTCCACTTGGCCGTAGATGTCATATTGGCCGGCTATTCCGCTTTCCACTGCGCCGGCATTCATCACGGCAATATTTTCCTTAAGTTCGATTTCACATTTTTTAACGCAAACTCCGCCACAATCTATATTTTCCTCGTTCTGATTTTTCTGGCCGTCAAAGCAGGACGGCTTGGGTTTTACGCAAGCATAAATTCCCAACAGAATAAGAAGCAAAATTGCCGAATATACTGAAACGATAATAGTCCTTTTCTTTTTGATATAATCCATATTCATATTCTAGCACTGGTTGGAAAATAAAAAAAGAGCATTGGTTTTTTATTCCCGCCAAAAGCGGGCGAGCTCGCTGGTTAATACCGTCTCGCTTAGCGGGATAAATAGAGTCCAGAGCTTGCTCTGGGGTTAATACCATTTATTAATCGGGGGTCAATTTTCTCGCAATTTTCCACCCCTTGCAATGCCCCAAAACTCCCAAATACGACCGCCAACTCTGATTAAAAGATTCTTCTGAAATTAAATTGTCTTTTAAATCTTCTTCCCTTTTGGCTAATTTCTTAAACATTCGCTTTTTAGTTTTAGTCCGTAGAATTCTGTGATCAAAAAAATTAACCATTCCGAGAAAGTCAACGCCGGAGTTAATCGTTTTTACAAAAATTTTATCCGGATGCATTTCTAGTTTTAACTCGTTATAAAGAACTTGTTTAATTGGGTTTATTTGTTTTTCCAACCAACTTTTATCTTCAGAAAAAATCACAAAATCATCAGCGTATCTGATATAGCATTTGACTTTTAATTTATGTTTCACAAACTGATCAAATTTATTCATATAAATATTCACAAAAAGTTGGGAAGTCAGGTTGCCAAGCGGCAAGCCGACATTACCACTCCCCCTCTCATTGAGGAGAGGGCGGGGTGAGGTAAAACTTTCTATCACATTTTCCAAAAGCCAAATAATATTTTTATCTAAAACATATTCCCGTAATATTTCAAGTAAAATTTCGTGGTCAATATTGGCAAAAAACTTTCTGATGTCGCATTTCAAAATCCAGCAGGTTTGGGTATTGTTTTTGCTGACAATGTAGGTAAACTGGCGAAATCTGTTAATGGCCTTGTGCGTGCCTTTATTATTCCGGCAGGAATACGAATCAGTGATGAAAATTCTGTCAAAAAATGGATAAAGTTTTCGGTATATAGCGTGGTGCAATAATCGGTCTCGAACTATCGCTTTATGGATATCTCTGGGTTTCGGATCATTGATTTTAAAGGCTTGATAACCGCCGTGCTTATAGGTATGATTAAGAAGTTCTCTATGCAGTGAAAAAATATTGTCCATCAAACGCATCTGGAAAATTTGAACATCTTTTTTATTCCGCTTGCCTTTCACGAATTCCTTCCACGCTTCGAGTAGATTTTCAATACTAATAATATTTTCGTAACTTTCTTTGAATTTTATTTTTTCTTTTTTCATTTTTAACTTAATAACAGGCATTACGCACTTTGAAAAAATAGCTTAAAATAGAGGCAAACTAACAAAAACAAACATAAAACTGAAAACTATGTTAATTTTGCCTCAAAATGCTGCCAAGTATTTAAAGGGTTTGCTGTGCGTCTTTGAGAACGCCACTTGCGCGGCGCTATCCGAGATTTCCAAAAATTCTCACGATAGCCTTGCAAGGGTTCTCAATGGAAAAAAGTTTTGTTGGCAGATACTCCTGCAAAACTTCATCCTGAGAACCTTTGGAAAACTGCAAGGCGGTTATCTCATAATTGACGACACTATCATTTCCAAACAGTTCGCAAAGAGTATTGAGAATATCGCTTGGCTGTTTGACAGTAAAATCGGGAAAAGCATTCTCGGTTTAAACATTGTCCTCATCGCTTGGTCGAACGGCGAGGCGACTATTCCGCTTGCTCTTAAAGTATATCAGAAGAAATCCAGAAAAACGAGAATCGATCTAGCGGTGGAGTTACTGGAACAGGTAAGAAAGCTGGGAATTAAGCCAAAATACATCACCTTTGATTCCTGGTATGCGGCCAGTCAGATTTTCAAAATCATTCAGGATTGCCAGTGGAAATTCGTAACTCAATTAAAGAGCAATAGAAAACTGAATGGCATTCCCTTAAAAGAAATTCAGAGAAATCCTTACTGGATGATGCTGGGAAAAATCACTGGCGGCGCTAAAGTAATTGTTGTCAGAAACGGCAAGAAATACTTTGCCACCAATGACCTGAAATTATCCAAAAAAGAATTACTCTCCGCTTACAAGGGAAGATGGAATATTGAAACTATTTTCCGAATGTTGCATTACAAATTGGGACTGGACGAATGCCAGGCTAGAAAACTGAATGCGCAGAATGCTCATTTTCATCTGTGCCTCATGGCTTACATCGCGCTGGAAAAGGAAAGACTTACTCAAAAGAAAACCATTTATCAGATAAAACGAGATTGCAGTTTTAATTTCCAATACGCTGATAACATTTTATTTAGGCTAAATTTTCAAGGTGCGTAACTACTGTTAATAATTTTATGAATCAAAATCTTTTCAGCCAGCAAAATTCTAACAGAGAACATAGCTCATCCTTTAAGACCCCCCCCCCCCCCAGCTTCCAGCAGTATTTGAAAAAATAAAAAGCCTATATCTTTTGTGGTATGAATATTATCGCATTTTGCCAACCACTCACCGATATACGCTCGGGCAAAAAGTGGATAAATACTTTACGGAAATCATTGAAGCAGTCGCTATCGCCGCTTTTTTGAAACCAGAGGAAAAAATACCATATGTCAGATTGGCTATCCGAAAATCTGATGTATTGCAAATATTTTTGAATATCCTTTGGGAAACAAAGTCTTTAGATGACAAAAAATATATTCTTCTTTCGGAAAAATTGAATGAAATCGGCAGAAATCTGGGAGGCTGGAACGGAAGTCTTGTAAAGAAAAACTCTCCCAAACAAGCATCGGGAGAGAAATAAAGAGAGTTTCGAGACGACGAACGCAAAGCCATTATCGCGATTCCACCTATTGTCAGGCCTGTCATAGTAAGCGTTCAGCCAATGACCATCATCGTTGCGGTTCGCGTTGAGCAGATTCGGATCGCCATCGGAATTGCGCGGAATGCCTTCTGCGTCATTGCTCATCGAATACTCTCTGAGCTGTATCTTATTCGGCATCTGAAATGCCCTAGCATTCCACACCAAGTATCTTCATTTTTTGTGAAGTGTCTGCATACACCACTCTATCCAAAACCGTGATCGTGGATATTCTCAATGTATGGATACTGGGTTCGGAAGCGGGAAATCTTAATCGCCCGCATTCTTCCCTACTACCTTTTCTATTCTAGCACAAATTAAAGAGCCTCGCGTGAAATACAACACGAGGCTCATTTTTTTCTGATTCTTTAGGACTAAGTTTCCAAGGACTAGAGCTGAAAAAATTAGACCTGAGTACTGACTTGCGAGACGACGAACGCAAAGCCATCACCGCGAGCCCACCCACCGTCAGGCCTGCCACCCCAAGCGCCCAGCCAAGGACCAGCAACGCCGCGGCGCGCGTCGAGCAGAGACGGAGCGCCATCGGAATCATTTATCGGTTCATGCATGGCGACGATCCACCAGAGACCCCTAGCTTCAAGCTCTTCGTCTGTGAACATTTCACGGATTAAACAAGCAGCTTCGGCGTTCGGTTTTGTCAGCTTGCGACGGTCGGCTTCGGCGCGGATTTTTTTGGTAATGCGGTCATCGTCATTAAACAGCATTCCTTTGAGAACCGCTATTTCATTTCTGACACCGGAGGTCGGCTTAAAATCCGAGGAACGCAGAATGCTTTTAGCGTAGTTTCCGATGCGGAAACCTTTCTTTTCGAGCCTTTCAATCCACTGCGATCCGGTTGTGCCGTCGGTTGGCGGAAGGGTGAAATAGATGACGCC
>JAPLXF010000009.1 GCA_026396205.1 Candidatus Moraniibacteriota bacterium | reverse complement strand
AATGGATTTATGGATGACGTGCCGGTGGAAAAAATGAAAGAGTGGGAAAATGATTTCCATAAGTTTATGAAAAACCAGAAAGTTTTGAAAGAAATAGCGGAGAAGAAAGAGTTGACTGATGAGATAATTAAAAAGCTGGAGAAAAGTATCGGGGAGTTCAAAGAAGTGTATCAGAGTAATAATTAAGAGATTTAAGAATTACGATTTAAGATTTAAGATACGATTTAAGAGATGGAAGAAAAAGTAAAAATTAAATCATTTACGGATTTGAAGGCTTGGCAGGAAGGCCACGCGTTGGTTATTTTACTTTATAAAATAGCTAAAAAATTTCCAAAAGACGAAATATATTCCTTAACAAACCAAATGAAAAGAGCTGCTGTTTCTATAACTTCAAATATTGCTGAAGGTTTTGGCAGGCAAGGCTATAGGGAAAAAGTGCAGTTTTATTATTTGGCCCAAGGCTCGCTGATTGAATTGAAAAATCAACTGTTGATTGCCAAGGATGTGGGTTATCTGGAAAAAAGTGATTTCAATAAATTAGCAGAGAAGGCAAATGATGCTCACAGATTATCACAAGGGCTAATAACCAAATCAAAAACATTCATAATTCATAAATCCTAAATCGTAATTCCTCTAAACCAAATGGCAGGATCTAAGGAAATTAAAAGGCGCATTAAGTCGGTGAAAAACACTGCGAAAATTACGCGTGCCATGGAAATGGTGGCGGCGGCGAAAATGCGAAAAGCCGTGAGCCAAGTTTTGGCGATCCGCCCGTATGCCCATAGCGCCTGGAGCGTGCTCACTAATCTGGCTAAGGCTTTCAAGGAATACAAGCACGGGCTTTTGGCGGTGCGGGAAGTGAAAAGCATTTTGCTCATTGCTGTCGCTTCCAACCGGGGACTCTGCGGTTCTTTCAATTCGCAAGTTGCCAAAAAACTCAAAGAAGAAATCGACAATCCGGAAAAACTGAAAATAAATAGGATAGGTGACAAGAAACTGGAGTCTAAGATTCCAAATGATGAATTAAGAATTGATATTATTACCGTCGGCAAAAAAGCCGAGCAGATGGTAAAGAGAATTAAAAAACCTGCCCGCAATGCTTCGCCGTTAAACAAAACGCAAGAAAGCGGAAAATCAAGTGATTCTATAAACAAGAGTACTATCCATGAGAAGCAAAGCGATGCAGGCGGGGAAATTATTGCGACTTTCCATAATCTGGATTACGTGCCGAAAGTTGAAGATATCCGTCCGCTGGTCAAAATAATTTTGGAAGAATATTTAAATAAAAAATACGACAAAGTGGTGATTGTTTATACCGATTACATTTCCACCATTACCCAGCAAGTGAAACTTCGTCAGCTTTTGCCTTTAAGCAAAGTTGACATTGAAAAACAAATTGCCGAAATGGATGTGATGGCTCAGGAGTACGGCATCAAGGAACCGATTGTGGAATATAAAGTGGAACCGAGTCCCCAGGAAGTTTTGGAATATATTTTGCCGCGGCTCATTGAAATGCAGGTCTATCACGCCATTTTGGAATCCAACGCGTCCAAGGAATCGGCGCAGATGGTGGCGATGAAAAATGCCACCGAAGCGGCTCTCGAAATGGCCGATGATCTGACTTTTGCTTATAACCAGATCCGGCAGATGAAGATCACGCAGGAGATTGCGGAAATAAGCGCGGGGAGAGCGGCGTTAGAAAATTAAACTTATGAATTTTGAACGTCCTACAATAGAATCAAAAAAAGAAGAAGAAAAAAAACCCCGAAAAGCTTTATCGGGCTTATACAATTAATCCGGAGGAACTTTCAATTGAAAAATTTCAAGAAACTCTGGTGCCCATGAATGTTAATGAAAAAGATCCGACTAAAGTTAATGATGGTAATGAGTTAGGAGTGTACATGTCAACTAATAAAAATATGGTAGATTATGCATATTCAGAAGACGGTTCAGTAAAAAATAATCATATTGAAACCCCAGTGCACCTTGATGAATACGGTCAAAGAATGAAATATATAAAATTACCTAGTTGTGGGGTTATTATTGAAGTTGATACAGCAAATTTACCGATAAGAAAACCGGAAATCACATCGTATTTGCAAGGAGTTTACAATAATGGAGCTGTGGGAGATGAGTGGATTGCCGATAAAATACCTCCATCAGACTATAAGGTGATGCAACTTATTCTGAATGCTGGACTTCATCCTCAAGATAAAATTAAAGTAGATATAGATTTTTCAGATAAAAACAGTTTAAAAAATGCAATTGATTTTATAAAAACCAAATTTAGTGAAATAAAGGAGGAAGCGTTATTATACAAAAAATTCCTTGAATCATTAAGCGATCAGGACAGACTGAGAACCTACCCCTATTTAAAGAAAAAGTGGGAAGAATATAAAGCTGGAATTAATCAATAAATATTTTAATTATATTTTTATGAACAAAGGAAAAATTGCCCAAGTAATCGGACCAGTCGTATTTAAATATAAATAGATGGCTGTAAAAATATTCCAGTGCAAAAACAAAAAGCTTTCCGGAACCGATTATCATGAGGTTTATTTAAAGGCCTTTGCAATCTACAAAAAGATAAAAAGAAAGACGAAAAGGAGGCCATATTTACGCTCAACATATTTTAGTAAAGACAAAATATTTATAGATTATTTTTGGGATCATCTCTGGCAGAAAAACTGGAGGGATAGAAGCCGCAGAATGAAATTTTATCCGTGCGCCGTAGAACTCTTAGAAAAATCCAGATACGAACCAGTTTCCAAACAAAATCCAAATAAACCAACTGAAATACTGCATCGATTCGCTGGAATGACGAAAGAAAAAGAACTATTTTTTGTGCAAGTAAAAGAAGATAAAAAAAATGATCAAAAGTTCTTTTTATCGGTGTTTCCGGAAGAATAAAACAAAAAAAAGACCCTCCGCTATGTGTAGTATATAAACTACGGCCGAAAGCCTTTTTCAACTGTATGATAGCAAACTGGTTGCCATCTGTCAAGTACTACAGTAAAATATGAAGAATATTGCATTTTATAACCAAATTAGGCAGAGCAGCGCTGGAAAACTAAATCAAACAATGATATGAAAAATTTATTTGAGACGCCTATAAAAAATGAATTAAGCGAGGAAAGAAAAAGGATGGCTTTGCTTGCCATAGAAAAAATAAAAAATCGTCTTTCTCCCGAAGAATTGGAATTAATAAGAACTATAGTTTTATTTGGCAGTACAGCAAAAGGAGAAGCCACAGAAAAATCAGACCTGGATATATATGTTGATTATGAAATTGATAACAGTAAAAAAATACTTGGCGCATTAAAAAAAATTACAAAAATGTTTGATGAAGAATTGCCGGACATGGATTTTTCTTTCGGGTTTGGAGATATCTCACTTAAAAAAAGAACAGCCAAGGTAATAGTTGGAAGGAGTTCCAAACATCCGGATACTCCTTCCCAATGGGATATTCTTTATTCAAGAAATGAAGAAACTAGAAAAAAAATAGATTCCGAACTGAAATTGCTAAGTGATTCACACGGAAATAAAGATTTAAGGAATTTTGAAAGTAAATTTTAGGCAATTAATTAAAATTAAAGTTTACAAACATATGGAAAAAATTAACGGGGCAAGCATTGGAAAAATTAGTCAGGTTATTGGACCTGTAGTAGACGTTGAGTTTAAGGACGAACTTCCGAAAATTTACAACGCGCTTACAGTGTCGCTTGGACACTCGGTGTCCAAGGGGACACCAAGTGTCCTGGTGCTTGAGGTTTCCCAGCATATGGGCGGGAATAAAGTGAGAACGGTGGCCATGGGTTCGACCGATGGCCTTCGCCGGGGAATGGAAGTAACTGATACCGGCGCGGCTATCAAAGTCCCGGTCGGCAAAGGCGTTTTGGGCCGAATGTTCAATCTGCTGGGTGAGCCCATAGATGGGCTCGCGGATATAGCGGATAATGCGGATATAACGGATAGATGGCCGATTCATAGGGACGCTCCAAAATTTTCCGATCAATCCACCAAAACCGAAATTTTTGAAACCGGCATCAAAGTTATTGATCTCATCTGTCCTTTCATCAAAGGCGGCAAGGTCGGTCTGTTCGGCGGCGCGGGAGTCGGCAAAACTGTCGTTATCCAGGAACTGATCAGAAACATTGCCCAGGAGCACGGCGGTTATTCCATCTTTGCCGGCGTCGGAGAAAGGACCCGCGAGGGCAATGATTTGTATCACGATATGAAACAATCAGGCGTGCTGGATAAAACATCGTTGGTTTTTGGCCAGATGAACGAACCGCCGGGAGCCCGGCAAAGAGTTGGTCTTTCCGCGCTGACGATGGCGGAATATTTCCGCGACCAGGAAAGCAAAGACGTGCTGTTATTCATTGACAATATATTCCGTTTTACCCAAGCCGGCAGCGAAGTATCGGCTCTCCTGGGACGCATTCCATCGGCGGTCGGTTATCAGCCAACATTGGCGGAAGAAATGGGAAGATTGCAGGAAAGAATTACTTCCACTGACAAAGGCTCCATCACTTCCGTGCAGGCGGTTTATGTGCCGGCCGACGATTTGACCGATCCGGCGCCGGCCACCACTTTCGGCCATTTGGATTCCACCGTAGTATTGTCGCGCGGACTGACGGAACTCGGAATTTATCCGGCGGTTGATCCATTGGATTCTAGTTCAACTATTTTGGATCCGAAAATTGTCGGCGAAGAGCATTATCAAGTCGCCCGCGGCGTGCAGAAAGTTTTGCAAAGATATAAAGATTTGCAGGATATTATTGCCATCTTGGGCATGGAGGAACTATCGGACGACGATAAAATTACCGTGGCGCGCGCCAGAAAGATCCAGAAATTTTTATCCCAGCCGTTTTTCGTGGCGGAACAATTCACCGGCACGCCCGGCAAATACGTAAAACTGTCCGACACCATCAAGGGCTTTAAGATGATTTTGGATGGGGAATATGACGGCGTGGCAGAACAGGATTTCTATATGAAGGGAGACATCTCTTAATTCTTAATTAGAAATTTAAATGAATAAAATTCATTTCAAAATAGTTACCCCAGAGAAAACGGTGTATGAGAATGAAGTTGATCAAGCGACGCTTCCCGTATCCGACGGCGAGGTGACGATTTTACCGAACCACCGGTCGTATATCGCGTCGCTCAAAGCCGGGGAGATTATGCTCAAAAAAGATAAAGAAGAAATTGCCATGGCGGTTTCCGGCGGGTTTATTGAATTTGATCAAAATAATCTGGTGGTTTTGGCCGATACGGCCGAACGGGCGGAGGAAATTGACGAAAAGCGCGCCGAAGAAGCCAGACTCAAAGCCGAAGAACTGAAAAAACAAAAGGTCGGCGTGGATGAAACCGATTTTGCCCGCGTCGCCGCGGCAGTGGATAAGGAAATGGCGAGGATTAAGGTGGCTAGGAAACATAGGAGTCGGAAAGGCATGAGAGTTGACTAATTTTTAAATAAAGAGTAAGATATTAACTTGTTGTTTGAAAACTATTAATTTTAAAAAGGAAGGGGAAAATTTATGGCAAAATATCCATTTAGTTACAAAAATATCCATCATTGCGAAGCAGTGGTTTTGAGCTGTATTGATTTCCGTTTTTGGAAAGAAACCGTCAAGTTCGTGAAAAGCAGTCCGCCGGCTGGCGGATTAGGCATAAAAATTTTTGATTTTCCATCATTGCCCGGCGCGGCGAAAACTATCAATGAATCGGCTGATGATAAAAGCTTGGCCATGCAATGCATCAGCGTTCCGGTAAATCTCCACCACGCGCAAAAAATAGTTATCATAAACCACCAGGACTGCGGCGCTTACGGCGGTTCGGAAAAGTTCAACGGCGATATCGAAGCTGAACAACAATTCCACGAAACAGAGTTAAAAAAAGCTAAGGCTAAAATCTTGGCGAAATATCCAGATAAAGAGGTTATTTTGGTCTATGCCAAACTGGTGGATAACGGAGATAATATAGAATTTATAACTGTCTCCTAGCTATTATCTTTAATTATTCATTTCCAGGCAGCTCTAAACGGGGCTGCTTTTTTTGTGGTATAATAAAAGTAGCTAAAACTTAAAACACCCCAGTTGAATAATCCCGCCTGCCTGCCGGTAGGCAAGCTGGGCGGGATAATTTCGCAAAGCGAAATTTATTCAACGGGGCAAGAATATGAAAAAAGTATTAACAATCGGGGGAATAATTATCGCAGTAATTATTGTCCTGTGTTTTGCCGTTTCTTTAATGAATCCAATGGGAAATGTAATTAGCGATAATCTTTCCACAACGGATAATGCCATAACGCCGGGATTAGCCACGCCGGCTCCTAGCGGGATGGCTTTAAAATCTTCTGGAGCAGGCGATACTTCTGCTGCGCCGGAAGAGCAGGCTTTGCCGTCGGTGGAGAAGAAAATAATTAAAAGCGGGAATTTGAATCTGCAGGTGGAAAAAGTAGATACTGCTTCGGATAAGATTTCCAAAATAGCCAAAGACAATGGTGGCGATGTGTTTTCTTCCAATATCCGCCAGAGCAAAAGTAATGTCAAAAGCGGAACAATTACAGCTAAAGTGCCGGTGGCTAATTTTGAAAAAGCTTTTGGAGATCTCAAAAAAATCGCTATTCTAGTAATTAATGAATCCACAACCGGACAGGACGTGACGGAGCAATATACCGATCTGCAGGCGCAATTGAAAAATGCCCAAGCCGAAGAGCAGACTTTTCTGAAGATTTTAAATCAGGCCGGAAAAATGGATGATGTTTTGGCGGTAACGCGGGAAGTGGCGCGGGTGCGCGGAGTGATTGAAAGAATCCAGGGGCAGGTAAAATATCTGGCGTCACAGACGGATATGTCCACTATAACAATCAGCTTGACCGAAGACACAAATATCACCGTCATTGATTCCTGGCGGCCGGTGCAGGTCATCAAAGAAGCCTTTAATTCTTTGGTTAAAAGCTTGCAAGGCTTGATAAATTTCCTCATCCGCCTGATTATTATTGTTATTCCGGTTCTGATAGTCTGGGCGTTAATAATCTTTATTTTCTATAAAATTGGAAAGAAGGTTTATTTGAAGATTAAAGGACAACAATAAATCTATAAAAGCCTTATAAAACACAGGACTTTTAATATTTGACAGGTTTTTGCTATTTGCTATGATAAAACCATGAATCAGTATTCAGCGAAAAATTTAGCTACCATGATTTTGGTGCTAATGCTCGTACTTACGAGTCGTTTTTCGCTGGGTAAAAATTCTGCATAAACAATAATCGAAACAGATTTTAAGCAATAACCCCGGCGAAAAACCGGGTTTTTTTTAGTTCCTTACTAACCTCATTGAAAGGAGGGAAATATTATGAACAAGATAGTAATGATTTATTTAGCAGCCAGAAAGAAAATATGCAATCGCTGGCCGAAACACTCGCGTTGTAATAAAAAGCGCGATAAGGGAAACTGCCCAATGGAATTTGATTTAAACCGCGATTGCTCGCTGGTTGTGGCTGAAGAATCCCAGGCAGTTAAGCAAGAGAAATCTGCAAGTTTTATTGTTCATTGCGGAGATTTATAAAATTTCCCAGCTTGAAATCAAGCAAAAAAACCCGAGGTTGTCTCACCGGCAACTGAGGGCTCGAGGCCGCGCACACCACCGCGGCCTCAATTTTTTTATTTAACTTTTCTTTTCCATAGTTTTCCTTGAAAACTACAGAATTTTGCTCGAGCAAAATTCTGTAGTATGAATAATGTTTCTGAAAAACTATGAAATTCTGCATATGCGAGTTTTCATAGTTTGGATGTGGCTTGGAGGTTTGAAAAATTAAAATAATACTTTATTTAAGCCAAAAACAGGCATCCGGGCTTGCTTTTTTCTTTGGTTTATGCTAGACTAACCCTTACTGGAATAAGCCAGTAATAAGGCTAATTTAAGCCTGAATTTTCTTTAAAAATCCCCATATTAGGGGAAAAATAAATCGCGCAAATAAGCGCAAGGAGGCAGTTATGAATGAATCATTGTTTGTAATCGCAGAAGTTTTACCAGGCAAGCTCAACGCTCTGGTAAAAAACATTATGTTACAAATGGGGATCAATGACCCCAATGAAGCGGTCAGACGCATCAATTCCGGTGAGTGGGTTGTTTCTCAATCAGCGTGTCGCTGGCGAGAACAGGATGGCGTCATCTATTTCACCCTTCCGCCAACCGACGGCACAACCGGATCGCAGTGGATTGAAAGGCTCGAAAAGAAAGGTTTCCGCATCGGAAACTACGCTAAAAGCATTCTGCGTTCCTCGGATTTTAAGCCGACCTCCGGT
>JAPLXF010000036.1 GCA_026396205.1 Candidatus Moraniibacteriota bacterium | reverse complement strand
GTTATAATATAAACCATCGGGTCATCGGCAAATTAGCCGGCGGATTGATTTCCGAAACCCATTTAATGGACAATTATTTGGGAATTGAGGATATTAATGGTTTTGAATTCGGCCAAAAAATAACCAAGCATGTTAAAAAATACAAAGCGGAAATTTTGGCAGATTCGGTAATTTCCGTAGAAAAAGAAAAGAACTTTTTTCATTTGCAAACGGAAAACGGAAAAACTTTTCGGTCTCGGACTATTCTTTTAGCCACCGGAACCCAGAGAAGAAAACTGAATATCGCCGGGGAAGAAAAATTTTTAGGCAAGGGCGTTTCCTATTGCGCCACTTGCGACGGATTTTTTTATAAAAACAAAACGGTGGCGGTGGTTGGTGGCAATGACAGCGCGGTCGGCGCGGCGCTCTATCTGGCCGGTCTGGCTGAAAAAGTTTATTTAATTTATCGCCAAGAAAAATTGCGGGCCGAGCCTTTCTGGGTAAAACAGGCGGAGCGAAATAAAAAAATTGAAATAATCTATAAAACTAACCTGACTGAAATTGATGGCAGGGCTAAAGTAGAAAAAGTGAAAATAGATAAAAAATACCAAGGTCGTTCAGAATTAAAACTAGGCGGAGTTTTTATTGAAATCGGCACCGATCCGGATCAAAAACTAGCTCGAGCTTTAGCGATAACTGCGGATAAAAACGGCCTAATTAAAGTAAAAAATGACCAAACCACCAATGTTTTGGGAGCTTGGGCGGCCGGAGACATTACCACTGGTTCAGATGGGTTTCGACAGGTGATTACCGCCGCCGCCGAAGGCGCGATTGCCGCCCGCAGCATCTATAATTTTTTGCAAAATGAAATCTCTCCGAAGCCTGCTAAATAAAAATAGCCTTAAAAGAAAAACCGCCTTGGACGACAAGACTGTTTTTTATATTTTCAGAAAAATAATTCAAGAAGAATTTGGAAAAGTGGGAACGGAAAAATTAATTCCCGATTATTTTTCCCGCCAAACTCTTTTTGTAAAATCGGAAAGCTCCAACTGGAAATCCGAGCTCTGGCTGAACAAGGAAAAAATAATCCGGAAAATCAACGCGGAGCTGGGAGCGGGAGCGGTGGAGAAAATAAAAATAAAATAAATTTTTTAAACTAAAACCCCGCTTCGATGCGGGGCTTTATAATTCATAAAATATATTTCTTAAGGGGTCGGCGTTGCTGGCTGATCTTGCTGCTGCTGTTCCTGTTCCTGTTTTTTATAATAATCCTTAAAATCGCTTTTTTTGCATTCATCCGTCGGCGCCGCGCCTTTGGAAAAATCTTTATCGTCGCTATTTTCTATCCAATTGGTAACCGCCCTTTCCCAATTCTTAAATTGCGGATCACTGGCGGGGTTTTTGGGAGTTTCTCCGCGCGGATCGTCTTTGTTTACATAATAAAGGATAGAATGTCCTGAAAAAAACTTTTTCTTATCTTCATATTTGCTGGGGCAAGTGTCATTAGCCAAACAGTAATTGTTTTTACCCTTTTCTTTTTCGCAAACCTTGATTTCTTCCGACATATCCAAAGTTCCATCCAAAACCGGCTTGCCAGTTTCCTCTTTTTCATATTTAGGAAAATTCTCAAAAGCGTAATTTTTTAAAGCTTCATCCATAAACTTGCGCCAGATGGGAGCCGCTGTAAAAACACCATCGGCACCTGCCGCCATTATTGAATTATCATTATTTCCCGCCCAAACGCCGACTACCAAAGAAGGCGTATAACCCAGCGTCCAGCCGTCCCGCCATTCATTGGTAGTTCCAGTTTTGGCGGCTACTTGGCGGTTGGAAAAAGCTAAAGGGCTGGCCGATCCGAAAACCGGAGCGCGGAGATCATTGGTGGACAAGATATAGTCCAGCATGCCCACATACTTTTCTTCTACAACTCTTTCTCCCGGGCTACTTTTGAATTCCTCAAGCACATCGCCCTTTCCGTTTTGAATCTTTAAAATACCCGTTTTCGGATGATAAATCCCACCGGTAGCTAAAGTTCCAAAGGCGTTGACATGATCCAACAACTTAACTTCTCCGCCGCCCAAAACCAAAGAGAGCCCTAAGCGATCAGGATTATCCAGGGTGGTAATGCCCATTTTTTTGGCTGTTTCTACTGATTTTTTTACCCCGGCCAAATAAAGAGTTTCCACGGCCGGGACATTGAGCGACATGCCGAGAGCCTCTTTCATTTTGAGTGGGCCGCGGTTCTTGCCGTCATAATTTTTCGGATTATAGTCTTTTCCAGTGTCCGTCGAAAAATTCGTATCCACATCCCAA
Source organism: Candidatus Moraniibacteriota bacterium (assembly GCA_026396205.1). Classification (GTDB taxonomy): domain Bacteria; phylum Patescibacteriota; class Minisyncoccia; order Moranbacterales; family UBA2206; genus JAPLXF01. The sequence continues at coordinate 6,364 of JAPLXF010000036.1, read as the reverse complement.
AGCTGCGTTTCCGGAGTATAGCCTTTTTGAAAAGCGGTCAGATAAACATAGGGCTTAAAGGATGATCCCGGCTGGCGATTAGCAATAGCTACATTGACTTGGCCATCTACCGCATTGTCGAAATAATCGCGGGAACCGACCATCGACAAAATCTGTCCGGTTTTCGGATCGATAGCTACCAGTGCCGCGTTTTCGGCGCGATATTTTTTTTCATTGGAAAGAGCGCCTTCTTTAATGACCTTTTCGGCAATCTGCTGCTTATCCCAATCCAGCGTGGTGTAAACTTTTAGTCCTCCCTTTTCCACCATATCCCGGCCGTATTTGGTTTCCAGATATTCCTTGATATACATTACGAAATGCGGAGCGGAAATATTATCCAGTTGCGGCGAAATTTTACTGAAAGTATCGATCGCCGAAGCTTCCTTGGCCTGATCGCTGGTAATGTAGCCCAATTTAGCCATTTGACTTAACGCATAGTCCTGGCGGACTTTGAGGGCATCAGTATGTGAACCCAGTGGAGAATAATAGGTGGGCGCTTTGGGAAGCGCTGCTAAAAGAGCCGCCTCATCTAGCATCAAATCTTTGGCGGGTTTTTTGAAAAAAGTTTGCGCAGCGGCTTCGATGCCGTAGATATTGGAACCGTAAGGAATTTCATTAAGATACATTCCCAGAATTTCATCTTTGGAAAATTTTTGTTCCAGTTCCAGAGAAAGAATGACTTCTTTTATTTTTCGCGTCAGAGTTTGTTCGGGAGTCAGCACCGAATTTTTGATAAATTGCTGGGTGATAGTCGAGCCTCCCTGCGCCGCGCCTCTTTTAAGAATATCCTGCAGTATCGCGCGGACAATGGAAGTAAATTTAATGCCGTGATGGGAATAAAACTCCTGGTCTTCCAAGGTAAGCGTGGCGTATTTTACCGTATCGGGAATTTCCGCGAAAGGAATCTGGGTTCTTTTTTCTTCGCCGTGGATTTCATATAAAACATGGTCGCCGGTGCGGTCGTAGATCTTGGTGGATTCAGCCACAAACCGGTTGCTGATTTTGCCGGGGCTGGGTAGGTCTTTGGCGAAATAAATAAAGACGCCGGCCACGAAAAGAAGGACAGCGCCCAAGAAATAGGCGGAAGATAAGCGGAATTTACGCCAAAAACCTTTCTTTCTGGCCTTTTTAAGGATTTCCCGGGGTGAAATTCTCACATTTTGCATAAAGTTAATTTATAGACTAGCACAATTAAGATTCTTTTTCAAGATTTTGCAGAAGGAGTGCCTTAATTACTTCATAAATTCTTTTATAAGCAGTTCGGTCACATTGGTTCCCGCTCCATCTATAACCGGTTTTTCATGAATGTCATAATCAGGGGCTCCATTTAATTCTATAACATTATATTCCTGGTCTGGATCATTTGAAGTTATATCTTCAGTCATTATATCCACACCAGTATAATTTAAATCAAGTTTATCAGCTGCCAAAACAGCTATTTTTTTAAATCTTTCGCTAATAACAGTTGTCTTATCTATGGCTCTTCCTCCGGCGCTAATGTTGGCGTTTTCTCTTAATTGAAGATAAAAATCTTTTTTTAAAATAGAATCAAGAGTAAGGTTTTTTATTTTCAAGATCGTTTTTAGTTCTTTATCAATTATTATGCTATAAGATTTTGGGCGAGTTTTGTTAAAGGTGCTGATTAAGGCATAAATAGATTTTTCTCCGTCACCGATAATATGCGCCGGAACTCTTTGCGCACAAGCAATAGCCTTACTGTTTAAAACGAGAACCCTAAAATCATTTCCTTTTTTCATTTTTTCAACTAAAAATTCTCCAGAGCACTGCATATAAGTATTTTTTGTAGCCTCTTTTATTTTATTAATAGCGATTTTAAGTTCAGTGGCGTTTTTAATTCCAACTGTAACGCCAAGCCCTTTTGCAGCATCAATAGGCTTAGCTACAACAGGGTAATCAATTTTATTTATTTTCATTAGTTCTAGAGCTTCATCTAAATCTTTAGCGAAGATGCCCTCAGGCACATTGATTTCAATGTCTTTTAATAAAATTTTTGTTATTTCTTTATTTTTTGTAAACAAAGTGCCCGGCCTTCTGTTTAAATAAAGCTGTTCCTTATAAAGAAGTTTTTCTTTTTTTCCGTCAAAAAACTTTATAATTTTAAATTTTTCCGAAACAAGATTTACTTGAACGCCCATCCTAATGGCTGTTTCGATAAATTTTTTCATCCGATCTTGTTTGAGAGAATTTAAATAATTTTTTAACATGAAATTTAATTAATTATCGAATAATTTGTAATGACTTATATCGGGACCCGATTTTAGATTTAGTTTTTTTGAAAAAAGTATCATTAGAATGCTGTTGGGGTGCTCGTTTTCAATTAAAAAATTAGGATTATCTAATTTTTCAAGTTCGCTTTTTTCCCACAAATAATTTAGTAACATATTTAATTCTTTTCTACAGTAGCTTTCTTTTTTGCACAATCTAATGCATAATCCAACCTCAGCTAAAATATCATTTGTTAAATTGCTAATTAGCAATGCCATGTTTTTTTTTAAAAAATTAATTATCCATGCATGGTTTAAAACAAAAGAATCATAAAACCCCGATTCAGCTATTATTATATGGGTCATACTATAAATCAGAGAGGATAATTCATGGTTTGGTAGCGTGCGAATAAGGGTTGAATCGCCAGTAATATACATTTTTTTTAGCATTAGTTCAGCCTTATCTAGCAAATTAATTATTTTAAAACGCTTTAAAATGGAAAGAGTGTTAAAAGAAAAAGAGCTGTCAGCCTTTAAGCACGCTTCATTTAAATAAAGTTTTTTAAAATCCTCTTTTTTTAACAAGGCAATCAATTCCGCAAAATCATCTTTTAAAACAGTTTCAGCTAAACCGAAACTCTTTAAGAAAAACATGTGAATGGCTAATTCATTGAAGAACTTTATCCTTGGATTTTTTTTATATAATTCAAACCGGTGCAACTTTCGCAGGTTTTTTGTTTTTAAATCAGCCGCATTTATTTTTGGAAATTTTTTAGCTTTTAAGATTCTGATAGCTGCGCGGATTTTTTTTATTTTTGAAGTGTAAATATAGAAGGCAATAATAACCTCATATTTTTTATCGCCGGTTATTTTATAAGCTCTTTCAAAAAAATGGCCGAGCTTGTCCAGCGAAAGGCAATGCAAGTTTTTTTCATAGCCGTTCCTTATTTTTTCAGAAGCTACCTCTAAGGCAGGGCTATTTATTAAATCAGTTGGCATAAAATATCCTTAGTTTTTAATGATAATTATTAAATCCGAAGTTATTTTTTGTTTAATGAATAGGATTTTTTAATCAAGTAATCAATCATTTGCCCTGCAATGTCCACATTGGTAAAAGTTTGAGCTTCGCCGAAATGGCAGGGGAAATTAACTTCCAAAACATAAGGATTATTTTTTTCATCCAGCAGAATATCCACCCCGCCGAATTCCAAGCCCATGGCCTTAACGGCTTCAATGGCAATTTTTTCAATTTGCGGATTATTCTGAATGTTTTCCACATTGTCCAGCTTGGTTTTTCGGTTAGAACGAAAGTCGCCTTCGTGGGAAGCTTTATATTTCATGCTGGCGATAACTTTTTCTCCTAAAATTATTATCCGCAAAGATTCTCGGCTATTTATATATTGGCGCAGGACAAAATTGCCTTCGCTTTTGTAAAGAAAATCGGCGATGGAGCAAAGCGATTCCAATGAGTCTACGCGCATCACTCCCACGCCCTCTTTGCCTCCCATAGCTTTTACAATCAAGGGAAATCCGCCTAAATTTTCAGAAAAAGTTTTTAAAATATCCCGGTCATTGGTTAAAACAGGTATGGTTTTGGGAATAGGAATCCCAAATTTCGGAAGTTTAATTCCGGAAGCTGGACGAAAAATAGCGTCAGCGGAATTGTAAAATGTAGACACTCCTTCCTTAACTAAGCAATATTCGACTTTTTTGGCGTTCTTGCTATTAGCTACTGCCCGATAAAGACAATCGCCTGGCAAGAGCATCGGATAATTTACGAAATCAAGTTTGTTGGTGCTAACATCGATTTCCTCATAATTCACGCCTTGTTTCCGGCAGGCCGCGGAAAAAAGGTCCCGCACCCAGGAATTTTTTTTCGGTTCTAAAATACAATAGAAATTCATATTATTTAGTTTTAATTTTATTAACGTCGATTAAAAACTTTTTTAAATTAACTTTGCCGATAATCATGCCGAAAGTCAAGCTTTCGCGGTGGGAAATATTTACCAGTGTTGTTATAGAAATGTCGGAGAGAATAAAAGTCAGATTGATTTTCGGTCGTATAGTAATACCGCTGGCCGAATAAACCACCGAGATATCGGCTAGGTCCGGATGCTGACCTAAATATTTCTGGCGCAATTCTTCCTCGACTTTTTTAACTTCTTCCCGTGAAAACCCCGAGGGGATCTCTAAAGTATCAAAAAAGTTAAGTAAATCTTCAAACCCCAGCTTTTTAGCAATATCAGCGTCGATGGAAGACGAATAAGCGCCGGTATCTATTTTAGCTTCTACTTCAATTTCAACCCCTTCTTTGCCGATTAATTTTACTTTTTCAGTCGGACCGATTATTTTTCGGCCCGATATCCCTTCCAATTCTTCCTGGATTTCTCCCCCGAAAAGGTCCATGCTCATGCGGACGCTTTTTTCAATACCTTTAACAGCCAAGCCGGCAATTCTTTGCAGACGGGTTTTTAATCCGGAATGGTTGGCCAGCTGGATGGAAAGCCCCGGCCGGGCGTTAAGCTCCAAAACTACCGGGCCGCGCTCTTTATCGATGGCAATGTCCACGCCTAAAAATCCCAGATGGGATATTTCCTGGACTTTGGCGGACAAGAGCAAAATATCTTTCCAATAGGGAATTTTAAGGCCGCTTAAAGCCAAGCGGGAAGCGGGAAATTTTTCAATGACTTTGGATTTTCCTTGAATGGCAGTCGTGGTAATGCCGGAAGCCATATCGATGCCCACGCCAATAGCGCCTTGCTGTAGATTAGCTTTGCCTTTGGATTTTTCGGTTGGCAGGCGGAGCATGGCCATCACCGGAACTTTATTAAAGACAATTACGCGGATATCCGGGATGCCTTTGAAAGAGTAGGGCTTAAAAAGTTTTAAGAGTAGCAGTCTTTCTTCAAAAAAAGCCACATCGGGAGTATTGGAAAGCGAAAAAGAGCCGTCCAAAATATTGCGGATATGGTTTTTTAAATCTTCGATGGTAATTAAAGAGCCATCGGCTTTAATCCATGTGTCGTCATGGTCCCGCTTCTTTCCATAAACTATTACAATGCCTTCGCCACCGAAACCACGATTAGGTTTAAGCGCAAAGCTAGGAGGAAGTTTTTGCCAGTCAAAACTTTCCAGATCTTCATAGCTTTTAATGACCGCAATAAGGCCGGGAACGGCAATCCCGTTTTTTTTCAGAACTTCTTTGCTTAAAAGCTTATTATCCGCCAATCTTTTGGCTCTTTTTAAATTGTAAGGGCGGGTATATTCCAGATTTCTGGAATTCATTCCCAGAATTTCCCGTCCTTTTTTAAAAAAATCAAACATATTTTAATCACATAGCACATAACAATTAGCACGGAACACGTAGCACATAACAATTTTTTAGAACATTTTTTAAATTATACATGTTTTATGTTCCATGTTCCGTGTTCTATGCTTTATGTTTTCTTAAGTATTTCCCTAAAGCGGAGATATTCGTTCAACCGCAATCCCGTCCATTTTCCTAGCAGGATGTTAATCGGAATAGTAAAAAGTACTAACCATGGATAGGCGACTAAAATCCTGACCAAGATTCCCCAGCTGGCAATGTAGTAGCCGACCACGGAAATTACTAAAGTTTCCAAAGCTAAGACTATCGCTGTCCGATTGCCTTTTTCAATTTGGACGGCTACGAATTTTTCCACCAAAGTGATCATGATCAGAATAGGAAAGATGGAAACGGCCGCCAGCCCGGTGCGTTGTAAATTTCCGCCCAAAACTAAAATAAAGAGAATAATGATAGCCACGATGGAAAGAGTAATAGCGACGCGCGGGAGATAAAGCAGACGAAACGGTTTCATGACAAAGCGCATGACCATGCCCAGGATAATTACGGCAATAAAAATAGCAATCCCGTATTTAAGGCCGTTGGTGGCCAAAAAAGCAAAAGTGATAATCAAAGGCGTATAGATGCCAAAAGCCTTAATGCCAACTACCTGTCGCAAAAAGGCGATAAAGGTGGCGATAATTGGTAGCATCAGGAGCAAAATAGCCGTTTCCAACGGCACGCCTCGGGAAACAATAAAAGTGATAATTGAACTGGCTTGGATTTCCTTAAAAAT
>JAPLXF010000044.1 GCA_026396205.1 Candidatus Moraniibacteriota bacterium | reverse complement strand
AAAATTCGGCCGTCAAAAATAGTCACTTTATAAGTAGCGTCCGGAATAATAGCGGACGCATAAGTCATTATCAATCCGTCGCTGGTGGCAATTACTCCCGTTCCGTTTTTTGCGTCCATTTTTTTATAGGAAAGGATATTAACCATCGAAGAAGCGACCTGGCTGGAAATTTTTTCCACAGAAGCATCTTCCTTGACTAATACCTGTTCGGTCCGGTTGATGACCGTAACGCCTTCGGAATACTGGCGAAGGAAATCATATTTGGAAAAAAGCCGCGTAGCCGCCAGATGCGGAAGGATATAATGGTCCATAAATACGCCGCCGATTCCGCCGATAAAGAAAATTAATATAAAAAAAAAGGCTGCTTTGCTTATTTTCATAACGTTTCTGCTCTAAATAACTGGAGTCCACTTGGCGCTTAAAAGCACCAGAACAATCAAAAATGAGAAAAAAACCAGATTGGCTACCACTCTCTTTTGGCTTAAAAGGTTCAAAAAGTAGCTTTGCGTGAGGTCCCAGAGAATGTAATAGAGAATAAGCGCAATTACGCCGGTTGTCAAGTATCCGAAGGGCCAGAAGTTCATCGCCCACACCATTTCCACCATAACCAGCGCCAGCAAAAAACTGAAAGTCCAGACTTTTTTAGCGTCGGCTTCGATGATAGAAAAGTATTGGAAACTCACCAGAAGCGTTACTAGAAGATAAACCAGCATCAGCCAATACAGCGGGACATCAAAATTGAGATAGAGCCCGTAGGTGCTGGCATAAGTGAAAAAAACCGTTGCCAGAGAAGCCGCCACATTCATGCCTTTGGCAGTCTGGTCGCCGTCATATTGCCCCAAACGGTAAGCTCCCAGCAATGACAGATAATACATCAGCGCTACCAGAATAATAAAAATTTGCTGTTCAAAGTGAATGGAAATTAAATAGAGAAGCGCTATGGAAGAAAGCGCGAAGAAAACCGGCAGGATTGAAAAAAACCACTTGCCTCCCACTTTTTTGCCTTGAAAAATCGCCAGGAAAAAAAGCGCCGCCAAAATATAAAAAATCCATTCCGGCTTTAAAATAATCAATTCCAAACCGCCCAAAAAGAACAAACTGTAAATAATCGGCTGGAGTTTTAGAAACATAGGTCATGGAGCACATAACACATAGCACATAACATGGAACGTGTAATATACAAATTAATTAGATAAAAATTATTTTCTTTCCGTCGGTGTCGATTTTAACCTTACTGCCCTCCTTTACTTTACCCTCGATTACCCGAAATGCCAACTCGTCCAAAATTTCATTTTGGATAACGCGCTTGAGCGGCCGGGCCCCAAAAAGCGGTTCAAAACCTTTTTCAGCCAGATATTTCTTGGTTTTTCCGGAAATTTGAAGGATAATATTCTGCTCCTTCAGCCTTTTTTGCGTCAACGCCAGCTGCAAATCCACAATCTGTCTCAATATCGGCTGGGTGATGGGATGGAAAATAATAATTTCATCAACCCGGTTGAGGAATTCCGGCTTGAAACATTCGCGCAAAGAGCCGAAAACTTTTTCCCGCATTTCAGTTTCATCCAGCGGCTGCTGTTTTTTTCCGTCGCTGAAACCCAAACCGCTCCGGTAAATGATATCCGAACCGACATTGGAAGTCATTATGATAACTGTGTTTTTAAAATTAATGATGCGGCCTTTGCTGTCAGTCAGCCGGCCATCGTCCATAACTTGCAGCAGAATGTTGAAAACTTGCGGATGCGCTTTTTCAATTTCATCAAAAAGAATAACGCTGTAGGGCTTGCGCCGCACCATTTCCGTCAGCTGGCCGCCTTCTTCATAGCCGACATAGCCGGGCGGCGAACCGATAAGCTTGGCAACGGAATGCGATTCCATATATTCGCTCATATCCACCCGGATAATGGCTTTTTCGTCATTAAAAAGCAGTTCAGCCAAAGCTCTGGCCAATTCAGTCTTGCCGACTCCGGTCGGTCCCAGAAATATGAAGGATCCAATCGGCCGTTGTTTTTCGGCAATGCCGGCACGGGAACGCCGGATAGCATTGGAAACCGCCTTGATGGCTTCTTTTTGCCCAATGACCCGCTTTTCCAGCTCTTTTTCCATATGCGAAAGCTTGCCGATCTCGCTTTCCATCATTTTAGCCACAGGGATGCCAGTCCAGCGAGAAACCACTTCGGCAATATTTTCCGCTGTCACCTCTTCCTTAAGAATCGGGTTTTTGCTTTGGATATTATCCAGCTTCTTTTTTTCTTCCGCAATTTTCTTTTCCAGCTCCGGAATTTTTCCATAGCGGATTTCCGCCACTTTTTCCAATTCAGACTTGCGTTCGGCAATTTCCGCTTCATTTTTCAGTTTTTCAATTTCCGCCGAATGTTGGCGGATATGGGCAATCAGGTCTTTTTCTGTTTTCCATTGCAAGGACAGTTTTTTAAATTGTTCCTTGGCGTTGGAAAGCTTTTTATTCAGCTCTTTGATGCGTTTTTTATAATCGGCATTTTTTTCTTTCTCCAGCGCTTTTTTTTCAATTTCCATCCGGCGGATTACCCGTTCAATTGTGTCGATCTCCGTCGGCATGGAATCAATTTCCATGCGGAGGGCGCTGGTAGCCTCATCAATCAAATCCACCGCTTTGTCCGGCAAAAAACGGTCGGTAATATAGCGGTCGGAAAGCTTGACGGCTTCTTGAATTGCGTCGTCGGTAATTTTTACGCCGTGGTGCACTTCATATTTTTCTTTGAGCCCGCGCAGAATGGCCACGGTGTCTTCAATGGAAGGCTCCGTTACCAGAATCGGCTGGAATCTTCGCTCCAGAGCCGCGTCTTTTTCAATATATTTTTGGTATTCTTTGGTAGTCGTCGCGCCGATTACCCGGATTTGCCCGCGTGCTAAAGCCGGCTTCAGCATATTGGAAGCATCCAGTGCCCCTTACACGGCTCCGGCGCCGACCAAAGTATGCAGTTCATCAATAAAAAGAATGAAGCGCCCGGCGCTGCGGTTGATTTCCTGCAAGATAGCTTTTAATCTTTCCTCGAATTCGCCGCGGAATTTGGCTCCGGCCAGCAATAAGCCCAGATCCAAATTGATAATTTCCTTGTCTTTCAGCGTATCCGGCACATCACCTTCAGCAATCCTTTGCGCCAAGCCTTCGACAATGGCGGTTTTCCCGGTTCCGGCTTCACCGATGAGCACCGGATTATTTTTAGTCCGGCGGGAAAGCACCTGCATCACCCGGCGGATTTCACTGTCGCGCCCGATAACCGGATCCAGTTTTTTTCCGCGCGCCAGCCCGGTTAGATTCAGGGTATATCTTTCCAATACCTGATATTTGCTTTCCGGTTCCGGCGTATCTACCCGCTGGGAACCGCGCACCTCTGACATAACCTTAAGCACTTCTTCATATTTTATTTTGCTGGCTTCCAGTAAATCCTTGACTTTGCTTTTAGTGGAAATAAAAGCCAACAGCAAATGCTCGGTGGAAATGAATTCGTCCCCGATCTTCTTAGCTTCCTGTTCGGCATTGCTCAAAATCACAATCAATTCCGGAGCGATAAAAATTTGCCCGATGAAATTGCCGGTTATTTTCGGATATTTTTCTATGGCTTCCATCGATTTGACCTTTAACAATTCCGGGTCAACCTCTAATTTTTTAATGATCAGCGGCACGATAGAATCGCTCTGCACCAGCAACGCATAAAACAAATGGAAAATATCCACTTGCTGCTGAAGCTTGCCGAGAGCCACTTCGTGCGCTACCCGGAGCGCCTCCTGGCTTTTAAATGTGAAACGGTTTAAATCCATAAGCTGGTTTTTTAATAATAAATTGTATTTATCATTCAACCCTAAAAGCCGACTTTGTATTTATACGAAGCAGTACCCTTTTTAATTTTAATATTAAAATATTAGTTATTCTGAAAGAGAAATCGCGTTTACCGGACAGCTGTCCACTATTTCCTGGCAATTGCAGCTTCCGCATTCTTCGGCAATCACTTGGCTTTTCCCGTTTTCCACTTTGAAAATAGTGGAGCACAAGGACTCGCAGGTTCCGCAGCCGATGCACAATTCTTGGTTAACGATTGGTTTGGCCATGTATTTGTAAATTAACTGTTAACTTTAAAAAAGAATGGAAATATCGTCCGGAGAATTATTGATTAGATTCTCTTCGAAACGCGAGAGTTCTTTATCGTTAAATTGAATCGCTCCGGCGTTTTTATTCCAAAATACTCCTTTAACAGGCACGGATATTTTAGTATTTTTCTTCTGTTCTTGCAACCAGTCGGGAAAACTAAATCCGCGGACGAAAATTTGTCGGATACGCACTTTGTCCTTGCCTTCTTCATTCTTTGTATCCTCAATTTTTATTATATGAAAACCCAGAGAGCTTTCAATAATATCGCTGACTTCGCCTTTTTTCAATTTAAAGGCGACTTGGGCGATTTCCGGTAACATTTGCTCGGCTGAAAACCAGCCGACATCGCCGCTGTTTTTGGCGCTATCGCCTTCGGAATATTTTTTCGCCGTTTCTCCGAAATCATTTTTTTTGTTTATTTCATCCAGCGCCTGCCGGATTTTTTCTTGAGCTTTCAAATTGGTTGAATCTTGGGCGGCAATTTTTTCACTTAAGGCTTCCCGGTATATTTCCGGTTTCACGACTTCTTCCTGAAATCCCTCAACGCTCCAGCCGTAGAAATTTACGATATTATCTTTAACTTCCTGCGCGGTTCCAAATTCATCCAATTTGGCATCCAGTTGCTTGGTAATTTCCGCATCTGTAATTTTAATGCCGTTTTTTTCAGCCAGCATTTCCACAATTTTATTTTCCACCATCTGATTGAGCAGATTTTTCTTTTTTATCATCAGGCGTTTTTTTCCTTCCGGTGTGGAGAAATCAACCCGGATGCCTTGCTGGGAAATATCCGGGCGTTCATAAAACTTTCGAATCACAACCAAATTTTCTTCCAGCTTATTGACTGTAATAATATTCCGGGAATTGATAATCGCCGCCGGATACGGAATAAACTTTGTGTTCCAGCGGGTAAAAGGGTTGCTGATGCCCAGACCGTAAATAAGCAATCCGACAACCAATAAATAAGCTACTATGGCAATTATGGCTGTAATAACTATGGTCAGGCTATTTACTTTTCCGAATTTTTCTTTCATAAATTTTTGCCAAAAAAATAATTCCACCATTTTTGATAATTGGGAATCGACGGCTTTTCCGGAACGGTTTCCGCTATTTCCTCTTGGGAAACCGGAATACGATTTTCTTCAGAAACGCTTTTGCGGACAACTACCACTTTTTCATCCGGCTTCTGCAAATTCAATTTGTCCTTGGCTTCTTTTTCCTGGTAATCATGGCTTTCCAGATAGGCAATTTTCTCCTGAATGGCAGAATTTTCCCGGCTGATTTTCTGGGCTTCCTCCTGCAGCTTGCGGATTTCTTCTTGAATTTGCCTCTTTTTCTGGAATTCCCGGGAAAGCGAGACTGAAACATAAATCAGGGCGACTACTCCGATTAAAAAGATAATCTTCACCACCAAAGGAGTCAGTTTCTTCGGATTTTTTTCGAGCATTTAATTGGTTAAAAGCGGAGCGATAGTAAAAGCCACCATGGCCAAAACTCCCAGAATAGAAATAACCACCCAGATTTTTTGCATTCTTTTCCCGCGCCTTATATAACTCATATGGTTATTTTAACAAAAATATAATTAAAAAACAATCAGCGTTTCAATACCGACAAAAAAGTTTCACTGGGGATGGCCACCCGGCCGATGTTTTTCATCTATTTCTTGCCTTTTTTCTGCTTTTCCAATAGCTTCCTCTTGCGGGTAACATCCCCGCCGTAAAGCTTGGAGGTAACATCCTTGCGGAAAGCTTTAATAGTTTCCCGCGCAATGATTTTCCCATGATTTTTTTGATTTTGTGCTTCCAAATCCTTAAAATTTTTCAGTTTTTAATTATTAAATGGTTTTGATTTTTATTATTTTTTTAAATTTCTCATCTAGCACGGGCCGTATTTCTTCACCTACTTTCTCATATATTTTAATTAGATCTTCGTATGTACCAGAATTACCAAGAAAATCCCAAAAATCTTTTCCAATAAGAAAATCTTTTCCTTTATCAAAAAATTTTAAACATGTCCATCTTTGATATTCATTCGGAGCATATGGATTATAATACATGCCTAAATATATTTTAACCTTTTTACCCTCTTTTGCTTTCATTGCATAAATTTCTAAAAGATCTCTTTTTGCTGCTCGCATTTCATTTTTATTTGGTTTTGGACCCTTAATTTCAAAAAATATTTCATCGCCATTTTCTTTTTTTAAATAAAGATCTACCGTTTGAATTCTATTTACATAAGCTTTGTCATTTTGACTAGTAGCAAAAATTTCTTCTGCTTCTTTTTTATGATTAGGTTCTCTTTTCACGCTATCTAAATCACTAAGTATATTTTCAAATATTTTTTGTGCCCGATTTGTAACTTTACCATGCATCTTTTCAGATCCTTGTAATTTTTTAGCAATTTTAAAATTTCTCTCGGCTATTATTTTTGCAATTTGTTCATGCCAATTCCCAAGCGCTGTTTCACACCCATGGATAAATCCTTTTGCTAGATAACCTCTTTTTGTAAAAAGTGCATACTGGAAGGGTTTTGATGAATCTTCATCGCTTAAATCGTAATCTTCAATTTTTTTAAGGATCTTTTCCTTTAAAAATTTATGGATATCATTTTTGAGATCTTTTTTTAGTGCCATATTATTTTTCTTTTAAATGAAAAATTATTTCCGAATAGGGCGATTTATCCCTCTCGGTTCTATTTAAAACTGGACGTTTAAAACAATCGATAATCCTCATCCTTGCTCTTTCTGCAATTTCTGGATAAAGATTGTATTTGTCATTTGCTACTAAAAATACATCAAAATCTTTTGCTAAAAATTTTCTAGAGTTCAATAAAACTTTCGAAATTCCATCAATATAAGAATTTCTTGCTTCCATGCCCTGCCCTTTATAAAGGGGTCCTATTTCGAGTTCATCGCGCCGTTCAAATCCGAAAAGATCATACGCATAGGCGTGTTGTTCATGATAATCAATTTGTCCAACATACGGTGGGGATGTAAAGATTCCTTTTATTTTTTGTTTTTTTAATATTTGAGATAATTTTTTATCCTTTTTTTCAACTTCTTTAAAAATATCAACTGTTCTAGAATCTGCGGGAATAATAGCAAAACGAGCGCCTGTTTTTAATTTCGAAAAAACTTTAAGCCTGTTAATTGTGTCCGTTGCATATCTATCAAACCAGTCTTTTATAGAAAAAAGTGGTTTACAAATTTTCTTGTGTTTCCAGCAATAATAAGTGCTAACTTGCGGCTCTTTTAATGTAGCCAAATCTGAGTGAGTAGTAGCTCGGCAAGACCTTATCGTTCTGCTTAAAATTACTGCTAAAACTTTTTTATTTTTTAATTTTTTTATTTTTTTTATTTGACTGAAGGCAAAATTAATTTCTTTTCGAACATTTTTCATGTACCATTTGTCAATAAAATTATTTGATGAAAAATGATTTAATTCAATGTTATATTTTTTTATAAGTTTATTGTAAATTTCTAGAAATTCCTTCTCTTTATCTGTTGAATATTTTTTCTCATTTATTTGCCCTTTTTGAATTTTGTATTTAAAGTCTGGGCTTGGAAAATATTTATTATTGAAAATGGCTAATTTTTCCAAAAGTTCATTTTCAAAAGCATTAATCTTATTGTCTCTTTCGTAATTTATAATGGCGCTCTTTACTTCATTTATTTCTTTTTCTAGAGTGCTTAGATCATAATTAATTAATTTCACTTCATTAATCATGCAATTAAAATGTGAAATATCAACCCCAATAGAATGCATGCCTAACTCATTCGCTTGCACAAGCGTTGTTCCGGAACCGGAAAAAGGATCAAAAATTACATCTCCAGTTTTAAAATAAATTTTCTTTTTGAAATTATCTACATGATCATCTATGAAATACTGAACAAGCTGGGGGATAAATTTTCCTTTATAGGGGTGAAGTCTATGAACATGCTTTGTTGTATCTTTTTCTCTTAAATGATCAAAGGACAGCACCCAGTTTAAATCATTGCCTAGTCGTTTTTTCCAATCAATCTCCCGCTTACCATTATAGGATTCGTAATAATTTTTTAGTTCATTTAAATTAACAAAGACTGAATTTCCGCCATTATGCTTTTTTATTTTCCCATATTGAATCAGATACGAAATATTAGATTCATTGATATCCCGATTAAGAAAATCACTTGCCCAAATACTGGCTTCTTTTATTGTAAGTAATTGATTTGTTTGTTGATCAGCTAACATTATTTTGAGTGTAATCTTATAGTGATATTATATCACTATACTATTTCTTTGCAATACCCCGCTTTGTGGATAACCCCAGTAGTACAGCAGGGCTGACTACGGGGTAAACTTTATTTTTATTTCCCTAATTTATTTTACCCTTTAATCCTATCCCTTTTAAGCCTTCTTGGCAATTTTTAAATATAATCAGAATAAACAAAAAAAAGCCCTGAATTGGGCTTTTGGATTATCTTTTCAGCACAGAAAGAAAAGCTTCCGAGGGAATGGCCACTCGGCCGATGTTTTTCATCTTTTTCTTGCCTTTTTTCTGCTTTTCCAAAAGCTTTCGTTTGCGGGTGACATCGCCGCCGTAAAGTTTGGAAGTAACATCTTTGCGGAAAGCTTTGATGGTTTCCCGGGCAATAATTTTTCCGCCAATCGCCGCCTGCAGTGCCACTTGGAAATTTTGCCGAGGAATGGAATCTTTGAGTTTTTCTACGGTTCTTTTGCCTTCGGAAAAAGATTTTTCGCGGGGAATAATCCGGGAAAAAGCGTCAATTTTTTCTCCGGCTACCAAAATATCCAGTTTGACCAGGTCATAAGGACGGTAGCCGATGATTTCATAATTCATGGAAGCATAGCCGGAAGACGCGCTTTTCAAATCATCATGCAGATTGATAATCACATCAGTCAGCGGGCAATCAAAAGTTAGGATTATTCTTTCGCTGTCAATATATTCCGTGTCTTTATACTCAGTACGCGTATTCTGCATGACTTCCATAATGGAACCAAGATAAGCGCTGGGCGAAACAATATTCAGCTTGACATACGGCTCGTAAATTTTTTCAATCAGCGACGGGTCCGGCAGTTCAATCGGCGAATAAACTTTTATCCCGCACCTTCCAGAAAGCCCCGTAGCTTGTCGTGAAGAGTTTAATGCTTTAAAGGAAGGTGCGGGATTAATTTTTTCCGCCGTATTTTTCAGTTCCACTTCATAAACCACGCTGGGAGTGGTAATGGTCGGGCTGAAAGAAAATTCCCTTTGCAGGCGCGATTGGATGATTTCCAGATGCAACATGCCTAAAAATCCGCAGCGGAAGCCGCGACCTAGCGCTTGGTTGGATTCCGGTTCAAAAGTGAAAGCGGCATCATTCAGCTTCAGTTTGTCCAAAGCGTCGCGCATGACATTGTAATCATCGCCTTCAATCGGATAAAAACTGGCATAAACCATTGGGATAACTTCTTTGTAGCCGGGAAGGCTAACGATTTGCGATTGGCAATTGGCGATTGTAACAGTGTCTCCCACCCGGCAATTAACGACGCTTTTAAAACCGGTGGCGATATAGCCGATGTCGCCGGCTTTTAATTTCAGGGTTTTTTGGAGTTCCGGCTTGAAATAGCCGACTTCGATGACGCTGCTTTCGATTTTTCCCGCGGTCAAATAAATTTTTTCTTCGGCGCGGATTTCTCCGTCAATAATCCGGACATAAGCTAGAACGCCTTTATAGGTGTCATATTTGGAATCAAAAATCAAGGCACGCAAGGGTTTTTCCGATTGGCCTTTGGGCGCGGGAACTTTTTCCACGATTTTTTCCAGAAGTTTTTCCACTCCCGCTCCGGTTTTTCCGGAAACTTCCAAAATATCTTCTTCCGCGTAGCCTAAAATATGGATAATTTCTTTTTTGGTCTTGGAAACATTGGCGTTGGGCAGGTCGATTTTATTGACGGCGGGAATGATTTCCAGCCCCTGGTCAATTGCTAAATATAAATTGGAAAGTGTCTGCGCTTGCACGCCTTTGGTGGCGTCTACTAATAATACTGCGCCTTCCACCGCTGCCAGCGACCGCGAAACTTCATAATTGAAATCGACATGCCCTGGCGTATCAATTAAATTTAAGACGTATTCCTTGTAATTCATCCTGACCGGCTGGAGCTTAATCGTTATTCCCCTTTCCCGTTCCAAATCCATCTGGTCCAATAGCTGTTCTTTCATTTTCCGCATTTCTACGGTTTTGGTAATTTCCAAAAGCCGGTCGGCTAAAGTCGATTTGCCATGGTCAATATGCGCTATTATGCAGAAATTGCGGATATTATTCATAAGTTTAATTTTATCTTAAAATACAATAAATATCAATAAAAAAAGAGGCAGTCACAATGATTTGACTGCCTAATAAATATGCTATTGGTACTTAATCTCCAATATCACAGCAGGGAGAAAAGTTTGGGTTGTATTGGATTTTTAATCTACAAGCTGGCTCTCTTTTGCCTTCCAGTATTTCTGCCAGATATTCTTTGGAAATATCATGATAATAGGACTGGCCTGTTGCGCTAAACTTTCTCTCCGCAATTTGAAGACTAAGCTCAGACATCTCATCCTGATTGATAAAATCCCAGCATTCAAGGGGACTTATAAACTCTCTTACGGCCGACAATTCGGCGCGCGCATTTACAGCGAAACCTCGAGTTTCAAGCTGCGCAGCCATTATTTGCAAATCGTTGTTAAGACCGGATAAAGCTTCCTCCGCCTCAACTAAAACCTGGTATCTCTGATCTACTATTTTCCTGCAAGGTTCATTGTCCCAGTGATTTCCCAGTCCTAAATCCGTGCCATTTGGAACGTCTTTAGTAAAACGCAGTTCCTCTTTTTTCATGGTTAATCCTCCTTTGAAAATTAGATTATTTTAGTTGTAAATGTCCAAATTTTTATAGATACTTTATATAGGTATAGTCTAAATTATAAAATTAGTCAAGGAAAAATAAACTGAAAAAACAAAAAGGTAGGTAAACTGATATTTACCTACCTTGTTTAAAACTGGGAGCTGCTAAAGAATTTTCAGAACTTGCCGGACTTCGCCGACACATTCTTTAAATTTTTCGCCTTCGGATTCGCTCATTAATGCCTGTGTTTTGATAAGGGATATAAGCTGCGACATGATTTTCCTGCCAGTGGCCGTTTGACCCAAATCCGGGTTGTATTTTTCTCTTTCTTCCCGTTCTCTTTGTTCTTTTTCAATCTTTTCTTCTGCAGAATCTCTATCTCCTGAAAATGCTGTGGCGAAAGAAAGTTTGGTCCTATAATCTTCAGAAAATATCGGATGTTCCGGTATGCCTAATTTTTCACGCAGTTCTTTCAGATATTTTTTCAATTGCTCCCGATTTGCGGATGTAAGTTTAATATTTGAAACTACGCCTTCTAAATGTTCCACTGACATTTGCGCCTCCTGTAAAGGCGAAGTCGTTCCTCCGCAGTATCCTACCGGATGGATGGAATTACAAATTCTGCAATAAGAATCTCCACCAATTCTTTTACTTAATAGACCCATATGAATCCTCCTTGTTTTAAATTGTTAAGGTTGCAATTTATACTATTTTAATCATGAAAATATGTCAAATCCCGCCAGCCTCGGTCAGATCTTCCGTGATTACTTTCCGGCTGCGGAAAAGTTTGCGGGTTAAGGAAGCTTTGAAGCGGAAAAATTCTTCGATTTGCAAGAGATAGCAGCCGCCGATGAAAAAAACGAGTCCCATTATTCCGGCGGCGGCCAATTGGATAAAAACGCCAAGGAAAGTATCCAAATTAATCATCGGGATTCTGGTAATCTGATATTTGGTGAGCTGGACGGCCAGCCCGGCTAAAAACGAAGCGGCGGCGACTTTGGAAACGGAAATAATAATATTCCGGTCGTCCAAGCTGGGAAAGCGGGTCCGTAAAATGAACAGCAGGGCTATCATCTGGAAAACGCTGGCAATGGAAAAAGCGGCCGCCAGACCCAAGACTTGATATTTATCAATCAACAGCACCACTGCGCTGATATTGATTATTTCCGTCACCAGCGCCACATAAAAAGGCGTCTTGGTATCGTGCAGGGCGTAAAAAGCCCGGGCTAAAAGCGGCACCAAACTTTGGGCAAAAAGACTCAGAGAAAAAATTCCCAAACATTGGAAAGTGAGGATGGTATCTTCCCAGTCGAATTTTCCGGAACCCAAGACTACCCGCACAATCTGGGCGCGCAGCACTAAAATAAAAATACTCAAAGGAATCACGAAAAAAAGAATTTGGCGAAAGGTGTCGGAAAAAGCCGAAATGAAACCATTTTTTTCTTCCCGGGCCGCTGCGCTGGAAAGCACCGGGAAAACGGCAATGGCGAAAGAAATTCCAAAAAGCCCCAGGGTTACTCCCTGCAGGCCTTGGGCGAAATTAAAAATAGCCAGGCTGCCGGCTGAAAGCAAGGAAGCAAAAATAGTAATAACCACTAAATTAACCTGATTGACCGCAATGCCTAAAGTTCTGGGCAGCATCAGCCGCAAAACTTTCCGGATGTCGCTGTTTTTAAAAGCCAACAGGAAATTCCAATCAATTTTAAAGCCGGCGTGGCGAACAGCCGGATATTGCGTCAGCATATGCATCAGCGCCCCAAAAACCACTCCCCAAGCCAGACCAATCGGCCCCATCAGCGGAACAAAAACCAGAATGCCGATAATGATGCCGACATTGTAAAGCAGCGGAGCAATGGAATAAATTAAAAATCTTTTCAGCGAAGTCAGCACCCCGCCAAAAACTCCGCTGATTCCCAACAGTAAAGGGCTTAAAAACATTATGCGGGTGAAATAAACCACCATTTGCATTTTCTCTCCGGAAAATCCGGGAGTAATCAGTTTCATCAGCCACGGCGCAAAAACAGCAAAGATGATCGAAAAAACGGCAATAGCCAAAATTGCTAAATTCAAAACTCCACCGGCCATTTTCCAAGCCTCTTCCTTTTTTTCTTTAGTTAGCAGGCTGGTAAAAACCGGAATAAAGGCGGCCGAAAGCGCGCCCAGAATTAGAAGGTTATAAATCAAATCCGGAATGCGGAAAGCCGCATAGTAAACATCCAGCGTGTCGCCCGCTCCAAAAGTGGAAGCCAGCATTCGGTCACGGAAAAGACCCAAAAGCCGGCTGACTAGTCCAGCCATAGTAATCACAAAAGCCGCTGAAGCTACCGATTTGGACGGATCCGGATTCAGTATTAGCCGGCTTTTGATAAAACGTTTAATCATAAATTAAATTCACTCTTTACGAGAAAGCGCTACGCCCATAAAGCGGTCCAATTTCAAATTAGTCTCTAAACTAATACTCCCCTCTCCGGAATTTTGCAAATCATCCGGATAACGCCAGATGGATTTGAATTTTTCCGGATAAATTATTTGGCTTGCCAGTCGGCTGCCGATACTGCCGGATTGCTTTTGCACCAGCAGCGAGTAAGTGTCCGCCGGCTTTTCCCGGCTATCCACATTTATTTTGAAAGGTAGCAGGTATTTATATTTAAGCGTCACGGTTTCCTGCGGGCTGACATAAGCCCAATTGGCAAAGACAGTTTTGTCCCCGTCGTCGTAAATCCGCGTTCCGGAAGCGTCGTCAATCTGCATGTTTTGTTCTTCCATTTGCACCTGCGCGTCGATCCGGAATCCCAAAGCTTGATAATCAATCGGCGGCGCGTTGAATTCCCGCGTCTGGCCTTCAGCTGAAAGCAAGGTTGAACCTTTAGGAACATAGACACGCAGATAATCGGCATTGACTTTATTCCACCAATCAAAATTCATATTCCCGCCACGATGGTGCCGCGTAACCGTCACTGTATCAATAATAGAGCCGTCATCCTGAATTTGGGCTTCATGCCCAATGGATTCGTCCACTACTCCGTCAGTTTTATAGCCATTGATGTTGGTATTGATGACGCTTAAATAATCCTTGGGCGTGTCTAGAATTTCTCCTGACCAGCCGGCAGCGGCAATTCTTTTTTCAATTTCGTAATTTTTTGAATAAAGCAGCATATGCTTTTCCTTAAGGCTCTCTGCCAAGACATTCATGGTTTTGGTCAGATCAGAAACATTTTTCATATTGAATATTTTTTCCAGAATCAGCGGAGCCATGTCTGCTAAAATTTTCTTTGGCTGGTTCAGCTCTTTGTCAAAATCCACTTCCGTTTCATACTGGATGGCTTCCACGAAATTGTCCTTGTCAATCGTGACGCCGTAATCCGGCATGGCAATCGGGCCGGTAACTTCCAAGAGTTTTTGCATCACCGTCGGCGTCATGGCAATCACACCGTCCACCGTCGGACCGCCGGTTTTATCAAAAAACCACATGGCTTTTTCGGCAGAGGTAGGAAAATCTGGAAACCAGTTGCTGTCATGCAGCGTCCAGACAGCGCTCATTTTCTGGATCGGAATCGGCGGCACCACTTTTTCTTTCAGTTGCCCGTCCGGATTGAAAATGCCGTCGATAAAAAACTTTTTCACGTGCCCGTTGGACATGTCCAGCACGCCATAACTGCCAATAAAACCCACGGTTGCCCGCATTTCCTGATTATTTTGGAACAGGAATAAATACTTCCGGGGACCGTTGCCGCCCAGCACATCCGTGAAAATCTGGCTGTTATCCACGAACATCCGCAAAAAATTCTCCGCTTCCGGCAGTTTATTTTTAAGTTCTGTAAAGCGGCTCCGTTCGGCGTCGGGAATATCAGCTACATTAACCTCGTTCAAATTATTTTTGGCATCCGTCAATAAAGTTAAAACTTCGCGGGAATTTTTATCAACATCTTGGAAAACACTTAGCAGCGAAGTAGCAGAATCTCCGCTCATTGGATTTTTCACGCCATCCAGCACCGCCAACAGATTGCCGGACAGTTCACCGATTTTGGAAATGTCCTTTCCGGCTTCAACCAAATAGCTGCCTGAAGCCGCCTTGGAAAGAAAAGGGATAAAGCGGGTGGATTTGGCCAGAATATTACCCAAATCTCCCATTTCCGAAGAAATCTGGTCGAATTTTTGGTAAGCCTCTTTGAATTCCAAAGCCGACTGCTGGAAATTTTTCTGCAAGGCTTCATCTTTAGCCTGTGTCAGATCGGCGAAAGCACTCTGCCCGACAGTCATGGCTGAATTTTTCAGGCTAAGGCTTTTCTGAATGATTCCTATCCCGAAAAAAATCAGAAAAACGGCGGCAGTAGCGTAAGCGAAAACTAGGGCTTTTTTTCTCAGCCTGAAGCTTCTGGCATAATCATCATAACGTTCAATTAAGCCGTATAAATTTTTAACTTTTTCCCCATTGAAAGAAAACGACGGCAGATATTCTTTCAGGGAGCGCCGGGGAATTTTTGCTTTTGGAAAGTCTTTAAAATCATTCTTAAATTTGCCGAAGTAATCAGTTTCGCCAACGTCAAAATCAAACGAGGAAGGCGGCATCCAAACCGATTCTTCCGGTTCAGAAAAATGTATTTCTGCTTTTTCTTCCGGCGGTTCTGCCGGGCTTTCTAATTCACCCGCCAGCAACGCTTCGCGTTGTAATGCGGGCTGGCTATTAAAATTATTATCGGTATATGATTCAACCGGCGCTATTTCAACTGGAGTTTCAAAATTCTCCGGAACTTCGGGAATTTCCGGATTTTCATAAGTTTCTGCGTCAGTTTTTACAATATCATGCAGAAGTATTCCGTAGCATTCTGGTTTTTCTTTGACCGGCAGCGGCTGGCTGACAGAAATTACCGTTTCAACAGACTGGATTTTTTCCAAATCCAAATCGCCGGCATTATTTACCGGACGGACATCGAACATCTGCGGTATGATATTTTTATTTTTATTTTCCATCGGCTATTTGCTGGTATATTTCTAAAGTTTGCTTGGCCATTTTTTTCCAGCTGTATTTTTTTATTTGTTCATATCCCCTGGCCGTCAATTCTTTTCTTAAATTTTCATTATTTAAAATTTTTATCAAACCCTCGGCAATTTTATTCTTGCTGGTGGCGTCAAAATAATAAGCGCTGTCTCCCAGAATTTCCTGCATGCAAGCGTGATCAGACGAGGCCACCGGAGTTCCTTTGGCCATAGCTTCCAGCGGCGGAATGCCGAAGCCTTCATAAAGCGAAGGAAAAACATAAAGGATAGCCTGGCGGTAAACTACATCCAAATCTTTATCCAGAACATAGCCGGCAAAAATAACATTTTTAATATTATTTTCTTTGGCTACGGTTTGCAGCCGGGCGTAAAAATAATCATCTTTCCCGACTAAAACCAGATGCAAATCCGGCCTTGCAGAAATTATATCGGCAAACACCAAAATCAACTTCTCTAAATTTTTGTGCGGATACGGATTGCCGACATAAAGAAGATACGGCTTTATTATAGCATATTTTTTTAAGATTATTTCCGGATTTTCATTTGATGTCCAGCAAAAATCGTCCGCGGCTTCGTAGGTCATCTCGACTTTTTCCGGATTGACTGCGTAATGGCTTAAAATATCTTTCCGGGTGAAATTGGAAACTGCGATTACTTTTTCGGCGCGCGTAATGGCAAAACGAATTACGAATTTGTAAGCCAGAAATTTCAGCCAATAAAAAAGCGGATTTAAGGTCGTTCCGCGGATGGTCGGATAATGGATTAAGATCAAATCATGGATGGTGACGATGAATTTTTTCCGGTAAAAAATCGGCACATTAAAGTGGGGAAAATGGACCAAATCCAAGTTATATTTATTGAGCAAGGCCGGCATTTTCAATTGCTCTTTTAAGGTATACCACCGGCAATCGGCCAGCACTTTTTTAAAATTAGGATTCGTCGGCTGGTATTCGTCAAAATTTTCTTGGGTCAGAAAAATAAAGTATTGATTAGAATCTCGGCCAAAGGCCGATCCGCCTTGGGGGGACACTTTTTCCAGATTGGTTACTAATTTTTGGGTATACCGCCCCAGCCCTTTGCCTTGCGGCCCATAAAACCGGGCGTCAATGCCAATACGCATGTTTGAATTATACCACTTCATTTGAGGAAATAAAAAAACGCCAAATGGGAATTGCCCACGCGGCGCTTTTCTCTGAATTTATCAGTTTTTTGGATTCAGGTTTTGAGCAGTTCTTTCAAATGCTCCGATATCCCTTTGAAATATTCAACCTGTTCAAAAGTGGAAGCGGAATCATTAAAACAATTTTGCAATTCAGCTTCAATTAATTTATAAGCTTGGTGTTTTTGATTCGTGTCGATGGTATATTCCGGATCCTCTCTGTCGATGTAAATCTT
>JAPLXF010000025.1 GCA_026396205.1 Candidatus Moraniibacteriota bacterium | reverse complement strand
GGCTTGACTTGATAATCGCCGGCATAGTAAGTAAAACATTTCCAGTAAATTATGGAGTCTTCACTGATCATATTGAGCGGCCAGAAATCAACTTTCACCAAAGTATCAAAAGGTTCGCTGTGGGAAGAAAAAGTAACCATGCCTTCGTTGCGCGTGCTTTGAAAAATGTGCCAGAAACTGGAACCGGTTACAATTACCCGCACGAAAGCGTTGGTATCCCAAAGATTATTGTGGTACATCGGCAAAGGCTGGTAGGAGCGCTTGAGCCGGTTGGGATCGGTGATATATTCATAAGTCAGAGCGGCGAAATACTGCGGATGCGCCACACTGTCACAGTCAAAATTGGAAAAAATGACTTTCTGAAAATCCACTTTTCTCTCTTCCAGATATTTCACCAGCTCCTTGGCCGCAAAAGTGGCGTTGGAACCTTTGGCTTTCATCTCGTTGCCCCGGACAATATGCGTAGTTACGATAAAATCCCGGAAAACTCCCTGGAATTTTTGCTTGAGATAATTGATTTTTTTCAGTCTTCTTTCTTTTGGCTCCCGTTCTTCCGTGGCTAAAAGAATGATTATCTGCTGATTGGGAAAATTAGAATCGGCGACCGCCTGAATGGCTGGTTCAATCACGCTGGCCGGTTCAGTAGCCGTCGGCAGCATTACCACATGGACAATTTCCCGCCAATCCAAAATTTGGTTTTGCACTTTCTCCAAATTTTCAACTGTTAAAAGATATTTTGCCTGATGCTTAATAGCCCTTTTTAAAATCTTTTTTTCTTTCCGTTTCATTCCCCCGCCGAATTTAAGGCTGTCTTTCATTTTTCCAATTCTTTCTTTTATCGCTTCCTTATATTTGCCCGGATCGGCGATATTCTGGCATCTTTCCCACCAATCAATCTCTTTCCCCTCTCTGAGCTTCCGGTAACCGGCTATCGAATAGGCGGCAATAAAAATAGTCCTGAAAATCCAATAAATATCAAAAAGAATGATAAAAACCGCCACCCAAATGGGCACGATAAAAGAAAAAACCACCATACCAATCAACGTCAGCCAAGTTAAAATTCCCGGGATGGTTTCCAAAATTCTTTGCACGCGCTTTTCCTTGGGATTGGTCGTCCTCGGATCGGGAAATTTAAACCCCGTTACAGCGCTCTTATTTCTTACGCTTTTCTTATTATTTAAATCATTCATTGTTTATATTGACGCTGTAACGGGGTTAATAATTTATAATAATCACGCTGGCTGAAGCCACTATTAAGCAAAGCTGGACCATCAGCGCCGCCATCATAATTAAATATGAAGCGATGCGATTTTTGCTCCGATAAAAGTGCATGGCTAGGAAAAAATTAACAAGGATTAAAAACAGCCCGATGGCGGGCAGAGAATAAGTTTGCTTCCAATGGCCAATCATATCAACGCCGAAATAGACATTGTAGTGGAGAATTATGGGAAAGTCAACCGGACGGATAAAAATCCAGATTAGCGCCCAGTTGGTCAGATTGGCCGCCACACTTATCACTGCCAGCCACATAGCGATATGGCTGTGAAAATATTCCTGGCGGAACCATCCCGCCAAAACTTTTGAAATTTTAGTAAATAAAGATGCCATAACTTTTTTAGTATTTGTAGATTTGTGGGTAAATATACTTATTCTTCCTGCGGCTTATCAATTATTAAAGGCTCAATTTGAGATTCTCCGCCGGTTATTTTAGCCACATCCTTATCAATCTTATTAAATTCTTTGTGTGCGTTATTATAGGCATTGACGGTCGTTTGCAGATGGCCGCCCAATTTCTTGAAGTAATCGTCGTAGGATTTAATGTGGTTGCCGAGCTTGCCGACATTCTTGATAATCTCCTTAGTTGATTCTTGAATTTGGTAGGCGCGCATGCCCTGAATTAACGCTTGCAGAGTTACATAGAAAGTGGTCGGCGAAACGATGTGCACTTTTTTTTCATTGATCGCATAATCAATGAGGTCGCGGGTGTTGACTTGAATGGCGCCGACTTTATTGACCAATAAATCATAATAAATGCCTTCGGCCGGGATAAACATAAAAGCATATTCCGTCGTCCCCTTGCCCGGCTGAATATATTTAGCAGTCTCATCAATCCGATTTTTCAAATCTTGTTTGAATAATTTTTCCAGCTGCTCTTTGGCAACCGGATTTTTTTCTTCCAGAATACGGTTATAATTTTCCAAGGAAAATTTGGAGTCGATCGGAATAATCTTGTCGCCAAAAAATAAAGCCGCGTCCACAATCAGATCCTTGCCGGTTTTTTCATCTTTGCCCAAGCTGTATTGCATCTGGTATTGATTAGGCGAAAAAGCGTTTTTCAATAAAGTTTCCAGATAGTATTCGCCAAAGACTCCCCGCTGCTTGGGATTTTTAAGGATATCTTGCAAATTCTGTAATTGGTTGGAAAAATCCAAAACTTGCTTATTGGTTTCGTCCAGTTTGGTCAGTTTTTCCGTTACCTCACCGATAATTTTAGCTGATTGTCCGCTGATTCCCTGCATAGTCCGCATCGTCTGGCTAAACTGATCTTGCGTGGCTCGGTGGGTTTCCGAAAGCTTGCTGTCCATTGTCTGGCGCAGATCCCGATTTTGTTCGGAAAGCATCGTTAGCCGTTCCATGATGGCCGCCGTTTTTTCCGGATCTTTCCCGCCCTCCAGCCTTTTTTTCAAATCAAAAATCAGCCAGACCAGAAGCAGGCTTATAACAACTAGAATTACAAAAAATATATATATCATATTATAAAGAAGCAGAAGAAAAGAGACGGAAATTTTAAAAAATTCCGTTCGAAAATCCAGATTTTATCCAAAAATTTTTCAAGGCTGCCGTAGAGAGTGGAAAAATTTTTGGCTAGAAAATCTAGGATTTGAGTTAATTTTTTAAAATTTCCGCCTCTTTTTATAGTAGATCCCTCAACTATGTTCGGGATGACCCCGCCTTGGCGAGGTCATTTCAAGTTCGCAATCAGCTGGTGCAGATGCGGGATTTTATTGACCAGTTCCTCGTGCGGACCTTCCAAAAATTCCAGGATGAATTTGTCCAGCATATTGAGGCGGTATTTGAATTCTTCGCTGGTCATCAGCACAAAATCGATTTCTTTGCCGATTTCCGCTTCCAAACAGTTCATTAAATTGCGCAGTTTTCCCCGGCTGATGCCGTCGCCGACTAAAATCATATCAGCTTTGCTTTTCGGATAATTGATAAAAGCGCCGCTGATAGCCGCAAAACGGACATTACCGATATTTTTGAGGCGGACCAGGCTATTGGACTTTGGATAAATATTGGCTTTGGTAATCAAATTTTTCAGCTCCGGATAAAAAGTAAAATTTTGGTTGAAAGCGAAATAGGCCCGGCCCTTGCGCAGGTGCTTGGAAATAAATTTTATTTTAAGCAGATTAGTCAGCTCCCGGCGCGTGGCGCTCATATTCAGCATATTGCGCCTAACAATTTCCTTGACATCAAAATCGCCCTCGGGATTAAGCAGAAAAAAACGGATAAGTCGCATCTTTTCCTTGGAGCCGAATAATTGTTCTAAAGTCTCGGACATAAGCTGTTTTAAGCCAAAATTGGAATGATTTATCTATCAACAGTATAGTATTTAAAGCTGAAAAAGTAAACCCCGCACTAAATTTTAGTGCGGGGTGAACCCCACTCCCATATATAGGGTGAGTATAAGTTTTATTATCTTGTTGGCGGGAGGATGGAAAAATACCATTGTCCCGGCCCGTTGGCGTTGCATTCCGGTGGACAACTGGAAGGAATTATTAAATATGGGTTGCCCTCCCAATAAACCCAAAGGTAAAGATTTACCGGTAAACCATCGATCCAATCATAGCAGATTATATAATCGCTGGTACGATCTAAAACACCATCTTGAGGATCATACACAAATCCCCAGAAATATACATACTCCACCCACGGAAAAATTTCCGGTTTAAAATCAATTATCCAGTCAAATGTTCCGTCGTCGTATTCGGTATCAATATAAATATTCTGGATGATGCAATGGCTGTAATCATTTTCAAAAATAGAAGTCGTGGTGGTTGAGTAGCGGTATACCGTGGTTGTTGTTCGCGGCAGGATGGAAGTCGTAGTTGAGCGCGCGGTAGTTGAAGTGGTGCGAACAGAAGTCGTGGAAGTGGCAACTGGAATTGATGTGGAAGTTGTGGAAGTTGTTGGAGGAGGCTCAATAACCGTAAAATTTACGGTATAACAATTGTCCGATTCGTCGGTTTCTTGGTGCTTATTATCGTAATCGGCACAAGCGGAAATGTTGTGTGAGCCGAGCGCCGAAGGCATAGTAATGTAAGTTTCTTCGCTTTTTTCGCCATGATTTTCAAACTGGTAATGGCGCATATTTTCCTCGCCGGCAAATTGGCCGTCCAAATAAAAACCGGCCTTAACATCTTCAAACGGCTCGCCACCGCTATCGCCGGTAATCGCTTCAGCTTGGACAATTTCTCCCGGAACAAATTGCAATTGTCCGCCATTCAGCAAAAGGCTTTTGAGAAAAAGATTGGGGCGTTTATGGACGCGATACCAGATAGTGCCGGAACAATTATTATCCTCGTTTGATTCGGCCACATTATTTCCGGTATCCACACAAACATAATTTTGGTATTTCCCCTCTTCGGAAGGCGCGTCAAATTCTATTTCTTCATTTTTTGTATCTCCGCTTTTCAAATGCTCGCCTTTAATATTTTCATCGCCAATTTCTTTCCGGTCGCCGTTTTCTTTTTCGCCTTTAAACTGGTAGCCTTTGACGGAGATTTTTTTAATGCTGGAATCTACGCTTTTCCCTGAATTTTTGACTTTTATTTCGATTTTAATTTTCTCGTCGCTGTAATACTTCGTCTTTTCATCATGGTATCTTACCTCCTTGATAAAAAGATCCGGCTTGCTTGAAGAGCCGGAGGGATCGGGATTGGTAACGCCACCCTTGCCGGGATCACCATCGTCTGGATCGCTTGTCGGATCTTCATTGCACATATTCATGCTTTTTGCTTTTATCACATAGTAGGTTAAAAATAAAAAAGCATCCGGATACTCGGCTTCTGTTTTCATTATCCGGCGTTCGGAATAAGAACAAGGCTCATAATTATATTCAGAAACTATTATTCCCGCTATCGCTCCGCCACTGTCCAAAATAACTTTTTTTACGATAGCCACATGGCCGAAACTCCACCAAGCTACTTCCAGCGAAATCGGATAGCCGGTTATCGGTATTCCCGCTCTTTCGGCCGCGTTTTTCCAATTGGAAGCATCTCCCCAATGATTTCCGCTCGGCTGCAAAAAGCTGTTGTCAAATTCTATGCCTTGGCATCCCAAGCTTTTCCAGTATTCATTCAGATACCAGGCGGCATAAGAGGTGCAATGGCTCTGGCAAAATCCATAATTGTCCGCCTGACAATGGCCGTCGTCCCTGCAATGCCCGTCATAATACGGATAACCGCCAAAAACATCGGCACAGCAAATAAAAAGCAAAACCAAAAACAAACCAATTGTTTTTTTCATGTCTCGCCTCCTTTCGGATTGGGGTTAATATTTTGATGTTAAAGTGCTAGGATAAGTTTTATAAAAAATGGTAATTGACCAGTAAAGCGGACTAAAATTGTACCATATTATATGCGTACACATTGTCCAAAATGCAATTATCACTGGTCATGGAAATTAACTGATGGCAGAAAGAAATGTCGTTCTTGCGGCCACCGGTATACATCTCAA
>JAPLXF010000062.1 GCA_026396205.1 Candidatus Moraniibacteriota bacterium | reverse complement strand
TGGTCAATTTCTTACTTGGTGAATCTGCTCAAAAAATTGGATTCTGGACGAAAGCCGCTTGGTCAGATGTTTCAGATTTAACTGGAGCAAAAGGTGGTTTCAAAGACCAAGTTCACGAAATTGCTCTAAATTATTTTAAGGAAGCTATAAAACTTAACCCACAATTTGCAAAGGCTTATTCACAAGTTGCAGAATCGCTTTATAGTTTGAAAAGATATTCCGAATCAATTCCGTATTACGACAAAGTTATTGAATTAGAACCCGATAATGCGGGAGCATATAATGATAGAGGTTTAGCAAAAACTTATATAAACGATTATTATAGTGCCACAAGTGATTTTTCTGATGCGATAAGACTTAAGAAGAAAGACCAAAACTCTTTGGAGAATACATATGAGAATCGTGCCAATGCTTATATTAAAGCTTCTAACTATGACAGAGCAATTGAGGATTACAGTAGCGCAATCGGATTAAAATTTGCTAGTACAGTTTTTATAATGAGCTTGCCTCAAATCAGAACTCTCTACCCAGAGTTAAGTGATATTTCCGACAAAGATTTACTCGAAGGTCTTCGCCAAAAGTATTTTCCCAACATGAGTTCTGTTGACTTTGTTGGTAATTATAAAGATAACAGTAAAAAAATTGGGTGTGATTTTGTTTTTGCTACTCTGTATAGTAATCGTGCTGATGTCTATATAAGTAAAGGTGATTTTAAGGGAGCGACTAGAGAATATACACGCGCAACTCACTGCGATGAAAAATACACTTCAACATTAGATAGGTGGAAAACTATCTCTAAAACTTCCGATACCGAATATTTAGTAGATTCTCAAACGATCGATTTTAGTCAAGGGAATGTCGTATTTCTGTGGGCGGAAATCTTAAACACGAACGACAAGAGTTATTCCAAATCAAATTTTCAGATTAACTGTTCAGAGAAAAAAATAAAATCACTTTCCGCCACAAACTATAATTCTGTTGGAAATATAACAGGCAACATTCCTGCACAAGATTGGCAAAGTGTGATACCTGAAACCATTGGTGAAGTTCTATATAATGGTATGTGTGTTAATAAGTAATTAAGCCCGCCCGAAATTCGCCAAAAGAAAAAAGAGGAGCAAGCGGAGGATTCCTCCCCAAACCCCTCCTCCTCCGCTTGCGACATCCGAATTCAGAAAAAAGAAATCAGCCGAAGTTTTGGCAAATCCTTTCCCCAAAAAATAGTTTTGCCAAAACTTCGTCCGCATTGTTTCCGTTTCATTCGTTGGGATTTTCTGCAAAATGGGTTCTGACTTTTTCAAACAAACACCACCGCGTAAAATCATGAGCTTTGCGAATGATTTGATCGCCCCGTGATTCTGCGCCTCGCAGAATTTTACGGGGCAAGTAAAATAAAATATGTCGCTCATAATCACGCGGCACAGCCAATTCCTTTATCAGAAAATAATCTATGCCAAACAAAAAAACTATTTTTATTCCCGGCTGGATGCATACTGTCCGATTTTACGGCGACTATGAAGGCTTGGATATCTGGACGGAAAATATTAATCCGCAGGAAAAAATCGAGGCGGAATATATTATAGCTTACAGCATTGGAGCCAATTTTTCTTTGCTTAATTGGGAGTATAATAAAAATACCAAATTGATTTTGGTCAATCCTTTGATTGGCAACCGTTCTTTTTTTGACTGGTCTTGGCGCTGGTTTCAATACTATTTAAAGGAAGGAAATATTCCGGATAAAAATATTAACCGGAAAAAATTTATTCTGTCCGGAATAAAAAAAGCCTACCGGATTCTGAAAAATGATTTTGAGAAAATTGTAAAAGAAATTCCTAATGAAAAGCTGATTATAATCAAAGGCAAAAAAGATAATTTTTATTTTGACGACAAATTGTGCGATTCTTTAAAAAATAATTGCCAATTGTTCATTGAAGTAGAAAACGCCCAGCACAATTGGAATGAATTTTTAAAAAGAGAAGTGGATAAATTAATTTAAATAACTGCCCCTGTAGTTCAACGGATAGAACAGTCCCGTCCTAAGGGATAGATATATGTTCGATTCATATCAGGGGCACAACAAAAAAATGCTTAAAAAAATTCCCAAACCCGTAATAAATATTTTACAGGAATTGGAAAAAAATAAATTCGAAGCTTATGTCGTGGGCGGTTGCGTGCGGGATTTGTTAATGGAAAATCCGCCAGCTGGCGGACCAAAAGATTGGGATGTGGCGACTAATGCCCAGCCGGAAGAAGTGCAGAAAATATTTGAGGATAGTTTTTATGAAAATGAATTTGGAACAGTTGGCGTAAAAATCAGCGAACAGGGAACAGTGAGCAGTGAACAAAAAAAGTGGGTGGTTGAAGTTACTACATACAGAATAGAAAGCAAATATTCCGACAAGCGGCATCCGGATAAGATTAAATTTGCCAAAACTTTGGAAGAAGATCTTGGTCGCCGAGATTTTACGATTAACGCTTTGGCGCTAAAAGTAGAAAATAATCTAACAGAGATTATTGATTTGTTTGGCGGACAAAAAGATTTGCAGAAAAAAATTATACGAACCGTCGGCGATCCGGGAGAAAGATTTTCGGAAGATGCCTTGCGCATGATGCGCGCTATCCGTTTCAGTTCAGTTTTAGGATTTTCCATCGAGAAAAAAACTTTGGAATCAATTAAGAAAAATTCTAAACTTTTGAGTTATGTTTCCCATGAGAGAATTAAAGATGAACTGCAAAAAATAATTTTATCGGACAGTCCCGCCTCGACTCGCGGAAATGACCGCTCGTCGACGCGAGGCGGGCCGGCAGAAGGCATAGATCTGCTCCACGAAACCGGGCTCAATAATTTTATCATCCCGGAATTGGAAAAAGGCGTCGGAGTGAAGCAAAATTTGCATCATATCTATACCATTTATAAGCACAGCCTTTTGGCTTTGAAATATTGCCCATCGCCGAAATTGGAAGTGCGGCTGGCGGCGCTCCTTCACGATATTGCCAAGCCGCAGACCAAAAGGGGCGAAGGCACATACGCCACTTTCTATAACCACGACCATGTGGGCGCGCGAGTGGCGGAAAAAATTTTGGAAAGATTGAGGTTTCCGCGCGAAGTGATTGAAAAAGTGAAGCTGTTGATTGACCAGCATATGTTTTACTATAACCCTGATGAAGTGACGGAAAGTTCCGTGCGGCGTCTGGTGCAAAGAGCCGGACTCCAAAATATGAAAGACTTGATTGATCTGCGCATTGCCGACCGGCTGGGTTCCGGCACGCCCAAAGCCAAGCCGTATAAGCTGCGCCACTTGGAATATGTCATTGATAAAATTTCCCACGACGCCATTTCGGTCAAGATGCTGAAAATCAACGGCAACGATCTGATAAAAACTTTAAAAATAAAACCCGGTCCCAAAATCGGAGCGATTTTAGACGTGCTTTTGGCGGAAGTCATTGAGGATCCAGCCAAAAATACTCAAGAACTTTTACTTGCCCGCGCTAAAGAATTAGACAAAGAAAATCTGGAAGTCTTGCGCAAAATGGCGAAAGTTAGGATTGAAGAAAAGAAAGAAGAGGAAGACAAAGAGTTGAAAGGGAAATATTGGGTAAAATAATTCATGAAACATAAAACATGTAACATGAAACAAAAATTTAGTTCCTGAACAATTAAAGAAAGGGGAAAAATATGGGACCAATAATATTGTTTGCTCTTGTGCTTTCAATTATTTGCTTTGTATCTTTGCCACAAGAATTGGTTGTTGATTTATCGATTACGGGTTTTAAAAAATTTTCACGGCGGGCACAAAGATGGGGCGCCAAAATTAGTAAACTAGCTGAATACTGCAAAACTTTTAGGCCGTGAGCAAGTTTTAAAAGGCAGAGGCGAATTTTCGCCCCTGCTCTTGCTTTTTTTCCGCATCTGTGCTATAAAGGATTCAATATTTATCAACGCATAAATATCATTAAAAATTCATAATTTTATAAGGAGGGCATTTTATGGGGATTTTAAAAGGGAACGAACCAATACTAATTGTCGTATCGTTAATGGTTATAGGATATTTATTGTGTAGCTGTAAAAACTGGCTTCGGGATTATTTCAAAAATATCCGATACAGATTATTTGGCCAGTGAAATATTGGCCGAATATAATCGAGCTGGTTGCATCTGCACCAGCTTTTTTTATTTTTACTCCCAACCCCAAATACTATATACTATATATGAAAATAAAAACTAACAAGCTACAAGCTAATTCCTAAAAAGCTAGTTTATGGCTTCCCAAGTCGCACATATCATTTACGCTGACCGGTATTTTAAAAAATACCACGCGAAATTCAACCGCGATGAATTTATGCTGGGCTGTATTTTTCCCGACATCCGGCGGATTGATGTTCGGCTGAAAAGGGCCGACACTCATCTGTGTTTCGAGCCGGTGGATCTTAATTTTCAAGGCATGAGCTCTTTCAATGCCGGCTGGAAGTTCCATGTTTACTGCGATATGCGGCGCGAGGAAATTTTAGCCAAATACGGATTTTATGATTTTCCCGGCGCGGCTGATTTCTGGCATATCCCGTCAAAACTTTTTGAAGACGAAGTGCTGTATAGCCAATTTAATAACTGGGAAAAATTGGTAAATCTCTGCAATAATCCCCCCCGGCTCAACCGGCTTGTTTCACATGAAACTTGGGAATTGTGGTATGCCATCAACGCCCGCTATTTCGAAAAAAAACCCAATAGCCAGACCATGCGAGCCTTGATATCCAAATTTCCGAAATTAGCCAGCATTGCCAAAGATGTGTCTAGAGTGGTGGACAAATTAAGGAAAGATAAAAGAGTAGCTGAAATTTTGGAAAAAGTTGAAGAAAAAGTGGTTTGAATATAAAACATGGAGCATATAGCATATAGCATAAAATATTATGAGAATTGAAATCAGCAATCTTCAGGAAAATCCGACCAATCTGTTGCGGCGGGCCGGGTATTTTTTCCAAAGGCAAGAAGGACAAGAGATGAGTTTTGTGCGTCCCTTGGCGCGGCAAGGCTTTCCCCGTTTTCACCTATATGCCAAAGTGGAAAATTTTAAGCTAGTTATCAATCTCCATTTAGACCAGAAAAAAAATACTTACGGCGACAATACCCGGCACCATGGGGAATATGAAAACAATCAATTGCTGTCTGAGGAGGTTGCAAGGATTAAGTCAATCATTGTATGATAAGCTACAATAGTTTTGTATTAAATTTCTAATTCCCAATTTCTAATTTCTAATAAATTTACAATTATAAAATTTTCAATTGCCGCGGTGGTGGAACCCCAGTAGCAGAGCCTAGGGCTCGCTACGGGGCAAGTTGGCAGACTTGTAAGATGCCGAGGTGGCGGAATGGTATACGCGCATGGCTTAGGACCATGTTCTCGCAAGAGAGTGGAGGTTCAAGTCCTCTCCTCGGCACCCCGTAAAATGAAATTTTTATAAAATTTCATCACGGGGTAAACCAAAAAATATGAAAAAAATAATTGCAATCGTAATAATAATTTTAGTTTTAATTATAGGCTTTTTTTCATTTTTCGGCCGGGAAAGTTCCAGATTTAATGCTTATCATTCAGAAGGAGAATGTATGCGCCAAACGCTCCAGCCGTGCAGTTTCAAAATGTGCGATGTTGGCAATTGCGCGTCAGATACTGGCTGGTATAAAGCCAATCCCAAAGGCGGGATAAATTTAGTTGGAGTTTTGAAAAGTATTTTTAAATGAAAATAATTTTTAATAAAGATATAAAGACAAGAATTGATAAATTCCTCGCCGAGGAATTTTTTTCGCATACCCGTGGGGAAATTATTAGGAATATAAAAAGCGGGAAAATTTTGGTTAATGAGAAAAAAGTTAAGCCCAGTTATATTTTAAAAAAAGATGATGAGATAAGTTCACAGTTAACGGTTCATAGTTCACGGTTAATTGCGAATAAAAATATTAAATTAAATATTATTTACAAAGATAAAAATATTATTGCTATAAATAAACCGGCTGGAATTTCTGTACACCCTGTAAGTTTTAAAGATAAAGATACTTTAGTTAATGGATTACTCGCAAAATTTCTAGAAATAAAAAGTACCAATGATGGTTCACTGGGTTCAGAGCTGCGTCCGGGAATTGTCCATCGCTTGGATAAGGATACTTCCGGCGTAATGGTTATAGCCAGAAATCAAAAAGCTTTCGATGAACTTAAAAATTTATTCAAAAACCATAAAGTATCCAAAAAATATGTGGCGCTGGTTTACGGCCAACTGCCGGCTAAAAAAGGGATTATCGAAAAACCAATGGCCCGGGCTGCCAGTTATAAAAAGCAAGTGATTGCCGGCCGAAAAACCAAAAATAAAATACGCGAAGCGGTGACGGAATATAAAGTTCTGAAAGAATTTGAAAATTATTCCTTGGTTGAAGCTTCGCCCAAAACTGGTCGGATGCACCAGATCCGGGTGCATCTAAAATCTTTAGGCAATCCGGTGGTTGGCGACAAAATATATAGAAATAAAAAACAGGATAATAGCATTAAAGTTAGCCGGCAAATGCTGCACGCCCAAGAATTAGAATTCAAACTTTTCGGGAAGAAATGTTTTTTTGAAGTTCCAGTTCCCGAAGATTTGAAAAAAATTCTCCATTCCTTGACCCCGTTAGAAATTTAAATAATATGTGAAACCTAACTTCATAAATTATTTATGATTTTCTCAATCGGAGTAATCGCAGTATATTTCTAACGGGGTTGACTAATAAGGCATAAAAAGATAAGATAGTAAGGCTATTTTTAATTTTTTAAAGTAACATAATAAGCTATAATAACCGTATGCAAAAAGAAATTATCGAATTTAACCAGTTGCAAAGAAGCCAGAAAAAGCTTCCTCAATTTCAAGCCGGGGATGTCGTTAAAATCCACCGCAAAATCAAGGAAGGCGAAAAGGAACGCATCCAGATTTTTGAAGGCGTAATTATCGCCATCAAAGGCAAACAAAGTTCTTCCCCGATGATTACGGTGCGCAAAGTTTCCAGCGGCGTGGGCGTGGAACTGATCCTGCCAATCCTGTCTCCCAATATTGAAAAAATCGAGCTTATCAAAAGAGCCAAAGTCAGAAGGGCCAAGCTGTATCATATCCGCAATGTTTCCGCCAAGAAAAGCCGGATGAAATATAAAGATATTTCCGAATATATTGCCAAAGCGGAAGAGCCGGCAGTTTCTGAAGAAACGGAGGAGAAAAAAAGCGAGTAGTTTGCTATAATAGTTTTATATAATCTTTGCGCGGGTGCTGTAATTTGGTAGCCAGGCAAGCTTGAGGTGCTTGTGTCCATTAGGACGTGGAGGTTCAAGTCCTCTTCCGCGCACTAAATTGGATCCTTAGCTCAGCTGGTAGAGCGCTTCGCTTACATCGAAGATGTCATAGGTTCGAGTCCTATAGGATCCACTTGTATTAAAATAGTTAAAGGAATATTTAAATATAATGCCGAAGTAGCTCAGCGGTAGAGTCCCACACAAATTTCTGGTCTGAGCCGAAGTAGCTCAGCGGTAGAGCGAAGGACTGAAAATCCTTGCGTCGGCAGTTCAACTCTGCCCTTCGGCACCAGAAATTTGGTCGGGATAAACTCCGATTGAAATTATTTAGGCAGCTTGTCCCGCATAATGTAGCGAAGCGAAATTTGTGCGGGATTCAACTCTGCCCTTCGGCACAAAAAAAGTTGAAAGTTTATAAAGTAAAAAGTTAATAAAGTTTTATAAACCTACCTGGTTTTTGCGGGCTTGCCCGCCGAAGCGAAGCGTAGGCGGGTATCGTATAGCGGCTATTATATATCCTTGCCAAGGATAAGATACGGGTCCGACTCCCGTTACCCGCTCAAAAAAAACTCAAAACATTAGACAAGTGCTTTTAATTGTGCTATACTATTAGTAGATAAAAAAGACGGGTGAGCCGTCTTTTGTTGTTTTTGGCGTCCAAAACAAAAACCCATATGAGCCGGATGCGCATGGAAGTCAACATACTTCCTTTGGAAAATATAGAAAAAAAGATACACATCAGCCGGATTGCCCACGGATCGCCTTGGAAGCTTTTTGCGCATCTCATTCACTTGGCCTTTTTCCTGGTAGCCAAAGAATGCCACGCAGCCGCTTTGACTTGGAAGCAGGACACCCAAGATTTTTTGGATGCGATCCATAATTTCCGCCGGCGCTATGAATTTTCCACGGAAAAGATAGCTATCTTTTTTCTAATCTATGTTATCGCGATTTTTTGGATGCGCAGTAACACTCTGATTTTTACCGCGCTTTCTAATCAAGAGATCCCTGTCCCTTATTCATTCGTTACGGATGGAGAGGAAAAAATAAGTGCATCTAAAATCGATTTAAATGCTCTTAAGCCTTCCAATGGTTTTAAAATGTATCTGACCAAAGAAGAATGCGAAAAAGACAAACAAGAAGAAGAATGTTCCGTCGAGTGCGGTGAGATTAACGCCTACAAGGATGTAAAAGTCCCCGGCGGAGAAATCCAAAAAGTTCCAGTAAAAAAATATATTCAAGTCAAAATTTCCTGCCGGGAAAGTAATTACGGCCATCCGGGAAAAAGCGCCACCAAGGGCAAGCATATGGACGAGGACTGCTGTCCTGACCCGGACGAATGGCCCAAACCCGGCTGTGTCTATGACGCGCACAGTTATGCCATAATGCTAAGCGGTCCAGGAAAAAAGAAATAATAAAATCTCCCGCTTAGCGGGAGATTTTTTCTTGGCTAAATAAGGCTTAAATAAGCCTATTTTTTATTACAATGGCTTATATAAGCCATTTTTTAGTAAATACCTTTGACTAGCGGCTGTTTTTATGCTACAATAGCCGGTCATCCTGAAATAGCCTTTTGGGACGACACTTTAACAAGTAATTATAATTTATGCGTGTCATTAGTGTTTTCGCGACACTGTTGGTGCTTGGAGTCGGTTTAACCGCCAAAGCGCTGGCAGCTGAAACCAATACTAATGAAACAAATATAAAAACTGAAATTAAACTGGTTGATGGCAGGGAATACGGCGAAATCGTCTATGCGATTCCCGAAGATTCTCTTAATTATCTGGAAGTAAAACCCTTAACCGAGGAAGAATTAAAACGCGAAGCCAAATTAGCTCGGTTTAAAGATAAATTGGAAAAAGCCAAGCTTCCCAAAGAACCGTTCATCATCAACGCTTCCGCTTATACGGCGGCTGCGGACGAATGCGGGAAAAGCGACGGCATTACGGCCAGCGGTGTCAAGGTCATGGAAAACCGGACTATCGCTTGCCCTCCGCAGTTCCCTTTCGGAGCCAAAATCAAAATTGAAGGCATGGGAACTTATGTCTGCGAAGACCGGGGTGGTGCTATCAAAGGCAACCACTTCGATATCTATATGCAGACCAAAAAAGAGGCTTTCTCTTTCGGGAGAAAAAATCTTTTAGCCGAAGTCGTAAAATAACCAGCAAAAATCCTGTCTAAGTGGGCGGGATTTTTGTTTTTTTGATTGACCGTGAAGATTATTTTTGATAAGCTTGGTTTTGTTATATACTTTGTATAAAGGGCCGTGTGGCGAAGTAGCTAACGCGGCGGTCTGTCTCCCTTCGGGAGATGTCCCGCAGGGACACAAAACCTTTTACAGCAGTGCAAATCTGCTCCAGACCTCAAAGAGGCAAGGAAATAGTCTGTCTCCCTTCGGGAGATGTCCCGCAGGGACACAAAACCCTCATGAAATTTTACACATATATTTTACGAAGTCTTAAGAATGGAAATATTTATATTGGAAGTACGGAAAATGTTCAGAATAGGTTGCAAAGACATAATAAAGGAAAAGTAAAATCAACCAAGGGATATAAGCCTTGGCAATTAATGGAATTTATAGAATTTAATTCTCGAAATGAGGCGGTAAGGTATGAAAGATTTTTAAAAACAGGACAACAAAAAGAAATAATAAGGAAAAAATATGGTCTGGTGGCCGAGAAGCTAGGCGTGGGTCTGCAAAACCCTTTACAGCAGTGCAAATCTGCTCCAGACCTCAAAGGAGGCAAGGAAATAGTCTGTCTCCCTTCGGGAGATGTCCCGTAGGGACACAAAACCTTTTACTCCGGTTTCTAGCTATGCTAGATCTGGCGGAGCCAGACAACTCCGCTTCAGACCTCAAATAAAATATAATTAAAGTTTTGGGCGAGTGGCGGAACTGGTATACGCACGACACTTAAAATGTCGCTCCGCTTGCGGATTGAGGGTTCGAGTCCCTCCTCGCCCACCAAATAAAAAACCGACCAATTAATTCAGGCGGTTTTTTTATTTTCTAAAATAAACTTTCTTGCTCTGGAACTTTTTCTTCCTTTATTTCTTCGATTTCACTTCCGGAATTTTTGATGGCTTCCAAAACTTTTGGAATCCTTTTAAAATCTTTAATCAAGACTTCGCGCATAGATCCGTTATAAAGCGCGGCGGCAGGGTGGTATAAAGCATAAAATACCTGCCTGCCGATTTCCGGAAAATCACGGCGTAGAGCTTTGCCGTGGATTTGAGAAATTTTTTGGGCGGGTAGGAATCTTTCCAGAGAATGCCGGCCAAGTGTTACAATAAGCTTCGGCTGTATGATTTTAATCTGCTCCAGCAGCCACGGCCAGCAGGCCTCCACTTCTTCCGGCAATGGATCGCGGTTGCCCGGCGGGCGGCACTTGACGACATTGGCAATATAAACATCCTCGCGTTTTAAATTGATATAGCCTAGCATTTCTTCCAAAAATTTACCGGCGGCGCCAACAAAAGGGCGGCCAAGCTCATCTTCTTTCTGTCCCGGCCCTTCACCGATAAACATAATTTCCGCTTCGGCCGAACCTTCGCCGGGAACAACCTGGCGACAGCCACTGCGTAATGAACAGCGAGTGCAGTTCATCATCTTTTTGGTTAAGATATTTGGTTGGTCTTGTTTAAATGACATGTGACTGTAATTTTCAATTTCCAATTTTTAATTTTTAATCAATTTTTAATTTAATAATTTCCAATTTTTTAATTATTTTGTATTTGAGATTTTATTAGAAATTAGATATTAGAAATTAGGAATTATTTTAAGCTGTGTATCCTGATTAAAGCAAACTTATCATTTCCTGTATCCCAAACCGCAAATGTTGGTGGAAAAATTTCTCCAGCAACATTACCGGGATTAAGCATTATACAATTGCCAATTTTTTCCGTCCACGGTTTGTGTGTATGCCCATAAAAAACAAAATGATAATTTCCAGTCTCGCACAACTCTTTGGCAATTTTCGGATAGTGGGCAAAAGCAATTCGCCGCGTCGCGTGGCCGGTAGGCTTTACGTGGTTATTTTTTATTTCAATTTCTCCATAATTCTTATAAATTGTAGTATTTTTATATTTTTCTCCCAAGGCGAAATCTCTAATTTGTCCTTTGTCCATATTGCCGAAAGTGTAATGAACCGTTCCTGAAAAGTTGTCATTCAATAAATCCAGAGTTGCTTTGGACGCCAAATCCCCGCAGCAAATGATCGTTTCAATTTTATTATTTTTACAATAATTCAAAACCTTCTTCAGATTGACTTCATTATTATGGATATCGGAGATGATGGCGATACGCATAGTGGGTAGCTTCTATATTAAATTGTCATATTCTTGCATATGCAAGAATATGACCACAAAATATCGTTGCTGATTATCTTGATTTTTTAACTATAAACTAAATTCTTTTTTCAGTCTATTTTCATATAAAAGTTTTTCCACCGTCAATATTTCTATGTATTTCTGAACCTGGAAGACCTCGGCAATGAAAAGGATTTCATCTTCGCATTCATAAGGATAGACCCAGACGCTTTTTTGCATCTGAAAAAAACCTAGATCCTTTATTTTAGCCCGCAAGGCTTCACGCGCCTGGTTGTAAATTTTAGGCTTGGTGGGAATATCAAAAACTAAAACCCGCCATTTTTTGTCCCAATTATTCGGTTTTTTTATTGCCAAACTTTCAAAAGATATTTCTTTTATTCTATCCTGGCCTTTATTAGTAAGTTTAACTTTGAATTTATCCCCACTTTCTTCAATAATTTCAATTAACTTTCTCTTTTTTAAATTATAAAAAGCATTTTTAATTTGCTGGTCAGAATATTTTTTGGATTTATCCAACTCCTTCATTAAATAAAGCAATCCCGGAACAATCGCGCCGGCAAAAACTATCCCGCCCAAAGCCACAGCCATCAATAGGAATTTTCCGGCAGTGGCTGACGGAGAATCTGAATTTACAAAATTTTCAACGGCTGTTTTTAAAGTTTGCGGGTTTATTTTTTTATGCATAACTTAATTTTAAACTATTTTCCAAAGTTGTCAACTTCTTGCATATGCAAGAAGTTGACAACATAAAGTGAGGATGTATGTTGGTAGATTTTACATTTTCAAAGTATTGGATTATATTTAAAGTACAATTTTATAGCCTAAACTTGCTTCTTGCAGGCATGGCGTAAAAACCGTTCAAAGTATTAAGCTCTCAGTCCAGAGCACTTTGAACGGTTACATGCCGAAAGGTATGTAGGTGACGAAAGTCATCGCTGGCTGGGAGCTTTATGTTTTCCCAAGTTAGCTAAATTAATTCATAATAAAAAACTATGGAAAATCAGCAGTCTCAGGAACAGACTAAAAAGTGTCCCAAGTGTGGTGAGGATGTCTTAGTTTCGGCAAAAAAATGTAAACATTGCCAAGCAGATTTAAGAAATTGGTTCGCTAGACATAAAATTTTATCGGGGATATTAGCCATTATTGTCCTTATTATTTTTAGCAGTATAGTAAGTTCTTATAATAAAACACAAGAAACTATGGGCGATTTGAAAAAAACTGCCGAAAATAATACAAAGGAATTAGATAAATATCAAGCGATAGTTGATACAGGCAAGAAAGATGAAAAAGTTAATAAAATCGGAGATAGTGTCGAGTTAGGCGGAGCAATTATAACTATTAATAAAGTAGTCTTTTCTCAAGGGGGACAGTTTAGTAAACCTCAGCCTGATAATGAGTGGATAAATTTAAATATAACCATTGAAAACACTGAATCAAGTGAACAGTATATAACAACTCTTGGTCAAATGTTTATAAGAGATAGTGAAGGAAATAGTTATCAAGTTGCCGTTACGGACAAAAGCATAGAAAATGTGAATAATAATCTTGATGGAACCGTTATCGCCAAGAGCAAAAGAACTGGCTGGGTTGGATTTGAAATTAAAAAAGATGTTAAAGGATTACAGTTTCAATATAATGGCTCAATATGGGGTGGAGGGAATGTTTTGTTTGATTTAGGAAGATAAAATTTTAAAAACTATTTATTTTCTGAACCCTTTTAAAATTTCAATATCCTCCTTGACTTGGTCGTGTTCAGTTTCCAGAATCAGATCAATATTATTTTTCTGAGCGAACTCAACTATTTTTTGAAAAGCTTCTGGATTGATTTTTCCGGAATCGAGATGGGCGTGGCGGTCTTTTTTGGAGCCGAGCTCGCTCTCGCTATTATTAACATGGAAAAGTTTGATATTTTCCAACCCGATTTCTTTATCAATTTTTTCCAAAGTTTTTTCAAAATCATTCCAATCATAACCGGAAGCGAAAGAGTGCTGGGTATCCAGGCAGATGCCGGCAATATTTTTATTACCTACTTCCTTTATTATATTTCCCAATTCTTTTAAGTCATCGCCGATAATGGCTCCCGCGCCGGCGCTGTTTTCCAAAAGCAATTGAGTTGTTCCAGAATATCCATCCAAACATTTTTTGAGCATTTCAATAGTTTTAGGAATGGCTTCTTCGCCCAAGTCTTTAGCCGTGCCCAAATGCGTCATCACATATTTGGCGCCGATTAAACTGCCGCGTTCCAATTCATCGCGGACAACGCTGATGGAACCGTAGCGGATTCTATTATTCACTGAAGCAAAGTTAATATAATATGGTGTATGTATATAAACTTCCTTAATTTTGAACCTTGCACTTTGCACTTTGAACTTCTCACAAATTTCATTTGTGAGAGTTGGCGCTTTGCCGCCTTGGGGCGGGCGAGTGAACATTTGAAAACACTCACAGCCTAAATCGGCGGCTCTTTGGGGAGCTTCCCAGATTCCTCCGGCGATGGATACATGGCAACCTATATTCATAATATTAAACCTCAACTATGTAATTATATTTTAGCATAATTTAAAGATTTATGTTTCTATTAAAGCATCTCAAATTTCTAATTTAAAATTTCCAATTTCTAATAAAAACCCCAATGTTTAAATTTAAAATTTCATTAGAAATTAGGTATTAAACATTAGAAATTTATATTATTCTCCATCCTTCCTTAGTTTCTACAATCTTTCCCTTGATTTCGAAACCGCTGGCTAACTTGTGCCCGCCGCCGCCGAATTTAGCGGCGATTTTGGCCACATCCACCTTTTTATATTCTTCGCTACGCAGACTGCCTTTAACAATTCCGCCTTCCCGTTCGGAAAGCACCAGTGAAAATTTGGTTCCCGGAACGGTATTGAGGATTTCTGAAAGTTGGGAAACATCATCCATGTTGGCTTCACAATCTTCAATATCTTTTAAAGTAATGGCTGCCACAATCATTCCATTATGGTGATTGATTCTGGCTTTTTCAAAAGCTTTGCCCCACAGCTTCAGGGTGCAGATTTTTTTATTGGTGAAAAGAGTCTCGACAATCTTAGTTAAGGGAGCGCCTTTTTTCATAAGTTCGGAAGCGACGGATAAAGTTTTTGGAGAAGTATTGGAATTTTGGAACATATTAGTGTCGTATAAAATTCCCAAAAG
This sequence comes from Candidatus Moraniibacteriota bacterium, assembly GCA_026396205.1. Classification (GTDB taxonomy): domain Bacteria; phylum Patescibacteriota; class Minisyncoccia; order Moranbacterales; family UBA2206; genus JAPLXF01. The sequence goes on along the minus strand of JAPLXF010000062.1, from coordinate 2,357 downwards.
CATAAAAGTGGCCATTTTTTTGGAAATTGGGAAATCAATATGTGTAAAAAAATCGTAAAGCATTTCCGAGACAGAAGAAGCAGTTGTTTCCGAAATTTTTATATCCGCCGGCATTGAAATGTAAGGATGGTGGTCGATAATGGCAATCACCTGATTTTCGGAAAACTCATTACGCACTTTTTCAAAACCGCGTTCTACCGCGTCGCAAGCGATAATCAATTTGTATTTTTTAAGATCCAAATGGGCTGGGAATTCAAAATAATTTTCATGAACAAGGCTTTTCAGATATTCCGGAAACGGATCAAAGCAGGCGATGTCTGCTTTTTTACCCAAGCTCAAAAGATATTCCTGCAAAGCCAAAACCGATCCGACAGTGTCGCTGTCCGGCCGGGTATGGGCAAAAAGAAGAATATCATCGGATTTTTTGATGACATAATTTAAGGTATTGAATTCTTGGGAAAACCTATTCATAATGCCGTTCGAATATTTTTTATCCCTCACCTTCCTGCAAAATATTAAACTTTATAGGAATAACTTACTTAATTTATTTATCCTTATAATAAGCCACGAGGTTTTTGAAAGGTGTGGGATAAAAATATTCTCACTAAAAACTTATCAAAAATGCGACTGAGTCGCATTTTATAACTGTTTGATTATTTTTTCTATTTCATCCGCTTTTACTTCCGTCAGATCGACTTTGAATTCTATCCGGGGCAGAGGCCGCATCGACAGTTTTTTGTTGAGGATTCCTTGCATAGAATACGCTTCCTTGCCGAAAGTCGCCATAACATAGTTTGTTTCTTTTTCCGGGAAAATACTGACGAACACCCGAGTATAGCGGAGATCGGGAGTTGTGTCAACTTTGGTTACAGTCACAAAAACACCCGGCTTGAGATTAATTTCCCGGGTGATAATTTCGCTGATGTGGCGCTTGATAAGCTCGTTTATTTTTTCAATCCGATTGCTCATAATTACAGTTTTTGTTTCTTGACTTCTTCCCGATAGCAAAGCAAGGTGTCGCCGGTTTTGATTTTAGTTTCGCCTTCAAAAGTAATGCCGCATTCGTTATTCTCCGATACTTCATCGACATCCACTTTGTTTTGCTGGAGATTGGCCAGTTTTCCTCGGCCGATAATCTGGTCGTTTCTTTCCACTTCGATTAAAGAACTATTGACTATTTTTCCTTTGGTAACTTTGCCGCCGACTATCATATCTTTTTTGCCGGTTTTGAAAATGGCCAGCACATTCATTTTTCCAAAATCCTCGCGCTCGATAATTTCCGGCAGCATGGCGGTCAGCCTTTCTTTAATATCAGAAATCAACTCATAAATTATTTTATAATTTTTAATGGCGACTGCTCCGGCTTCCGCCAAGCGTTTGGCGACCGGCGTAGTTTCCACATTGAAGCCGAAAACTACGGCCGTAGCGCTTTGGGCCAAGCGCACATCAGATTCGGTGATATTGCCGACGCCGGTGTCAATATAATTGATAGCCACTTCTTCCGATTTGATTTCACCTAAAATTTGCTGGATGGCTTCCAGCGAGCCCTGCACATCCGCTTTGAGAATAATATTTAATTTTTTTATTTTTTCGTCATTGATGGTTTTGAGCATATTCTGCGAAGTCAATCCTTCTTTGGCAGAAAATAATCCGACATTGGCCGATCCAGCTTGGGAGCGGGCCGAAGATTTGCCGCCGGCAATTTGGAGGATGTCGTTGGTATTGGAAGTGGTATTAAGCCCGATAAGGCTGACCGGCGTCGATGGCCCGGCTTCTTTCAGGCGTTTGCCGATAAAATCTTCCAAGCGCCGCACCCGTCCATAAGCGCTGCCGGCAAAAATATCCTGGCCTTCCTTGAGAGTTCCGGTTTTAATGAGAATGGTAGCGACCGGCCCTTTTTGCGGATCCAAATGGGATTCCAAAACTACTCCCAATGCGTCCCGTTTTGAGATAGCTTTAAAATCTTCCACTTCATTAATAAGCAAAATATTTTCCAAAAGCTTGTCGATGCCAGCACCTTTTTTAGCGCTGACTTCGGAACATAAAACTTGTCCGCCCCATTCTTCAATTAAGATATTGTTGTCTCCCAGCTCCTGTTTGACTTTCTGGATATTAGCTTCCGGCTTATCAATTTTGTTGATGGCCACAATGGTCGGAATTTTTTTGGCTAAAAGATATTCAATGACTTCTTTGGTTTGCGGGCGCACGCCGTCATCGGCGGCGACCACTAAAATAGCGATATCGGCAATGCTGACGCCGCGCTCCCGCATAGCACTGAAAGCTTCATGTCCCGGTGTGTCGACGAAAGTAATAATTTTACCTTTTTTTCTGACTTGATAGGCGCGGATATGCTGGGT
>JAPLXF010000049.1 GCA_026396205.1 Candidatus Moraniibacteriota bacterium | reverse complement strand
ATGTTTCTTATCATTGCCCGGACGTTCAACGAAGCCATCAAGAATTTTTTGCGCAACAGCTGGCTAACCGTAGCTTCGGTCGGTATTATGCTGTTGGCACTCTATATCATGGGGCTGATTTACGTAACCACAGTTACGATTGATGGGCTGCTCAAAGGCGTCCAAGAGCGGGTGAATGTCAGTGTCTATTTTAAATTGGATACGCCGGAAGCCAAAATCTTGGAAATAAAAGATAAAATTGCCAGTGAACTGCCGGCCATAAAATCCGTTGATTATGTTTCGCGCAACCAAGCGCTGGACGATTTCAAAAAGAACAATGCGGATAATCCGGCTATTTTGCAATCTTTGGAAGTAATTGGAGAAAATCCACTGCCGGCCTCGCTGGTACTGAAAGCCAATGATACCGGGCAATATGACTCCATTGCCGGCCATCTGGATAAATCAGAGTTCAAGGATGAAATTGAAAAAATAAACTACGGGAAAAATAAGGAACTAATCGACCGGCTCAACCAAATTGTGGCTTCTGTGCGCCGGGTGGGGTTAGGTTTGGGCATTCTTTTTGCGGTGATTGCCATTCTTATAACTTTTAATACTATTCGGCTTACAATTTACGCCCACCGGCAGGAAATCGAAGTAATGCGGCTGGTAGGAGCTTCCAACTCTTTCATCCGCCTGCCGTTTATTTTTGAGGGTGTTATCTACGGCATCGCGGCGGCGCTGATTTCCATGATTCTGCTTTACATCACCATTCAATTTATGTCTCCGAAAATTTCCAGTGTTGTTTCCAAAGATATGCTTTTATCTTTCTATTTTTCCAAATTTTTGGTTATTTTTGGCATTGAAGCCGGACTGGGGGCCGGGCTGGGAATTGTCAGTAGTGTGATTGCGATGCGGAAGTATTTGAAAATCTAAATAACGAATTTCGAAAAAATAAGAACATTCTTTAGGGAATGTTTTTTGTTGGGGAGGAAGGAGTCGGACCTTCGCATGCTATGACTCCCGCACAAAGTTCCGAGACTTGGACTCGAACCAAGATTAGCAGGACCAGAACCTGCCGTCCTACCGTTAGACGATCTCGGAACTTTAAGCGGGACAGGCGCCACCTTGTGCCTTATTTACCCCGCACCTTATCAAATGGTGCGGGGCCGCTTGCTTGTCCGCCTTTGGCGGAGCTACTCCCCAAAATTTTAACCTTTTTTCATTTTAATATTAATTTAGTTAAAAATCAAGAGCGCTTTGATTATTTCTGGATTTTCTAGTACAATTACATAATTGTTTATGATTACCGATGAAGTAAAAATTAAAGTTCAGGCTGGGCAAGGAGGAGATGGCGTGGTGGCTTTTAACAAGGTCAAAATGTCACTGGGGCCGACCGGTGGGAAAGGCGGATTGGGCGGCAGTGTCTATTTTCAAGGCGTTTCGGATTTGACGGCGCTGAATAAATATAAGCGCAAAAGGGATTATTATGCTGAAGATGGAAAAGACGGGCGAGGCGATAAATCCACGGGACACGGTGGGAAAGATTTAATTCTGACTGTGCCCATCGGTTCGGTTGTTCATAATTTAACCACTGAAAAAGATTTTGAAATAACCCAAGTCGGTGAAACGATTTTAGCGGCTAAAGGTGGCATCGGCGGACGGGGAAATTTTTATTTTCGCTCCCCGGTAAATACCAGCCCGGAAAAATACGAAAAAGGAAAACTGGGAGAAAACTTCGAATTTTTTATAGAGCTTCGTTTGATTGCCGATGTGGGTCTAGTCGGTCTGCCTAATGCCGGAAAATCCAGCTTGCTGAATGAGTTGACTCGAGCCAAGGCCAGAGTGGCTGATTATCCCTTTACGACGCTCGAACCCAATTTAGGAGTTATGGATCGGCTGATTTTAGCCGATATCCCAGGACTGATTGAAGGCGCTTCCCGAGGCAAGGGTTTAGGTATAAAATTTTTAAAGCATATTCAGAGAACGAAAGTCTTAGTCCATTGCCTTTCGCTGGAATCGGAAGATTTATTGAAAGATTATAAAATTGTCCGCCAAGAATTGGAAAATTACAATCCGGAACTTTCCCAAAAACCGGAAATAATTTTCCTGACCAAAAGCGATTTATTCAGCGATGAAATAATCAAGGCTAAAATGAAAATTTTGGGTGAGAAAAACAAAAAAATTATAGCCATATCCATTTTGGATGAAAGAAGTCTTGTAGAAGCTAAAAAGCTTATTTTTTCCTTATTTTAAGCCATCTTTGACATAATCTTTGTCAGCCGCTATAATTAAACAAATGAAATTTTGAGAGAAGCTAATTGTAATAACTCATCACCTAGAAAATATGTCTCTTAATCTCACTCCAATTCAGACGCTAATCATTATTTTAACAGCTATCTGGACCATTCCCTGGAAAGGCTGGGCGCTTTGGAAAGCGGCCAAAAAAGGAGATAAAATCTGGTTTATTGTCCTGCTAATTGTCAACACTCTGGGAATTTTGGAAATCATTTATATTTTTATTTTTTCCCGCGAACAAAAAATAATGCAAGCTGGCGGAGAAATTGGAGGAGGCTCTATCCAGCCATAGAATTATGTATTGGCTTTACTTCCTCATTTTTGTAATAGCAATTTTAGTTCCGGATATCGTCCAGCATGGTTTTGGTTTTTTACCCGAGGAGAATCTGGAGGAGGTTCTCATTTTTTTTCTGGGAGTAATCGGTTTTTCCATTTTTCTCATCAAAGACCGGGAATTGTTTTTTCAAAAGAAAGAAAAAGAAAAAAATCAGAAAAAGCTGCAAAAAACCTCCAAGGATCTTCTGGAAACCTTCCACTATATCGGGGAAGTCAACCGCAAAGTGGATATTCTGATGGCGATTGCGCTGGGTTTGGCCGACCGGTCGGAGATTACCAAGAGCAAAGAAAAAGAATTTTATCACAATATTCTTAAGGCTGCCCAGTCGCTTTTGAAAGCGCGCTATATTTCACTGCGTTTTTTTAATTTAACCAATGGAAAAAATGAAAAAGTAATCACGCTGGACGGTAACAACAAACACACTTATATTAGCAACGAGTAATT
>JAPLXF010000013.1 GCA_026396205.1 Candidatus Moraniibacteriota bacterium | reverse complement strand
CCTGTTAACTATACATGAAATTATCCACAGCCCCGTTGGAGAAGTTTTTGCTTACTTGGAAACTTCGTTTCCAAGTGCTAAGACATAGTGCATAGAAAAAAGTGGTGGGGGTTAAACATCCAAATTCTTCACGCTTTTCGCATGCGTCTGGATAAACCTTCTTCGCGGCTCCACTTCATTGCCCATCAGAATATCAAAAGTCCGGTCGGCTGATTCGGCGTCATTGATTTTTACCTGCCGCATCATCCGTTTTTCCGGATCCATAGTTGTTTCCCAGAGTTGCTGGGGATTCATTTCTCCCAAACCTTTGTAGCGCTGGATATTAATACCGGCTATTTTTTCACCAACTTCCGATTCGCTTTCATCCGTTTCCATAACTACTTCTGGAACATCGACGCTTTTGGATTTTGACTTTTCATTTTGGCTTTTGACTTTTGCCTTTTGATTTTTCATAGCTGATACTATTTCGTTTTTTTCCTCTTCGGTGTAAACATATCTGATATCTTTGCCACTTTGTAACCTGTAGAGCGGCGGCTGGGCAATATAGATATAGCCGTTTTTAAGCAAGTCTTCGTAATAGCGGTAGAAAAAAGTCAGCAATAAAGTCCGGATATGCGAACCGTCCACATCGGCATCCGCCATAATGATTATCCGGTGATAACGCAATTTGGAAATGTCAAAACTGTCGCCAATGCCGGCACCTAAAGCAATAATAATCGGTTTTAAAGTATCAGATTTAACTACTTTATCCAGAGTGGTTTTTTCCACGTTAACCAGTTTCCCCCGCAATGGCAGAATAGCTTGGAATTTTCTATTGCGTCCTTGCTTGGCTGAACCGCCGGCGCTGTCGCCCTCTACGATATAGAGTTCCGATTCCGCCGGGTCTTTGGAAGAACAATCGGCTAATTTTCCCGGCAGGGTCATACCCTCCAGCGCGCCTTTACGAATCACCGCATCTTTGGCGGCCCGCGCCGCAATTCTCGCCTTGGCTGTCAAAAGGCATTTTCCCAAAATCGCTTTAGCGTTATTCGGATGGGCTTCCAGAAATTCCGCCAAAGCTTCCGAAGTAACACTGGAAACAATGCCTTTAATTTCTCCGTTGCCCAATTTGGCTTTGGTTTGGCCTTCAAATTGCGGGTTGCGCAGTTTCACGCTGACAACTGCCGTCAAGCCTTCTTGCAGATCTTCCGAAGTCAAATTCTCGTCTTTTTCTTTAATAAAATTATTTTTGCGGGCAAAATTATTTATGGCTCGGGTCAGCGCCGTCCGGAAACCGGCTTCGTGCATGCCGCCTTCGGTCGTCCAGATATTATTGGCAAAGGAAAAAACATGCTCTTTGTAGCTTTCCGTATATTGTAATGCGATTTCCACGATTGTATCTTCCACTTTCTTTTCGACATAAAAAGGCATTTCATTTTTCACTTCCTTGCCCCGGTTCAGGAATTTGACATAGGAAATCAGCCCGCCGTCAAAAAGAAACCCATAGGCTTTTTCGTTTTCTTTTTCCCGCTGGTCAAAAACTTTAATGCTTACGCCTTTAGTAAGGTAGGCCTGCTGGCGGACATAGCCCAGAATTTTTTCCCAGCTGTATTTTATTTCCGGAAAAATTTGCGGATCGGCTTGAAAAGAAATAGTCGTTCCTGTTTCTTTAGACTTTCCAGTCACTTTCGGATCCTTAGTTTTGGCCTTGCCCCTTTCAAACTCCATCGTATAAATTTTGCCGTCCCTTTGAACTTCCGCTTTGGTCCAAACTGAAAGCGCATTGACAACAGAAACTCCCACGCCGTGCAGCCCGCCGGAAATCTTATATCCCCCACCCCCGAATTTGCCGCCGGCATGGAGAACCGTTAAAACAGTTTCTATCGTGGATTTTTTGGTTTGCGGATGTTTTTCCACCGGAATGCCCCGACCGTCATCGAAAATTTCCACCACATTATCCGGCAAAAGTTTCACTTCGATATTTTTGCAAAAGCCGGCCATGGCTTCGTCAATGGAATTATTGACCACCTCCCAAACCAAATGATGCAGGCCTTCCAAAGAAGTTCCGCCGATATACATCCCCGGCCTTTTTCTGACCGGTTCAAGACCCTCCAAAACTTGGATGGATTTGGCGGTATATTCGCCGTCAGTTTTTACTTCTTTTTCTTTGGGCATAAGTCTTAAAATTACTAATTTCTAATATCTAATTTCTAATAAAATATCCAATGCCCAAATTTTTGCCATTAGACATTGAGTTTTGATTAGAAATTTGATTATTTTTTTATAAAAAATTAGTTACGGGATAAAAAATACAGTTCTATTAAAAATATCCCCGCCAGTAAAAATAATCCGTCCCACCAGACCAGCATCCTAAAACTTTGCAGTGCCAATAGTCCGACCGCCAGCAGCGCCAAAAGTATTCCTTGCCGCAAGCTTAAACTGACATTGGAAATAGCCGTATCTTTGGTGGTCATTTTTCTTCTTAATCTTAAAAAAACTAGGTCAAAAAATGCGCTTAAAAAAATAAAGAGAACCAAATAAAACAGCGCCCTTCCCGCTATGCCAGCCGTTTCCGGATCAACGAAAAATATCACCGAGATTAGTGCTCTTAACCTTTATCTCTAACTAATTCCAACTTTTGTGCGGGGCCTTTGCCCCGTACCAAGCCCTGCTTTGGTGCGGGGTTATTTTTTTCTCAATGTTACGACATAGGCCGGTGGAATATTGAGCGGAACATAAGAAATATTTACTTTCTGAAACGCGGAAAAAAATGATCCGAAACGGATGGGAGAATAAGTAAAAAGCACTAGCCGGGAATCTTTATGCATAACTTCTTGGATGGATTTAAACATTTTTTCTCGCTCTTTTTTCTTGAAGTTTGTGAAAGGTATGCCAGAAATCAGCACATCGGCTTTTTCCACTCCTCGCTCGTAAAGCAACTGGCTTAAATTATCAATGCCGGAATGAATATGCTCCGCTTCTGGAAATTTTTTATTGAGATGGCTGACAAAATCCCCATTGATTTCGCAGGTGAAAAGTTTGATGCCGCTGGGCATCCGTTCGATAATCTGTTTGGTAATGGCGCCCATGCCGGGACCCAATTCGACAATCGTTTGGATATTGTTCAAATCGGCTTGCTTGATCATTTCGCGGGCCAAAAATTTCGACGATTGCGCCACCGCACCGGTATGTTTGGCTGATTTAATAAAATTGCTGAGAAAATTCATAAAATTTCAATATTGGCAAACAAATTTAATTATAGCAGTAAAAAATTTAATCTCAAACAGTCTTGATGTTTCAGTAAAATATTGCTAAACTTTATTTTATAGATTGACAACATGGAAAGGTGGCTGAGTGGTCTAAAGCGGCACCGTGCTAAGGTGTTGAGTTCGCAAGGGCTCCGTGGGTTCAAATCCCACCCTTTCCGCAGCGAGTTTATCGAGCGAGGAAAAGGAGCAAACCAAAGATTTGGCTTGCGGTGGGGTTTGAAGGGCGCGAGAGCGCGCAACGCCCCGGCTCGAGTCGGAGCGAGAGAAATCCCACCCTTTCCGCTTGCATTTATTGCCGGTTTATGTTAACATTATTATAGGTGAATGTATTTCAATTAGCGTCTATCTAAGTTTAACTAGGATAAGCTAGTACGAGTAACAGTCACCAAAATCCCGCTCAGCGGGACTAGAAAGGCAGGTGACAATACTCTAAATGGCTTATCAAGACAACGGACGCCCGCAACGGCAAATGTTTGACATTACAGCGTTAAACATTACTTGTTCCGAATGCGGCGCGACCATCGACAAACTCCCTTTTGAACCGACTCAGAAAGAAGACGGCACTTACGGAAAACTTTATTGCTACGAATGCAATAAAAAAAGAATGAGAGACCGCGGACCGAGAAGGGACTTTGGCGGCGGCAGTCGTTACTAAACACATTACAATAAAAAAATCCCCTGCTTTAGCGGGGGGTTTTTATTTCTCCGGTTTTTATTTTTTATTATATTCCCAAAATTTGTTCGAATTTATCCACAAAACCCATTTTTTGCTTCCGTTCCGGAATATGTTTGATTAAAATTTCGCGCAGTTTGACCGGCTCTTCTCCGCCGACCGGAATGCGGATATAGGGTATCAGCCGGCCCTTCATGCGAAAGCTGACAACTTTGATATCTTCCGGTTCGTAAAAAATCCAAAAGGAATCAATTTTTTCGAATTCCGCCAGTTCTTTGCCGGCCCAAACGCCTTTTTTGGTGATGGAAAAAGTAAGTGTTTTCGGTTCGCGGTGGAAAAAAATATAGCCCAGAACGCCAATTAGAATGAAGGTAATCGCCATCAAAGGGCTGTTGGTATAAACCGCATAAGCCACGATGCCCAAAAGCAACAGAATCATAACTAGATACCATTTGGGGTCGGCCCGGTAGACTTCATATTCCACAGCCTGCCATTGATGTAAAGCATTTTCAATCGTTATTTCTTCTTCTTGAGAAAAACTGACTTCTCTTTCAATCGCTTCTTCCCTTTCTTCCGCCGCTTTGGACTTGGCAAAAAATTCATCGGCTTTGTCCGCCTTGTTTTTGCCCTCTTTCTTCTTTTCTTTATTTTTTTCCTTATTCTTTTTTCCTTCGAAGCCGATATACATAAGTTTGAACTTATTATACTCCTTAATAATTATAAAGCACAAATTTTATTATATCTAGCATATTTACAATTATACTTTTTGATGCTATTGTGGTATTTTGTATATAGAAAATGGAAGGGTGCCCGAGTAGTTGGAATGCGGATGAACATTTCAAGGGTTTCAAAAGAAACCCAGGAATTAGAGGGTATCAGTTTTTAAAAATATGGAGAGGTGCCCGAGTGGTTTAAGGGAACAGTCTTGAAAACTGTCGAACCTGAAAGGGTTCCGTGAGTTCGAATCTCACCCTCTCCGCCAATTTTCACTTTTTGTGAAATCGTAAGAAACAGCCTCGGCGCAAAGCGCCTCGGCATGGTATTTTTCCGCTATTTTGAAGGCATTTTTGAAATCAAAAACCAAAGTGCGGTCGGCAATGCGGAAGTTCGAACCAATCTTTTTGAGAAAATCCCGAATCCTTTCGGGATTTTCTTGTTGAGCGTATTTTTCGGCTTGGTTGGCGTCTTTTAGAAAGGCAATGGCAAGTTCGAACCGA